>JADFQE010000035.1 GCA_022561985.1 Chloroflexota bacterium
TGGAGGCTGCGCTCGTGGCCGGCGAGCTTGACCACGCAGCCGTCGGTGGCGAGGTTGCCGCGCATGATGGCGATGCCGCCGGTGGCCTTGAGCGGCCGCTCCATCGAGACGACCACCTGCTGGCCGGCCGTCGCGACGGCGGCCTCCGCGATGGTGCCGAAGGTCCCGCCGTCGACGTTCCGCGCGCCCGCATGCGCGAGGCCCGCGCCGACGAGCTCCTTGGCGACGAGGCCGTAGCCGCCCGCGTTGTAGAGGTCCTCGGCGACGTAGTCCCCGGCGGGCTTCAGGTTGGCGACGATGGGCGTGCGCGAGGAGATGGTATCGAAGTCGTCGATGTCGAGCTCGACGCCGGCCTCGCGGGCGATGGCGAGGAGGTGCAGGACCGCGTTGGTCGAGCCGCCGGTGGCGGCGACGCCCGCGATGGCGTTCTCGAAAGCCTCGCGCGTCAGGATGTCGCGCGGCTTCACGTCGTCCCTGAGGAGCTGCACGGCGAGCCGGCCGGCCTCGCGCGCCGCCTCGGCCTTGGCCTTCCCGAGCGCCGGGACCGCGTTCGCGCCCGCGGGGCTGAGGCCCAAGAACTCGAGCGCCATGGCCATCGTGTTGGCGGTGAACTGCCCACCGCACGCGCCTGCGCCGGGGCATGCCGCGTCCTCGATGGCCTTGAGCCTCGCGTCGTCGATCTTGCCCGCACCGTGGGCGCCGACCGCCTCGAAGACATCGAGGATCGTCAGGTCCACGCCGTCGAGCTTGCCGGGCGCGATGGAGCCGTTGTAGATGGCGAGGCCGGGCAGGTTGAGCCGCGCCAGCGCCATGGCCCCGCCGGGGATGGTCTTGTCGCACCCGACGAGGACGACGAGGCCGTCGAAGGAGTGGCCCCGGGCCACGACCTCGATGGAGTCGGCGATGACCTCCCGGCTGACCAGGGAGCCCTTCATGCCCTCGGTGCCCATGGCGACGCCGTCGGAGACGGCGATGGTGTTGAACTCCATGGGGGTGCCGCCGGCCTCGCGGATGCCCTCCTTGACGTAGGTGGCGAGCTCGCGCTGGTTGAAGTTGCACGGCATCGTCTCGATCCACGTCGTGGCGACGCCGATGAGCGGCTTGGCGAGGTCCTCGTCCGTGAAGCCGATGGCCTTGAGCATGGCGCGGGCGGGCGCCCGGGACGGCCCGTCGGTCATCTCGGCGGAGTGCTTCTTCAGGGGGTTGGTGGCCATGGAGGGAGCTCCTTGGGACGGGCGGTGCGTGGGAGGATTATAGTCGCGGGCACGCCGGGGCCAGGGCGCACGCCTCGCGCTCAGCCGCGGGTGTCTCCATCCGGCGGCTGCTCCGCGTCGCCGGCGCCAGACTCGGGCTGCGCCAGGCTCGGGCTCGGCGCCAGACTCGGGCTCGGCGTCGGGCTCCACGACTTCGAACGCGGTCGGGATCGCGTCGTCCTTGCCCTTCTTCGCCCGCTCGATGTGGTACCAGCCGCGCGAGGTGAAGATGCCGAGGAGCACCGTGACGACGATGAGGTCGTCGATCAGGCCGAAGGCACGGAAGTCGAAGAACAGGTCCTTGGGGAACACGAGGTACGCCAGGGCGAGCACCGGCAGCGTCTTCAGCCGGAGCGGCACGTCCGGATGGGTCATCAGGTAGACTACCGACGCCAGCCGGCGCAGGAACATGAAGAGCGCCACGAACCCTCCTCCACGCGAAGCAGAAGTATAGGACGGGACCCGTCCCAAGGCGACAGCGGGCTCCAGCCACTGGGTCCGCACGCCGTTCACGACCCGGACTCCCCACGATGATCTACGTTTTCTACGGCGAGGACGACTTCTCGGCTCACGAGGCGATCGGCGAGCTGCTGGAGGCAGTCGGCTCACCGGACGTCCGCGACGCGAACGTCACGCGGCTGGGGGCCGGGGAGTTCAGCCTCGACCGGTTCGGCGCCGCCGCCATGGTCGTGCCGTTCCTGGCGGACCGGCGGCTCGTGATCGTGCGCGGACTGCTGACCGCCGCCGAAGGCGGCCGCACGCCTCGCCGGCGCGGCCGCGCCGCGGGCGCAGCGGCCCCGGACCCCGCCGCCGGCCTCGTCGAGCTGCTCGAGCAGCTCCCACCCTCCTCCGACGCGGCGTTCGTGGACGGCAAGCTCACGCCGAGCAACCCCCTGCGAGCTGCGATCCGCAACCTCGGCCCGGAGCGCGCCACGGTCCGCGAGTTCCCGCCGCTGCGCCGCGACGCGCTCGCCACGTGGGTGCGCCAGCGCGCCGAGGCCAAGGGCGCGCAGATCGAGCAGCAAGCAGTCGCGGCGCTCGTCGAGCACGTGGGGTCGGACCTGTGGACGATGGACGCCGAGGTCGAGAAGCTGGCGATCTACTGCGCGGACCGGGCCATCAGGGCCGAGGACGTCGGCGCGCTGGTGTCCCACTCCCGGGAATCGAGCGTCTTCGATCTGGTCGACGCCGTGATGGAGAAGCGGCCGGACGCCGCGCTCAAGGCGCTGACGCGCCTGCTCAACGGCGGCGCCACGGGGCCGTACATCGTGTCGATGGTGGCACGCCAAGCCCGCATGGTCGCCCTCGCACAGGAGCTGTCCCGCTCCCGGGTCGCCCAGAGCGAGTGGGGCAAGCGGCTGGGGACCTCCTCCGACTTCGTGGTACGCAAGGTCGGCGACCAGGCCCGCAGGTTCACGGCCGACGCCGTCCGCCGCCTCTACGACCTGCTGCTGGAGGCCGACCTGGCGATGAAGACGGGCGGCGCCACCGACGAGATAGCGCTCACGGAGCTGATCGCTAGGGCAAGGGTATAACGTTGCCTGCTGACTCTGCCCACGCTATGCTGATTGCGCTATGCCTCTAGGGATCGGTTGGCAAGAGCTCCTCGTCGTCCTCGCCATCGTGCTGGTCATCTTCGGCGCGTCCCGCGTGCCGGAGGTCGGCAAGGCCATGGGCAAGGGCATCCGCGAGTTCCGCGCCGCGGTCACGGGCGGCAAGGACGAGGAGCCGGCCGCCGAGACAGCGGCCGAGGACAAGTCCGAGGCCACGAGCGGCAAGAGTTAAGCCCCCGCCCCACCGTCAGCGCCTTCGCACCGGCAAGCGTCGGTGCGCCACAACCCCTTCGACCATCCCCCCGTCCCCCTTCCAGCCTGGAAGGGGGTGATTTAACACGCTGCGGGGGACACCCCCGCACCCCCGGCAGAGGGGCTTGGCCCTTCTGCACATCCCCCCGTCCGCCCACGGGGGCCGGCGCCTAGCTCTCGCGGTCCCAGAAGCGCAGCTTGCGGGCGATCCGGCGCGCGAGCGACGGCCTGGGCTCACGCGGCTCGCGGCGGCGGCGGAGCCGCTGGCCGACCCTTGCGAGCAGGATGCCGAATTCGTACAGCACGATGATGGGCACGGCGACCAGCGTCTGGTTCACCGGGTCGAAGGTCGGCGTGATCATGGCCGCGGCGACGAAGGCGAGGACGACCGCGACGCGCCGGAAGCGGCCGAGCCAGCGCGGCGTCACGACGCCCAGGCGCGCCAGCGCGAACATCACGATGGGGATCTGGAAGACGACGCCCATCCAGAACATCAGCGACGTGATGACGTTCATGTAGCTGGCGATGCGTATCTGCGCGTCGACGTTCTCCGCCCCGAAGTTGAACAGGAAGAAGAACGCCGGTGGGAAGAGCACGTAGTAGCCGAACGCGACGCCCGCGCCGAAGGCGGCGAGCACGCCGGGCAGCAGCAGGAAGAGGTACGCGCGCTCGCGGCGGCTGAGGCCGGGGGACGCGAACATGATGACCTGATAGAGCACCACGGGGAGCGAGGCGACGAAGCCGACCATGACGGTGACCTTGAAGGTCACGCCGATGGTCTCCAGCACCTCCGTTGCGATCGGCCGCTCGCCGACGCGCCCGAAGCCGGGCTCCAGCAGGAAGCTGATGATCTCGTTCCGGAACACGAACGCCACGATGGTGGCAAGGACCATGAACACGACGATGAACATCAGCCGCCTGCGCAGCTCGTCCAGGTGCTCGCGCAGGGTCATCGTGCCCTCAGCCACGCGGCTCCCCAGGCGGCGTCTCGTCGCCCCCGCCACCGCCGCGGGCCACGGACCCGTCGGGGCCCGGCTCCGGCTCGCTGGACCCCGGTTCTTCCTGGCTGGCCCCCGGCTCCCCCCGGCTGGCCTGAGAAGCGGGCTCCGCGTCGAGCTGGGCGGTCGCCGCGTCCGCCACGGAGCGGATCGTGCGCTGCGCCTCGTTCCAGTACTTGCCCGCGGAGCGCGCCACGTCCACCATGCGCGCCGGTCCCAGGACCAGCAGCGCGACCAGCAGGACGACGATCAGCTCCATGTTGCCGACGCCGAAGAGGTTCATCGCCTACGCGGCTGCTTGTAGCGCCCGGCGGCTCGGGACGAGCACTGCGGGCAGCGCTCGAGCTCCGGCCACGGGAGCGCGGGCGAGGGGTCCAGCCGCAGGCCGAACGAGCCCACGACCTTCAGCAGCTCGCAGACCGGCAGCCCCACGACGTTGAGGTAGCAGCCCAAGACCTCCGCCGCGGGCGCGAAGCTCTCGCTCTGCACGGCGTAGGCGCCCGCCTTGTCGAAGGGGTCGCCGCTGGCCACGTACGCCGCGATCTCGTCGTCGGTGTACGCCCGCATGATGACGCGCGAGGCCCGGTAGCCCGAGCGCTCCTCGCCCGTCGCCGCGTCGATCAGCGCGATGCCCGTGATCACGCGGTGCTCGCGGCCGCGCAGCGAGCGCAGCATCGCCGTGGCCTCCTCCGCGTCCGCAGGCTTGCCGAGGACCGCGCCGTCGAGCTCCACGACGGTGTCGGCGCCGACGACCGTGCCGCCCGTGCGGGCGCCAGCGGCCGCCCGCGCCTTCGCCATCGCCCGCGCGAGGGCGACCTCCTGCGCCGTGCCCTCGGCCGGCCCTTCGTCGACGTCGGCCGGCGCCAGCTCGAACTCCAAGCCCAGGCGCGTGAGGATGTCGTTGCGCCGCGGCGACGACGACGCGAGCACGAGGTGCTGCCGCGCGGCGAGCCGCTCGCGCCGGTCCTCGTCCAGCACGATCGTCGCCACGCACTCGACGTGGTGCGTCTGCGGGAACATATCGACCGGCCGCACCGACTCGACGCGGAAAGGCCCCGCCACCAGCACCGCCAGGTCGCGCGCCAGCGTTTCGGGATCGCACGAGACGTAGGCGATCCGCCGCGGCGGCCGCGTCACCAGCGCGTCGAGGGTCGCCGGCGCGCACCCGGCCCGCGGCGGGTCGAGCACGACGGCGTCGATGCCGTCCGCGGCCAGCTCCATCAGCACGTCCTCGGTCTTCGCCTGCCGCAGCTCGACGTTCGCGATGCCCTCGACGTTCACCCGGGCGTCGGCCATGGCGGACGCCGACTCCTCGACGGCGACGACCCGGCCTGCCTTGCCTGCGAGCAGGACGGCGAAGGTGCCCACTCCGGCATAGGCGTCCACGACGGTCTCGCCGCCCGTCAGCGCGAGGGCGTCGGCGACCATCGCCGCGACGCGCTCGGCCTGGCGCGTGTTGACCTGGAAGAACGACGGCGACGCGACCTGGAAGGTGTGGCCCGAAAGCTCCTCGGTGTAGTGCTTCTGCCCCGAGGCCATCGGCACGTCCGTGCTCTTGAACGTGGGCTGGAGCATCCAGCTCCCAGTGCTGACGCCGTACCGCAGCGAGAGCTGCGTGGTCTCCGCGACGTGGCCCTTGAGCTCGGCGAGCGCGGTGTTGATCCACGGCGCCATGATCAGGCACTCGTCCACCTCGACGTGCCGCCGGAGCTCCCGGTGCACGAACCCCAGGGCACCGCCCTGGACCCACTCGCCAGCGCCAGGCGCCGAGGGCGACGAACCCTGCTCCGCGCTGGCCGGATCGCTGGCCGGATCGCTGGCCGGGTCGCTGGCCGGGTCGCTGGCCAGATCGCTGGCCGGGTCGCTGGCCGGGTCGCTGGCCGGATCGCTGGCCGGATCGCTGGCCGGGTCGCTGGCCGGGTCGCTGGGGGCGGGCGGCGGGGCGGGCTCCTGGGGAGGGGCGCTGGGGTGCGGCCGGCTGATGGTGAACCGCGCGTGGTTGCGGTAGCCAAGCTGATCCGGGCTCGCCACCGTCGGCCCCACGTCGACACCCTCGAGCCCACCGACCCGCTCCAGCGCGTCGACGAC
This sequence comes from Chloroflexota bacterium, assembly GCA_022561985.1. GTDB lineage: Bacteria > Chloroflexota > Dehalococcoidia > Lucifugimonadales > Australimonadaceae > JADFRC01. The sequence goes on from JADFQE010000035.1 coordinate 6,145, forward strand.
GATCTCACGCTTCATCTCGAGCTGGCGCTCGTAGCGGATGTGCTGCCACTGGCACCCGGTGCACGCGCCGAAGTACCCGCACGGCGCCACGACGCGGTCCGGCGAGGGCTCGATGACCTCGACGACCTGCGCAGCGATATACCCACGCCGCTCGCGCACAACCTCGGCGACGACGGTCTCGCCGGAGATGCCACCAAAGACGTAGACAGGCTTGCCATCAGACTCGGCCAGCGCCTCGCCCAGCCGGCCCATGCCGGAGAGCTCCAAACGAAGCAGCCGCCGCTCCATCAACGGGGAAACGACCATGCGCCCATACTAGCAGCAAGGGCGTCGCCCTTGACCCACAACAGGTAGCACCGTGCAGTTCGCGGCCGTTGAGGGTCAGCGCAAAGGCTCTGGCGCAAGCCCACGCACCCCGCTCGTGCTGAGCCTGTCGAAGTACGGGCGAACGCTCGCCCAGGCCGACACGCCTCGCGAGCAAGCCTTCTCTCATCCTTCGACAAGCTCAGGACGAGCCGGCGGGAACCGTTCAGCCGCAGCCCTGTGCTCAGTGACGCTTGAACAACCCCAGGAAGCGGTCCTGGTACTCCCCGAACAGCCCCCAGCGCTCGATCTCGCGGTGGACCTCCGACGGGTCGACGTTGCCGTGCCGGGCCTGCTCCAGCAGCCCCTCGATCCGGACGCGCGCGTCGCGGGGGACCCCACCCTCGGTCTCCAGGAGCCCGTGGGAGCGCAGCTCCGAGGCGTTGGAGCGCGCCGAGCGGGCCGTCAGCTCGTAGATGAACTTCATCAGCGAGACGTCCCACAGGTCGTCCACGCCCCGGATGACCGCTTCCAGCGGTTTGCCCTCGCGGTCCAGCCGGTCCACGATCCGCCCCGTGACCTCGCGGGTTGAGCCGGAGACGATGGTGGTCTCCATGCCCTCGTTCTTGTACGTGTAGAGGATGCCGGGGGCATCCGCGCCGAACTCCCGGATCAGGCTCTCGAAGTAGCTGCGGGCGTCGCCGCCGAACCCCTCGTGGCGCATCAGATAGGAGGGCGTGACGACCTGCGGGCGCTCCGCACGGACCACCCCCTCGCGGACCACGGTCTCCACGTCGCCCCGGGGGTCCACCTCCCGGAAGAGGGGCTCGGAAACCAGGTAGTACCGCACGATGGTCGTGCCGAAGGTCGCCAGCGCCTGGCGGGGCGGGCGGACCACGTAGGTGTTCTCGGCGGCCTCGCTGACGCGCTGCTCGTGATCTTGCATGCACGCATTATAGGGTCGCGCCAACGACGGCCCCCTCTATACTGAAGCAGCACCCCGACGCCCCCGCACCCACGAGGCGCCCGGGGGCGGCCCCCGACCCGGCACAGCCCAAGAGAGGTTCTGTCCATGGCCTCCTACGACCTGGCGATCATCGGCGCGGGCCCCGGCGGCTACGTCGCGGCGATCCGCGGCGCTCAGCTCGGCCTCAAGACCGTCTGCATCGAGCGCGACGCCGTCGGGGGCGTCTGCCTCAACTGGGGCTGCATCCCCTCCAAGTCGCTGATCCGGAACGCCGAGGTCCTGCGGCTGGTGCGCAGCGCCGGCGACTTCGGCATCACCACCGGCGACGTGAGCGCCGACTACGGCGCGGCGCTCAAGCGCAGCCGGGGCGTCGTCGACCGGCTCGGCAAGGGCATCATGGGCCTCTTCCGCAAGCACGGCGTCACGCTGCTCCAGGGCGAGGCGACGCTGCTGGGCGGCCGCACGATCGCCGTCGGCGGCGAGCGCATCGAAGCCTCGCACGTCATCGTCGCCACGGGCTCCCGGCCCGCGGCCATGCCCGGCGTCGAGGTGGACGGCAAGGTCGTCTTGACGTACCGCGAGGCGGTGATGAGCGAGACGGCGCCGCTGCGCGCCGCGATCATCGGCGGCGGCGCCGCGGGGCTGGAGTTCGCGTACATCTACAACGCCTACGGGGCCCACGTCACGGTCGTCGAGATGGAGTCCCGCATCCTGCCGAAGGAGGACGCCGAGATCTCGGCGGCGCTCACGCGCTCGCTCAAGAAGCAGGGCATCGACGTGCTCACCGGCTCGAAGGTCACGGCCATCGAGCGCAGCGCCGAGGGCGCCACGGTCTCCGTGGAGACGCCCGAGGGTGCGGTGTCGCTGGAGACCGACCGCGTGCTGGTCAGCATCGGCATCCGGCCGAACACGGACGGCCTCGGCCTGGAGGACGCGGGCGCAACGCTAGAGCGCGGGTTCGTGCGGGTGGACGGCGAGCTGCGCGCGAATGCCGACGGCCTCTTCGCCATCGGCGACGTCGTGGGCACGCTGCCCCTGGCGCACGTCGCGCAGGCCGAGGGCGCCCAGGTCGCCGAGCGCATCGCGGGCCAGGAGGTGCGGCCGCTGGACTACCAGGCGATGCCGCGCGCGGTCTACACGAACCCACAGGTGGCCAGCATGGGCCTCTCCGAGGAGGAGGCCGTCGCGCAGGGCCACGAGATCAAGGTCGGGAAGTTCCCGTTCCTCGCCAGCGGACGGGCGCTCGCGGCGGGCGCGAGCGAGGGCTTCGCGAAGGTCGTCGTGGATGCCTCCACGGGCGAGCTGCTGGGCGCGCACCTGATCGGCCACGAGGTCACGGAGCTGCTGGGCGAGCTGAGCCTGGCGCGGATCATGGAGGGCACCGCCTTCGACGTCGGCGCGGTGGTGAACGCGCACCCGACGCTCTCCGAGGCCGTGAAAGAGGCCGCGATGGCGGCCGTGGGCCACGCCATCCACGTGTGAGGTACGAGGGCGCTGAGGTGGGCGGAGACGTCGGCCGCCCGATAGGCGGGGCTCATGGCCGTGTGCCCGTGCTGAGATGCTGGTATCCTTCATCCCTTCCACAGGCGGGCCGCTGGCGGGCGGGCCGCGAGCGTGAAACCGTGTACGATAAGGCCCTGCGGCACGATCCGCGGGCAGACCTAGGGAGGTTCGTCGATGGCAGACTCGTATGACTTCGCCTTCGCCATCGGAGGCGAGGCCGGGCAGGGGATCGCGACCCCTGGCGACACCATGGCCCGCATCTTCGTCCGCCGCGGGCTCCACCTCTCCGCCTACAACGCCTTCCAGTCCATCATCCGGGGCGGCCACATCTTCCTGACCGTCCGGGTGAGCGAAGAGCTTATCTACACCCACGGCGACAAGCTCGACCTGCTGCTCTGCCTCAACCAGGACACCATGGACCGCCACCTGAGGCTCATGGGCCCCGGGTCGGCCGTCCTCTACAACAGCGACAAGATCACGCCCGGTGACGCCGGGGAGGGCACGCAGCTCTGCGGACTGCCCATCGGCGAGCTCACCGGCACGACCCGCACCGGCCTCAACCAGAACACCGTGGCCCTCGGCGCGATGATGCACCTGCTCGGCATCGGCATCGACGTGCTCGAAGGGAGCCTCTCGCAGCAGTTCCAGCGCAAGGGCGAGGCCGTCGTCAACGAGAACGTCAAGGTGGCACGCGCGGGGTTCGAGTACGCGGTGAAGAACTTCACCCCGTACCCAGGGGAGGTCGCGACAGGCCCGAAGCCCCTGGCCCTGTGGTCCGGCAACGATGCGCTGGCGATGGGCGGAGCGGTGGCGGGCGTCAAGTTCTACGCCGCCTACCCCATGAGTCCGTCCACCGGCGTGCTCCACTGGATGGCCACCAACGCCCGCAACCTGGGCATCATGGTGCGCCAGGTGGAGGACGAGATCGCCGTCGCGAACATGGTGATCGGCGCGGCGCACACCGGCACGCGCGCTCTGTGCGCGACCTCCGGCGGCGGCTTCGCGCTCATGACCGAGGCCATCGGCGCCGCAGGCATGATGGAGATACCGTCGGTGTTCATCAACGTGATGCGGGCGGGCCCATCGACTGGCGTCCCGACGAAGACGGAGCAGGGCGACCTGTGGCAGGCGCTCGGCGCGAGCCAGGGCGACTTCCAGCGCTTCATCGTCGCGCCGCTGCACACCCTCGACGCCTTCAACACCATGGCGGAGATCTTCAACCTGACCGACCGGTATCAGTGCCCCGGCATCGTGCTCTCCGACCTGCTCATCTCCGAGGGCCGCTACAGCGTGGACCCGGACTACCTGAACATGCACCCCACCATCGACCGCGGCGAGCTCATCACCGAGTCGAACGGCGCGGGCGGCGATACGCCATACAACCGGTACGCCAACACCGAGAGCGGCATCTCCCCGCGGGCCGTCCCCGGCGTCGAGGGCCACGTGCACGTGGTCGCCACGGACGAGCACGACGAGGACTCGCGGCTCGTGAGCGACGAGTTCACCAACCCGCACATCCGGCGCATGATGGTCGAGAAGCGGGCGCGCAAGTTCGATGGCGTCGTCGATCAGATCGCGCCGCCCGAGCTCGAGGGCCCGGCGGACGCCGACGTCACCCTCGTCGGCTGGGGGTCGACCTACATGGCCATCACCGACGCCCTGAAGCTCTTGGAGGCCAGGGGCGTCAGGGTGAACTACCTGCCCATCAAGTGGATCGTCCCCTTCCACGTCGAGCAGATCACGGCGGTGCTGTCGGCCGCGAAGAAGATCATCATCATCGAGAACAACCACTCCGGCCAGTTCGCGCGCTACCTGCGCGGCGAGACGGGCATCACCGCCAACGGCCACATCCACAAGTACGACGGCGAGCCCTTCATGCCCCACCACATCGTCGACGGCGTGGTGGACCTCATGGAGAAGAAGGAAGCCGAAAGCTACGTCCCCTACCAAGAGGTCGTGGTCTAGCCACGGGCAACCGGAACACACAGAGGTATCGCACATGACCACCGTGACCGACGAGAAGCCGTTCATCGAGCTGACGGCCAAGGACTTCAAGAGCAAGATCGACCCGGACTGGTGCGCTGGCTGCGGGGACTTCGGCGTCCTGAACGCCCTTCAGCGGGCCTGCGCCGAGCTCGGCCTCCGGCCACACCAGATCCTCACCGTGAGCGGCATCGGCTGCTCGTCCAACACGCCTGGGTACTTCAACGCCTACGGCATGCACACGCTGCACGGCCGCTCCCTGGCCTTCGCCGCGGGCGCCAAGATGGCGAACCATGAGCTGACGGTGATCGCCACCGGCGGCGACGGCGACGGCTACGGCATCGGCGGGAACCACTTCACGCACACGGCCCGGCGCAACGTCGACATCACCTACGTCGTCATGAACAACCAGATCTACGGGCTCACCACGGGGCAGGTCTCGCCCACGAGCACCGTGGGGATGAAGACCAAGAGCACGCCCTTCGGCAGCGTCGAGTACCCCATCAACCCGCTCACCTCCGCCATCATGAACGGCGCGACCTTCGTCGCCCGCGGCTTCAGCGGCGACGTCAAGCAGCTGACCGACCTCATCAAGAAGGCGATCACCCACCGGGGCTTCTCCCTGGTGGACATCTTCAGCCCCTGCGTGACCTTCAACCTCGACAACACCAACGCCTTCTTCAAGGAGCGGATCAAGAAGCTCGATGAGGAGACCCACGACACCTCCGACTGGAAGGCCGCCTGCGAGAAGGCCATGGTGTGGGGCGACGAGATCTACACCGGCCTGTTCTTCGAGCGGAGCGACCGGGACTCCCTCGACCACCTCGAGCCCATCCTGAGGGACGGCCCGATGTCGGCGAGGTCACTTGAGACATCGAGCGAGCAGGCCGAGAGGCTCATCCAGCGCATGATGTAAGCGCGGGCGCTCGGCCCCACGGGAGTGCCCCAATCGATGGCTTCACAGACCCCACGCCAGACCCCCAGCGAAGCGCTGACCCCCGAGCAGCGCGCCGAGGTCGACGCCGTCCGCGCCGAGTCGCACCAGACGCGCCGCGCCAGCGTGGCCGCGATGGAGGAGCTGCTCTACGAGCCGCTCCCGGTCCTCGACCACGGCTTCGTGCGCGTGATCGACTACATGGGCGACGACGCGGCGATCGTGCAGGCGGCGCGCGTCTCCTACGGCCGCGGCACGACGGCCACACGCACCGACGCGGGGCTCATCAACTACCTGATGCGCAATGCGCACACCTCGCCCTTCGAGATGTGCGAGATCAAGCTGCACGTGAAGCTGCCGATCTTCGTGGCGCGCCAGTGGGTCCGCCACCGCACCGCCAGCCTGAACGAGTACTCGGCGCGCTACTCGGTGCTCGACACCGAGTTCTACGTGCCCGCCCCGGCCCAGCTCGCCGTCCAGGCGACCGAGAACCGCCAGGGCCGCGGCGAGAGCCTGAGCGGCGAGCGGGCAGAGCGCGTCCTCGCGCTGCTGCGCACCGACGCGGAGCGCTCCTTCGAGCACTACCACGAGATGCTGGGCGACCAGCCCACGCCCGATGGCCCCACCGATGGCTCAGACGACGCCGGGCCCGGCCTGGCCCGCGAGCTGGCGCGCATCAACCTGCCGCTGAGCACCTACACGCAGTGGTACTGGAAGACGGACCTGCACAACCTCTTCCACTTCCTGGCGCTGCGCGGCGACGCCCACGCCCAGTGGGAGATACAGGAGTACGCCAAGGTGATCCTGGACATCGTCGAGGCCTGGGTCCCGATGGCACACCACGCCTTCGTGAGCTACCGGGCCGGCGGCGCCCACCTGAGCGCCGAGGGCCTCGCCGTGGCCAAGCGGCTCATCGCGGGCGAGAAGGTGGACCCGGCGACGCTCGCGATGTCGCCGCGGGAGTGGCGCGAGCTCAAGGCGACCCTCGGCATCGAGTAGCGCCCACGGTGCGACGGCGAACGGGCAAAGAAGAAGGGCCCCGCTCAGTGAGCGGGGCCCTTTCTCTATCGTCGTATGGAGCCGGGGCTTAGGCCGTCTGACGGCGGCGGAACACCAGCAGCCCGCCGGCGCCGGTCAGCAGCAAGCCTGCGAACAGCGCGGCCATGGCAACCGACAGGACCAGCGGGTCGCCGACGCTCGGCGGGGCCTGGCCCGCAAGCCCCTCGAAGAGGGCCATGTCCTGGGAAGCGGTGTACGCGTCTCCAGCATCGTCCATCCCGCTGTCGGTCAGGCTGACCTGGTTCGAGAGCGCGATCCCAACTCGGAACTCGCTGGTGCCGGAGGCGACGACGAGCAACGCTTCGTCGCGGGCACGCACGGCGCCGGCCGCAGCCGCCTCCGCTGCCGCGATCGCATCGTCGGCGCCGTCGCCCACGCTGTCGTCGTCGGAGGCGGCACTCTTGGCGAAGCCCGCGTGGGCGATGAGGTCCGCGGCGTAGTTCAAGACGCCCTTGCCGTCGCCGGGGTTACCGACGCTGGCGTCGTAGTTCGTCCCGCCGGACCCTTCGATGATGTTGATGACGTGCTGCGAGTGCGTCTGCTTGCCCGCCAGGCTCGACGAGCGCTTGGCGAGGTCCGCGTGGGCGGCCGCAACGGCCATCTGCTCGACGAGGCCGACCGCGATGCCCTTGCCGTCCGGGTTCGGCCCGAAGCTCACCAGCAGGTGGCCGATGTGGACGAACGCGGGAAGTGGAATGACATCGGAGTAGGCGATAGGCCCTGGGGTGTCAGGGTCGGGGTCGGGCACCGGCTCCACGCTGATGGCGAACCGGTTGTAACTCGCGGCCAGGTTCTCGCCGGACGGGCTCACGTACGTCTGCTCGATGTCCGCCGTGCCGGTGCGGAGGAGGATGCCGACGCTGATCTTGCCGCCGGCCGAGTCGATCAGCCATCCTTCGTACGCGGAGCCCGCGGGCAGCGAAGGCACGCCTTCGAAGTCGATCACCAGGCTGTCGCTGGCGGCAGCGGCGTCGCGGAAGACGGCCTCGCCGTCGATATCGTCAGCCTCCTGGGCGCTGACGCTGGCGGTCACCAACAGGGTCAGTACCAGTGTAAGGATGATACTGACGGGGAGCATTCGGCGCGTGAACATGCCGCCTCCTGTACGTCTTACCGGGTGTGGGCCTCAGGCTACGACGCGAAACACGAAGGGCTCAGCCGCGCTGGCCCAACGTGGGGATCCGCGCCAGATAAGCCCTGCGTAGCCCCTGGATTTTCGTCCTCTACGAGGCCGTTGTCGGGCGGCATTATAGTACAGAATCACGATTGTCCATAGCATCCACGGCGTTGGGTTCCCGCAACTTGCGCCGCCAGCCCCCCAGCACGCGCCCCTGCGTGCCCGTGGCGCGCCCACGACGCCTCCATCATCGCGCGGTCCACAGCCGCTTGACGAGCCCCAGCCCCTCGCCTACCATCGCGTCACAATCGCATAGTGTGCAGCGTTCAGGGGAGCCGGGAGCACCCGGCTGAGAGGCCTCGACGATCTCGAGGCGACCCTTGGGACCTGACCTGGGTAATGCCAGCGGAGGGAGAGCAACGCGAGCCGGACATCTCCGGCATCGAGGGCCACCTGACGCAGGCGGCTCTCTTTTTCGTCCCCCGCGCTGCCCCCCTTGGGGGAAGGAGCTCGTATGTCGACGGGTGCATGGGCCTTCCTGGTCGCGGTCGCCACGATGGCAGGCATGGCAGGCATGGGCATCTGGTACACGCGCGGGCGCAGCGTGAGCGTCGAGGACTTCATCAGCGCCCGCCGCTCGACCAGCGGGCTCACGGCGATGGCAACCGCCGTGGCCTCGGTGATGGGGGCGTGGATCCTGTTCAGTCCGGCCGAGGCCGCCACCTGGGCCGGGCTCGTCGGCATCATCGGCTACGGGCTCGGGCAGACCGCTCCCATCGTCGCATTCGCCATCCTCGGGCCACGGATGCGCCGGATCATGCCGGAGGGCCATTCGCTGACCGAGTTCGTCTGGTTCCGCTACGGGCGGGCGACGTACGCCGTGGTGCTGGTCATCACGCTGCTGTACATGTTCACCTTCCTGTCCGCGGAGATGGGGGCCATCGCGCGCGCGGTCCGGCTGGTCACGGACGCGCCCCTGCTGCTCACCCTCGTCCTCGTGGGCGGGGCGACGCTCGCCTACACGGTGTACGGGGGGCTGCGGGCCTCGATCTTCACGGACAACCTCCAGTTCCTCGTCATGGTGCCGCTGCTCGTGCTGCTGCTGGCCGTCGCCGTCTCGCGCCTCGGCGGGTGGAGCGGTGCCTTCGACCCGGTGCAGGAGGTGGCACCGGCGCTGCTGAGCCTGTCGCACCGCCCCGGCATCGAGTTCGGGATCACGCTGATCATCGCCATCCTGGCGGCGAACCTCTTCCACCAGGGCTTCTGGCAGCGCGTGTACGCGGCCCGCACCGACGGCGACCTGCGGCTCGGGTTCCTGGGGGCGGGCGTCATCGTGCTGCCCATGGTCATCGCGGCCGGGCTCTTCGGGCTGTGGGCCGTCGGACGGGGGCTGGTCACGCCGGAGACCCCCGGCTCCATCGCGCTGTTCACGCTCGCGCTCGAAGTGCTGCCGGGCTGGGCGCTCGTCGCGCTCACGGCGCTCGCGCTGGCGCTCGTGATGAGCAGCATGGACACGCTGCTCAACGGCCTCGCGAGCGTGTTCACCACGGACCTGCCCCGGATCCGGCCGGGGCTCGCCGGGCCCGCGCTGCTGCGCTCGTCGCGGATCATCACGGCGCTGCTCATCGTGCCGTCGATGGCGGTCGGCTACGCCTTCGACAGCGTGCTGTACCTGTTCCTGATCGCCGACTTGGTCTGCGCGGGGGCCGTGGTGCCGGTGTTCCTGGGCATGTACGCGCGGCGCTTCAGCGGGACCGGCGCGGCGGTGAGCGCGATCTCCGGCATCGCGGCGGGCGCGGTCTTCTTCCCGACCAGGAGCCTCGCGGGCTGGTGGACGCTCGACCCTCTCACGAGCATCTGGCACATCCTCGCCTCGGGCAACCTGCTCGGCAGCTTCTTCGTCGCGGTGGCCGTCTCGAGCGTGGTGGCGGCTGGATTCGCGTTCGCCGAGCGCCGCCGCCCAGGCGCCGGTTACGACTTCGAGGCGCTCTCGCGGCAGGTGCACAGCCTCGAAGGCTGAGCACGAAGAGAAGCTGAAGAAAGAGAGACGTTGACGCGCAGCGAGCACCTGCTGGCCCAGCACAAGGAGGCGTGGGAGCGCGTGGTGCGCCACCCCTTCGTGCTGGCGCTGGGCGACGGCACGCTCCCACGCCAGGCCTTCGCGGCGTACATGGCGCAGGACTACCTCTTCGTCGAGGCGCTCACGCGGACCGTGGCCTACGGCATCGCCAAGGCGCCGGGCGCCGCCGAAGCACGGCCGCTGGGCGCCTTCCTCCAAACGCTGCTCGGCGCCGAGGACGACCTCTTCAAGCGCGTCTTCGAGGAGCTCGGTGCGCCGCCGCCCGCGGAGGCCCGCCCGGAACCCCTGCCCGTCACCGCCCGCTTCGCCCGCTTCCTGAGCGGGATCGGGCGGCGGGGCACCTTCGAGGAGATCGCCGCCGCGCTCTATGTGACCGAGGGGACCTACGCCGATTGGGCCGCCCGCCTCGTGGCCGAGGGGCGCCGGCCGGACGACACGCTCTACCGGGGCTGGATCGACATCCACGCCGACCCCTCGCTCGCGGAGCTCGTCTCGCACCTCGGCGGGTGGATCGACGCCGCGCCCGCCGAGCGCGAGCCCGCCCTGGCGGCGGTCTTCGGGCGGGCGCTCCGCCACGAGATCGCGTTCTGGAACGCCTTCGTCCCCGCTCGGGGCCGCCGTGGCTGAGCGGTTCTCCGACGCGCTGCGCTCGGCCGTGGGCGGGGTGTGGGACGCCCAGCTCGAACATCCGTTCATCCGCGGCATCGGCGACGGCTCCCTCGACGTGGAGCGGTTCAAGCACTGGGTGCGCCAGGACTACCGCTTCCTGATCGACTACGCGCGGGTGCTGTCGCTGGCGGCCTCGCGAGCGCCGGACCTGGAGGCGATGACGCGGCTGGCGGAGCTTGCCCATGCGACGCTGGGGACGGAGATGGCGCTGCACCGCGCGTACGCCGCAGAGTTCGGGATCTCGGCCAGGGAGCTCGAGCGGGAGCGGCCATCGCCGACCTGCCGGGCGTACACCGACTTCCTCCTCCGCACGGCGGCCACGGGCAGCTTCCCGGAGCTCGTCGCCGCGCTGCTCCCCTGCATGTGGGGCTTCTCCGAGATCGGCCTCGCCCTCAAGAGCGGGCCGCTGCAGCCCGGCGACCCCCGGTATCAGGCGTGGATCGACATGTATGCCTCGGCGGAGTTCACCGAGCTCTCGGACTGGTGCCGCGGTCTGATGGACCGCGTCGGCACCGGCCTCCCATCGAGCGAGCTCCGCGCCACTCAGGAGGCCTTCATCACGAGCTGCCGGTACGAATACCTGTTCTGGGAGATGGCCTGGAACCGCGAGATGTGGCCCGTCTAGCCCCTTTTCGCTTCTGACTTCACCGGAGGAGAGACCCGTGGAACGCAGACCCGTCGCGCTCACCATCGCCGGCTCCGATTCGGGCGCGGGCGCCGGCATCCAGGCGGACCTCAAGACCTTCGCCGCCCTCGAGGTCTACGGCGCCACCGTCATCACGGCGGTCACGGCGCAGAACACCCTCGGCGTCACCGCCATCGAGGAGGTGGGGACGGGGCTGATCGCCGCGCAGATCGACGCCGTCGTGAGCGACCTCGGCGTCGAGGCCGTGAAAACCGGCATGCTCTCCAGCGCACCCATCATCGAGACGGTCGCCGAGCGCCTCAAAGCCCACGGCCTGGACGTGGTGGTGGTCGACCCGGTGATGGTGGCGAAGGGCGGCGACCGCCTGCTGCGGGAGGACGCCGTGGACGCGCTCACGCGCCTGCTGCTGCCGCTGGCGCTGGTGCTGACGCCCAACGCGAGCGAGGCCGAGGTGCTCTGCGGCCGTCCCGTGACGACGATGGAGGAGGCGAAGGAGGCCGCGAGGGCCATCGCGGCGCTCGGCCCACGCTACGTGATCGTGAAGGGCGGGCACTTCGGCACGGACGCGGTGGACGTGCTGTTCGACGGCGAGCGGTTCACGCTGCTGCCCGCGAAGCGCGTGGCGACCACGAGCACGCACGGGACGGGATGCACGTTCTCGTCGGCGATCGCGGCCGGGCTGGCCACGGGCAAGGGGGTCGGCGAAGCGGTGGCGGACGCGAAGGCGTACGTGACGGAAGCGATAGCGTCCGCATTTCCCGTTGGCGCAGGCCACGGCCCACTGCATCACTTCTTCGGGTGGTGGAGGTAAGCACGGAGCCCGATGGGAGCCCGATAACGGATGGAAATTCCGGTCCCACGGCGCCAACTCCATTGAAACCCGAATTCTTGCTGTGCTATACTCCGCCGCGCACGTCCGTGCTGAAGCTAAAACGGTAGGAGGTGTCGACTTGGCAACGCTGCGAAAGGGAGACCTGGCTGGAAGGGTTGCCGCTAAGTTGGGAGGCCCTCGCTCTCAGGGAGACGCGGCCCTCAACGCCGTGCTTGATAGCGTTCGCGAGGCCCTGGCATCCGGCGACCGCGTGGTCCTCACAGGCTTCGGTGCCTTCGAGTCCCGCCAGGTCAAGGAACGCCAGGTGCGTGCGATCCGTGGACGCCAGGCCGGCCAGCGGGTCACCGTCCCTGCGCACAAGCGCGTTGGTTTCACGCCAGGCTCCGACCTGGCCAGCGCCGTCCGCGGCAAGAAGTAACGGCGAAGCTGGCCTTCGCCAGCAACCGTAGCGACAGCAAGAGCCACCCTCCCTCTGGAAGGGTGGCTCTTCGCGTCTGACGACCACGAGTGACATCCGGTGCGTGGCACGGTCGCACCCCGCCCGCTACGATAGCGCCGTGTCCGCACCCGGCCGCTCCATCGCGCTCGTCGACCTCGACGCCTTCTACGCCGCCGTGGAGGTCCTCGATCGCCCGGAGCTCGCCGGCCAGCCGTTGCTGATCGGCGGCTCGCCGAACGGGCGGGGCGTCGTCGCGGCCGCCTCCTACGAGGCCCGCGCCTTCGGGTGCCACTCGGCGATGCCCATGGCGCACGCGGTGCGGCTCTGCCCGGAGGCCGTCGTCCTCTCGCCCCGCTTCCCCGCGTACCGCGAGCACTCCAAGCGCGTCATGGCGGTGCTCGCGCGCGAGTCGGACCTCGTCGAGCAGGTCTCGATCGACGAAGCGTACGTGGACCTCACCCGGGCCGCCGCGAGCATGACCGAGGCGGAGGGGCTCGCCCACCGGATGCAGGGCCGCATCCGCGTCGAGTGCGGGCTCCCAAGCTCCGTGGGGCTCGCGCCGAGCAAGCTCGTGGCCAAGGTCGCTTGCGAGAGCGGCAAGCCGCAGGGGTTCGCCGTGGTCCGGGCCGGCGAGGAGGCCGCGTTCCTCGCCCCGCTGGCCGTGGAGCGGCTGCCCGGGATCGGGCCACGCTCGGCGCAACGGCTCAAGGCCCAGGGGCTCCACACGCTCGGCGAGGTCGCGGCCGCCCCGGTGGCGCTGCTCCTGCGCACCCTCGGGCCCTGGGGCGCCGTGCTCCAGCGGCGCGCGGGGGGCGAGGACGGATCGCCGGTGAGCCCGGAGCGCGAGACGAAGTCGATCAGCGCCGAGGAGACGTTCGCGGAGGACGTCGATCAGCGTGCGCCGCTCCTGGAGCTGCTGGAGGCGATGGCGGACCGGCTGGCCCGCTCCCTCGCGAAGCAGGGGCTGGCGGGGCGGACCGTGACGCTCAAGCTGCGCTACGCCGACTTCACGACGCTCACGCGCTCCGCGAGCGTCCACGCCGCGACGGCGAGCGCGGACGTGATCCGGGCGCAGGCGTTGGCGCTGCTCGATGCCAACTGGGCGCCGGGGCAGCCGGTCCGCCTGATCGGCGTCGGCATCAGCAAGCTGCGCCCCGTCCACGCGCCGGGGCAGCTCCCCATGGAGGAGCCGGAGGCGTAGGGACGCGATGGATCGCGCCCCTACCCTGCCACTCCCGCATCGCGGCCGCGACTGCTGCTACCCTGTCACCGTCCCAGCCCGAGCCGGTCTCCGATTCGGTCAAAGGAGCACGACCGCATGCTGATGGTGAACGACGAGGAGGTGCGCGAGCTCCTCTCGATGAGCGACTGCGTGGAGGTCATCGACCGCATCTTCCGGGAGGCGGCCGCGGGGACGGTCTCCAACATGAGCCGCTACCGCGTGCCGCTGCTCCGGGGCTCGCACCAGGTGATGGCCGCCTCCTCCGCCGAGCTCGGCTTCACGGGGCTCAAGACCTACGTCTCGGGCGGGAGCGGCGGGAGCCGGATGGTCGTGCTGCTCTACAGCATCGAGACGGCGCAGCCCGTCGCGTTCATCGCGGCCAACTCCCTCGGCGCGATCCGGACCGGCGCTGCCAGCGGCGTCGCCACGCGCTACATGGCGCGTGCCGGCGCATCGTCGGCAGGCATCATCGGCAGCGGGTCCCAGGCCCGCACGCAGCTCGCGGCCGTCTGCGCGGTCCGGCCCATCGAGCGCGCCCTCGTCTACAGCCGGACGCCGGCGCACCGGGAGTCGTTCGCTGAAGAGATGTCGAAGGAGCTCGGGATCGCGGTCGATGCCGTCGACTCGGCGGAGGCGGCCGTGGCCGAGGCGGACGTGGTCTGCGTCATCACGAACTCGCGGGAGCCCGTGCTGGACGGCACGGCCCTGCGCGACGGCACCCACGTGAACGCCGCCGGCTCCAACAGCTGGATGCGCCACGAGCTGGACGAGGCTGCCGTGCGCCGCGCCGCGCTGGTCGTGGTCGACGACCTGGCGGACGCGAAGATCGAGAGCGGCGACCTGATCTGGGCCGCCGAGCGCCGGGCGTTCCGCTGGGAGCGCGCGGTCGAGCTGCGCGACGTCGTGAGCGGCCGCGTGGCCGGGCGCCCCTCGCCGGAGGCGGTCACGCTGTTCGAGTCCCAGGGCCTCGCCCTCGAGGACGTGGCCGCGGGCGCACACGTGTACCATCAGGCCATCGAGCGCGGCATGGGCCGCGAGGTCGCCCTCTAGGGCGGGGAGCAGCAGCTTTGGCAGAACCCAAGTACGAGCCCGCGAGCTTCGAGGTCACCCCGGACGGGCTCCACATCGTGTGGAAGGACGGGCTCGACTCGGTGCTGCCGCACCGTTACCTGCGGGGCAACTGCGGCTGCGCGGAGTGCGTGGACGAGACGACCCGCGTGCGGCACGTGAGCGTCGACAACGTGGCCCCCGACGTGCGGATCGAGGACACGCTGGAGATCGGCCGCTACGCGCTCGGCCTGCTGTTCAGCGACCTGCACCAGACGGGGATCTACCCCTTCAAGCGCCTCCGCGACCTCGTGCAGGAGTAGCGCGCGCGGCGGAGCGCGGCGGGGCGAGATCCTTCGCTCCGCTCAGGATGACAGCGCGCCTACGGCGCCTTGAAGCAGGCCGTGATGTGGTCGTTCACCATGCCGGTGGCCTGCATGTGCGCGTAGCACACCGTCGACCCGACGAACCGGAACCCCCGCGCTTTGAGGTCCTTCGCCATGGCGTCCGACTCCGGCGAGGTCGGGGGGATGACGTCGTGGGTGACGACGCCGGGGCGGCGGAGCGTCCGGCCGCCGGTGAACCCCCAGATGTAGCGGTCGAAGCTGCCGAGCTCGGCTTGCGTGTCCAAGAAGGCCTGCGCGTTGGTGATCGTGGCCGCGATCTTGAGGCGGTTGCGGACGATGCCCGCATCGCCCATCAGCCGCTCGTGGTCAGCTGCGCCGTACGCCGCGATCTTCACCGCGTCGAAGCCGTCGAAAGCGCGGCGGAAATTCTCGCGCTTGTGCAGGATCGTCCGCCACGACAGACCCGCCTGGAACCCTTCGAGGACCAGGAACTCGAAGAGCTTGGCGTCGTCGTGCAGGGGGACGCCCCACTCCTCGTCGTGGTAGCGCGCCATGATCGGGTCGTCCTGGCCGCCGAAGCAGCGGACGACGTCCTGCTCCGCCATGCTGGCCGCCTAGGAAACGGCGCCGGTGGGGACGGGAGCGTCGCCCGGCATGCTCATGCGCTCCTTGAGCGCGTCCACGGCCTCCTGGACGCCGTAGACGGTCGTGAGCTTGCCATTGACGCGGACGCGCATCTTGGCGATGTGGCCCGACTTCGCCAGCAGCCAGAGCGACCAGTTCAACGCGGAGCGCTTCATCCGGGGGAACAGACGGAGGAGCTCCTCGCCCTGGTACTCGAACACCTCGTCCGGGCGGCGGGACAGCTCGTCGTAGATCATCGCCTGCAGCGGCGGCAATCCCCCCTCGGCGGGCAGGCTGTACTCCGATATCTGCGTGATCTTCATCGTTCGAGCTCCGGTTATTGGTCGATCGTTCAGAAAGAGGCTAGCTACTTTCTGAGAATCATTGAAGCGCCTCTGAGTGCGGGCAAGCACGAATCATGGCGCGGGTGCACGGGGGTGTCCCCTGTGGTGTTACGCGTCCGGCGAGCGCCCAACCACGGCTGTCGGCGTCGACGTCTGCCGCGAGCGAGTGGGTCAAGGGCGATGCCCTTGCTGGTAGACTGCGGAGCGTGTCTACGAACGAGCAGCCGGAGCGGTTGAGTGCGGAGGAGGTGCGGCGCGTTGCCACCCTCTGCCACGTGGGCGTGAGCGACGCCGAGGTGGAGGAGCTGCGCGGCGAGATGGCGAAGCTCGTTGCCGAGATCAGCGTGCTCCAGGCCATCGACACGTCCGGCATCGAGCCGACGGGCCACGCGGTGGAGGGCGTCCACACCGTCATGCGCGACGACGAGCCGGTCGAGCCGATGAGCCTCGGCGACGTGCTCTCGAATGCGCCCCGGCGCGAGGGGGACTACTTCCGCGTCCGCGCGGTGATGGAGTAGCCGGGGGCGTGGCTGACGCGCACTACATGAGCGTCCGGGCGATGTCGGACGCCCTGCGGGCCAGGGAGCTCTCGGCCGTCGAGCTCGCCGACACCCACCTGCGGCGGATCGACGCGGTGGACGG
>JADFQE010000122.1 GCA_022561985.1 Chloroflexota bacterium
CCGACATCGCGCCCGCGCTGCCAGGCCACAGCGCGGAGCAGGTGCTGCGCCAGGTCCGCAGCCCCCTGGGCACGATGCCCGCGTTCGGCGCCGAGCGGATCAGCGACCAGGAGCTCGACCTGATCGCCGTGTATGTCGAGAGCCTCGAGGAGGGCGGCTTGCACTCGGAGCCGACCGCCATACCGCTGCGCGACGCGGTCGCGATGCACCACTGGATGGCGTTAGGCGCGCTGGCGGGCGGGGCGACGATCGAGGCCACGCACCACGTCGGCCACGCCGTCGAGCTGATCGAGGACGCCGAGCACCGGGGGCGGATGGAGGCGGTCCTGGGCTTCCTCGCGAGCGGGCAGCTCCACGACGCCGAGCACGAGATCGAAGAGATGCTCGCCGGTACCGCCGAGCCGGAATTGAGCCGCGGCGAGCTCCACCTCCAGCTCGCGCTCGGCGCTGCTCAGGCCGGCGACGGCCCCGAAGCCGCCCACCATCTCGATCACTTCATCGCCGAAGCCGACGGAACCGAGCCCGAGGGCGCCCGCGAAGCGCTGGAGCACATCGAGGCCGGGGAGCTGGAGGAGGCCGGGCATGCGATCGTCGAGCTGATCGAGGCTGCGGAGCACCAGCAACACCGCCACGACTAGGCAGGCAGGGCACAGGCCTGCACCCATTCGCCAGACGCGGCTGGGCGGTGGCGGGCACCACCGTGTGCGGGACCGGCTCAAGGGGTAGACTCGGGGCACATCGGCCGCTAAGGAGTCCGGCATGGCGCAGATCATCGGCCGCGTAGCGCTCTCCCACGGACCGCAGCTCTACGTCCCACCGGAGCTATGGCCGAACATACTCCGGCGCGAAGACGCCGAGGCCGAGAAGCCAGGCATGCGCGAGGAGACCACGCCCGAGGTCATGGAACGGCGGTATGCCGCCTGCCAGGAAGACCTGGACGCCATCCACCGCAAGGTCGACGAGCTCAACCCGGACGTCATCGTGATCATCGGCGACGATCAGCGCGAGAACATACTCGCCGACAACACGCCCCCCTTCGTCATCTACGTCGGCGACGAGGTGGACGCCAGCACGCGGGTCTCCCACTACCACCTGGGCGAGGGGCTCACCGACACGGTCACCAACTACCGGGTGGACGTGGCCCTGGGCCGCTCGATCATCGACACGCTGCTGGACTCGGGCTTCGACCCCGCATGGTCCACCGAGACCCGGCATGAGCAGGGCCTCGGGCACGCCTTCGGCCGGCCCTTGCACACCACCAACGCCGACGGCCGCTACGCGATCGTCCCGATCATGGTCAACACCTACTATCCGCCCACCAGCTCGCCCAAGCGGTGCGTGGAGTTCGGCCGTGCCCTGGCGCAGGCGCTGAACGACCACGACGGTTCCCAGCGCGTTCTCATCATGGCCTCGGGCGGACTCTCGCACATGGTCATCGACGAGGGGATCGACCGGGAGTTCCTGAAAGCCGTGGAGGCGCACGACCTCGACTACATGGCGGCGATGGACCCCGGCGTCCTGGTCGGCGGGACCTCGGAGATCAGGAATTGGATCATCGCCGCGGCCACCAGCGAGACGGCGGGCGACGTCATCGACTACCAGCCCTGCTACCGCACCCTCTCCGGCGTCGGGTGCGCGATGGCGTTCGCTACCTGGTAGGGCAAGCCGAGCCGGATCACCGAGCGGCCAGCACGCTCAGAACACGTCCACCGGGTCGACGTCGACCGTCCAGCCCGGCGGCACGTTGACCTTGTCCAGCAGCAGACGCGGGTCGGGTGCGCGCACGAGCAGGTGCCAGCGCCAGGCGTTGCGCACGCGCGGCGGGTACGTCGGCGCCGGGCCGACGACGTCGACGCCGCGCATGTCCCACTCGCGGATCACGCGGCCCAGGACGTTCGCCAGCCGGGCCGCCTCGCGCCGGGCGGCATCGCGGTCGGTGTGCCCGAACAGCAGCCGGATCAGGCGCGTGAGCGGCGGGTTGGCCTGCTCGCGCCGGTACTCGATCTCCTGGGAGTAGAAGCGGGCATAGTCCTGCGCCGCGGCGGCCTCGATCGCGTAGTGGTCCGGCACGTAGGTCTGGATGACGACGCGCCCCGGCGCCGGACCGCGGCCCGCGCGGCCCGCGACCTGCGTGAGCAGCTGGAAGGTCCGCTCGGGCGCACGGAAGTCCGGCGTGTGCAGCCCTATGTCGGCGAGCACGATGCCGACTAACGCCACCGACGGTATGTCGAGCCCCTTGGCGATCATCTGCGTGCCGACCAAGACGTCGGCCTCCTTCGCGACGAAACGGCCGAGCAGCTCGGCGTGCGCGGCGACGGTCCTCGCGGCGTCCCGGTCCCACCGGAGCACGCGGACGCCGGGCAGGAGCGCCTCGACGTCGTCGACGAGGCGCTGCGTGCCGAGGCCGAGGAAGCGGATGCGGTCGCTGCGGCACCGCGGACAGACCCTCGGGACGCTGTGACGGCGGTTGCAGTGGTGGCACACCAGCTGCTCCCTACTGGACAAGCCCTGGGTCGTGCCCTGCGTCGCGGCATGGTACGTATACGCGGTGGAGCAGCGCAGGCAGCGCATGACGTGGCCGCAGGCGCGGCACTCGACGATGCTCGCGGAGCCGCGGCGGTTCAGGAACAGCATCGCCTGCGCGCCCTCTGCCAGCGTCTCGGCCAGCGCGTCTTGGAGCGTGCGGCTGAAGACGCTGCGGTTCCCGGCCACGAGCTCCTCGCGCATGTCGACGACGTCGACGTCGGCGAGCTGGGTCACGGCGCCCGAGCGCTCGATGCGCTCCGGCAGCCGAAGGCGGACGAACGTCCCGCGCTCGGCCTGGTACGCCGTGCCGAGGTCCGGCGTCGCGCTGCCCAGGACAACGGTGGCGCCCACGAGCTCCGCGCGCTTGAGCGCGACGTCGCGCGCGTGGTAGCGGGGCGAGAGCTCGGTCTGCTTGTAGGTCCACTCGTGCTCCTCGTCGACGACGATGAGGCCGAGGTCTGGCTGCGGCGCGAAGATGGCGCTGCGCGGCCCGATGACCACGCCGCGCTCACCGCTCCGCACGCGCCACCACTCCTCCGCGTGCTGCGCGGGGGTGAGTCCGCTGTGCAGCACGCCGACCCGTCCGGGGAAGCGCGCCTCGAACCGGCCCACGGTCTGGGGCGTCAGCGACAGCTCCGGGACCAGGACGATGGCGCGCTTGCCGAGGCTGAGGCAGTGGGCAAGCGCCTGGAGGTAGACCTCGGTCTTGCCGCTGCCGGTCACGCCCTCGAGCAGGAACACGCGCCGTGCGTCGCCGCCATCGTCCTGCGCGGCGTTGCCCTGGTCCTGCGCAGCATTGCCCTGGTCCTGAGCAGCATTGATAGCAGCCAGCGCGTCAGACTGCGCACCCGTCGGCAGCAGCGGCGTCTCGCCGGGATCGGGCAGGGGGCCGGCGTCCGGTGCGGTGCTCTCCACGACGGCCATGCCCTTCGCCGCGAGCGCCGAGACGGCGCCCGGACCGTACTCGCGCCTGGCGACCGACGCCAGGTACGGGGCGGCGGCCGGCTCCGCAAGCCGCCGCGCGAGCGCTGCCTGCTTCGGCGCCCGCACGAGGCCATCGGCGAAGGCGAGCAGCGCCGAGGGCTCGGCCGACGCGCGCAGCACGCTCACCTCGCGGCGCGCCGAGCGCGGCGCGGGCTCCTCGTCCTCGGCGCGCTCCTCGACCATCCCGGCCGAGACCAGCGCGCGGACGGCGTTGGGGACCCACGGGCCGAGGCGCGCCGAGAGCGCCGCGACGCCCACCGGACGCGAGCGCGAGCGGAGGTACGCCGCCAAGCGGCGGGCGCCGCGCGGGAGGCGCTCCGGCTCGGCGGCGTCGGGACGGAGGCGGACGGCGGGGCGCGAGCGCCCACGGAACCCAGGGGGGAGCATCGGCGCGATGGCATCGAAGGCCGGGGCCACGTAGTAGCGGGCGATCCACTCGGCGAGGGCGAGCTGCGCCGCGGTGAGCAGCGGCTCGGCGTGCACGAGCGCGCGCACGGGCTTGACGTAGCCGACGCGCAGCTCGGCTGTCAGCCGCAACACGACGCCGTGGACGGAGCGCGAGCCGAACGGCACGCGGACGAGGTGGCCGGGGCGCAGGCCGAGGTGCGGCGGGGCGGCGTAGGTGAAGACGTCGCCGGGGACCGTGGTGCGCGCGTCAACGACAATCTCGGCGTAGGGCAGCGGGCCGTCGTGGGAGGGGTCGTTGTCGGTCGCCATCAGCGCTCGAGGGCGAGTATAGCGCGGGGGATGCGCACGGCGGAGGGGGTGGGTGTCACAAGGGCGCAGCCCTTGACCCACATGGGGTCTGTTCTGTCGCCAGGGATTTGCCCCTATCGTGCCGGCCTGCCTCTGGGCAGGCATGTCGAACCGGGTTACGGCTCCCCGAAGCACCGCACGGCGTTGTCCCACATGATCTTCCGCATGACCTGCTCCCCCAGGGCGTCCCACGCCAGGACCTTATCCGTGGAGTCCGGGAACCGGGACTCGGCGTGGGGGTAGTCCGAGGAGTACATGAGCACCCCGTCGCCCAGGAAGTCCGCGACCATCCTGGTGATCTTCTCGCCCTCATGGATCACCAGGGCGGCGAAGAAGCGGCCGCTGGTCATGTACTCGCTGGGCCTGTGGGCCAGATGCTCCGGCAGGGCGTGGGCCATGTAGATGGCCTGGTCGTCCATGCGCACGGCCCAGAAGGGGAGCCACCCGAAGCCCGACTCCAGGATGCTGAAGCGGAGGTCCGGGTAGCGGTCCATGATCCCGGAGCCGAAGAAGGCGGCCACGGCGCGCATGGCGGCCCAGGGGTGGGAGGCCGTGCGGCCGACGAACCGGTTGTCCCAGAGGTCGCGGTACCCTGGGTAGCCCGAGGCGAAGCTGTGGTGCACCACGCACAGCCCCTCTTCGCTGGCGGCGGCCCAGATGGGCTCCAGGTCCGGATGGTCCAGGGGGAACCCGACGGTCAGGTTGGGCTGGACGCCCACGGCCCAGGGGGCACGTGCCCAGGTCTTGATCTCTTGCACCGACTCCTCCACCGCCTTGTCCGTGACCACGATGAGGGACTTGAGCCGGTGGGGGT
>JADFQE010000036.1 GCA_022561985.1 Chloroflexota bacterium
CCGCGCGGTGATGGAGTAGCCGGACGTGGCTGACGCGCACTACATGAGCGTCCGGGCGATGTCGGATGCCCTGCGGGCCAGGGAGCTCTCGGCCGTCGAGCTCGCCGACACCCACCTGCGCCGCATCGACGCGCTGGACGGCTCGGTCGGCTCCTACCTCGCGCTCACGCCCGATCTCGCGCGGGAGCAGGCCGCGGCGGCGGACGCCGCGCTCGCGAAGGGGGACGGCGGGCCCCTGCGCGGCGTCCCGATGCAGCTCAAGGACAATCTGGCGACGCGCGGCGTCACGACCACGTGCGCATCGCGGATGCTCGAAGACTACGTCCCGCCCTACGACGCGGCGGTCACGGGAGCGCTCGCGGGCGCGGGCGCCGTGCTCCTCGGCAAGGGCAACATGGACGAATACGCCATGGGGTCGTCCAGCGAGACCTCGGCGTTCAAGCCGGTCCACAACCCCTGGGACACCGAGCGCGTGCCCGGCGGGTCCAGCGGCGGGCCGGCGGCGGCCGTGGCCGCGGGGCTCGCCCCCTACGCCCTGGGCTCCGACACGGGCGGCTCGATCCGCCAGCCGGCGGCGCTGTGCGGCGTCGTGGGCCTCAAGCCGACCTACGGCCTCGTCAGCCGCTACGGACTGATCGCGTTCGCGTCGTCGCTGGACCAGATCGGGCCGCTGACCCGCACGGTGGAGGACGCCGCGCTGGTGCTCAACGCCATCGCTGGCTACGACCCCCGGGACTCGACGAGCATCGAAGCGGCCGTGCCCGACTACACCCAGGGGCTTGAGGACGGCGTGCGGGGGCTGCGCGTGGGCGTCGTGGCCGATCTCTTCGGCGAGGGCATCGACCCGGAGGTCGCCCGCGTCACGCGCGAGGCCGTCGAGCAGCTCGAAGCCCTCGGCGCCGACGTCGACTGGGACGTGTCGCTGCCCACATCGAGGGCGGCGCTCGCCGTCTACTACGTCCTCGCCCCGTCGGAGTGCTCGGCGAACCTGGCGCGCTACGACGGCGTGAAGTACGGGTACGTGGACGGGGAGGCGAGCGGCCTGATGGCGGGGCTCGAAGCGACGAGGCGCGACGGCTTCGGCATCGAGGTCAAGCGCCGCATCCTGATGGGCACCTACGCGCTCTCGGCCGGGTACTACGACGCCTACTACAAGAAGGCCCAGCAGGTGCGGACGCTGATCCGGCGCGAGTTCGACGCGGCGTTCGAGCGCGTGGACGTGCTCGTCACGCCGACCACGCCGACCGTCGCCTTCAAGCTCGGTGCGATCGTGGACCCGGTCGTGATGCACGCCAACGACGTCTGCACGATCCCGGTGAACATCGCGGGGCTGCCGGGGATCTCGGTGCCCTGCGGGCTCGTCGACGGCCTGCCCGTGGGCATGCAGCTCATCGGGCCGCACCTGAGCGAGGCGACGCTGCTGCGGGCCGCGCACGCGTACGAGCAGGCGACGCCCTGGCACGACATGCACCCGGCCCTATAAACAGCGCGCGAGCGCCAAAGGCGACGAGGAGGAACACCATGGCAATCATCCACCGGCGGACGTTCTACGCGAAGGTTGGAGGAGCGGGGCCGCTCGTCGAACACCTGCGCGAGTTCGGCAAGCTCGCGGCCCAGTACGGCCTGGAGCTTGATCAGCGCATCCTGACGGACTTCCAGAGCGGCCGGACCGACCGCGTGGTCTGGGAGTGGAAGATCGAGAGCATGGCGGAGCTGGACCTGGAGGCATTCCAGGGGAACCAGGCCGCGGGGGAAGCGTTCTCCAAGTGGGAGCGCACGATGAACGGGATGATCGAATACGCAGAGGTCGAGAACTGGCAGATAGCGTGACCAGGGCACAGCCCTGGACCCACTCGCTCGCGCCGACCGCCGATGCCGACAACCCCGGTCGGGCGCTCGCCGAACCGCAAGGGGAGTGCAGAGGGCGAAGCCCCTTTGCCGGGGTCAAGGGAGCGCCCTAGGCGGCGATGTCCCGGCGCTGGAACGCCACCAGCGCCCCGCCGAAGCCGGCCACTGCGACGCCCAGCAGGACCGCCATGTCCCGCACGGCCAGCCCGCTCTGGGTGACCCCGAGCGGGTCGTAGTAGTGGAACAGGGACACGTAGCCCACGAGCTCGGCCGGGCTCCATATCGTGGCGAGGAAGTCGCCGAAGAACATCGCCGCCGCGACCCCCGCCGCCACCGAGATGACGTGGCCGCCGTCGCTTGAGAGCGACGACAGCAGCGTCGCGATGCCGCCGATCGCCAGCGCGAGCGCCAGCAGGTTCACGAGCACCCGCGCGAGCGTCAGCATATCGACGCCCCCCAGGCCGGTGACCGCGACCCCGGCCCCCGTGCCGGCCCAGACGGCAACGAGCAGCACGACGATGACCACGACCATGCTGGCGACCTTCGCCGCGAGGTACCGCCACCGTGCGAGCGGGACGGCGAGCAGCATGAGCGCCGTGCTGCGCTCGATCTCGCGCGCGACCGCGCCGCTGGCCATGGCGATGGCGAAGCCGGAGGTCGAGAGGAGGTAGAAGGGGTGCCGGTACTGCATGCCGATATACCCCGTGGCCTCGGTCGCGAAGCCACCCTGCGCCTTGAGCATCGCGCGGATGCTCTCCGGCAGGAGCGCCAGCAACCCCTCCATCCCCTCGACGCCCCCGAACGCATCGAAGGTGGCGACGAGGACCACGCTGATGCCGAAGAGGCTGGCCGAGACGACGCTCAGGCTGATGCGATAGCTCAGCAGGCTCTGCCGGAAGACGCTACGCACCGGGGTCCTCCCGCGCATCGCCAGCGGCAGCCCCATCGCCACGGTTGCCGCCGTAGAAGTCCAGGAACAGCTCGTCCAGGCTGAGACGCTCGTAGACGAGGTCGGTCAGGTCGTACCGCGCGAGCGCCCGCACGACGTCGTTGACGTCGCCCTTCACGGCGAGGCGCAGCGTCGTGCCGTCGCGCGATAGCACCTGCGCGCCCGGCACGACGAAGTCGCCGTCCGGCGGCGTGCGGAGCTCGACGACCATCGTGCGCGCCCGGCCCTCGCGCAGATCCTCGACCGAGCCTGCCTTGACGATGCGCCCGTCCCGGATCAGCGCGACGCGCTCGCAGATCTCCTCGACGTCCGAGAGGATGTGCGAGGACATGAACACGGTCACGCCGCGCGCCCGCGCCTCGCGCAGGAGCTCGAAGAGCACCTGCCGGATCAGCGGGTCCAGCGCCTCGGTCGGCTCGTCCATGATGAGCAGCTCCGGGTCGTGCTGCATCGCCTGGACCAGCGCCAGCTTCTTCGCCATCCCCGTGGAGTAGCCCTTGACGCGCCGGGCGAGCGCGCTGTCCGCCAGCTCGAGGCGATCGAGCAGCTCGCGCTGGAGCGGCGGCGGGCCCGAGAACCCACGCAGCCGCGCGATGTAGTCGAGGAACGCCCGGCCGGTGAAGCCGGTGCCGATACTGATGAGGTCGGGCAGGAAGCCGGTGCGCCGCTTGATCTCCACGGTATCGCGCCAGGCGTCGAGGCCAAGGACCCGCGCCTCGCCGTGCTGCGCGCGCCCGTTCCCGCGCCCGTTCCCGCGCCCATCCGAGCGCCCATCCGCGCGTATGAACCCCATGAGGATGCGGATGGTCGTGGTCTTCCCCGCGCCGTTGGGCCCGAGGAAGCCGAAGACCTCGCCCCCCTCCACGGTCAGGTCGACGCCACGGAGCGCCTGAACGTCTCCGAAAGCCTTTCTCACGCCGCGGAGGAGGATCGCCTCGCTCAGGCGGGCACCTCCTCCAGCACCTGGCCGTCGGCCACGCGCAGCACGCGCGCCTCCGCCAGCCCCGCGGACGGCACGAGCGCCAGCTCGGCGGTGGTGAGGAGCACCTGCGGGTAGCGCAGCGCCTCCTCCAGCACGAGGCCCCGCCGCCGCTCGTCCAGCTCGGAGAGGATGTCGTCGAGCAGGATCACCGGCGGGTCGCCCCGGCGCTCGTGGAGGAGCTGCGCTTCGGCGAGGCGCAGCGCGAGCGCGGCGAGGCGCGCCTGACCGCGCGAGGCGTGCTTCGCCAGATCCACGCCGTCGAGGGCGAGGCGGATGTCGTCCCGGTGCGGGCCGACGACGGTCATGCCGACGGCGCGCTCCTGCCGGCGCGAGCGCTCCAGCGCGGCCGCCACCGCCTCCGGCGTCGGCGCAGCCCCCGCCTCGATCGGCTCGACGGTCGCCACGTAGTCGACGGACAGCGCCGAGCCGGTGCCAGCGAGGCGCTCGAACGCCTCGGCGGCCAGCGGGGCGAGGCGCTGCATGGCCTCGTGACGCGTGGCAAGCACCGCCGCACCCTCCTCGCACAGCGGGGGGTCCCACACGACGAGCTCGTCCTCCCCCGCACGGCCCTCACGCATGCTCCGCAGGACGGCGTTGCGCTGGCCGAGCACCCGGAGGTAGCGCTGGAGGCCGTGGACGTAGCGGCGGCTGGTCTGGGAGAGCAGCACGTCCAGATAGCGGCGGCGCCCCTGAGGCGGGCCGTAGGCCAGGTCGATGTCGACGGCCGAGAACAGCACGGCGCTGAGCACGCCGACCAGGTCCGAGGCGCGCTTGGGCACGCCGTTGACGCGGATGCGCTTCACGACCCCATTCGCACGCCCACCGCCGCAGTCGAGTCCGAGCCGGAGCTCGACCGAATCGTCCGCCCGCTGCACGCTCGCCGCAACGATCCCGTAGCCCCCCGCCTCGGCGGCCTCCCAGCTCACGAGCTCGCGCTCGACCGCCGCGCGCTGCGACTTCCCGATGGCCAGGAGATAGATAGCTTCGAGCAGGTTGCTCTTGCCCTGCGCGTTCTCACCGGCAAGCACGGTGAGCCCACGGCCCAGCGTGAGCTTCAGCGTGCGATACGACCGGAAGTTGGTCAGCGAGAGCGACGTCAATTCCACCAGAGCATTCTACAAGGGCACGGCCCTTGACCCTCAACAGGGGCGCGACGTCGCAAGGACGCCCTCCGCTGCACCAAAGCTGGTTGCAGGTTCCCGCAGCCGCCGGGATACTAAGTGCGTTCGGACCACGATGAGGGGGAGTGCACATGCCATCCACGGCCGCGGGTCCACGCTCGATATCCCTGCGCACGGGACTGCTACCGGTCCTCTTCGTGCTGCTGCTCGCCATCGTGGGCGCATGCGGCGCCCAGCCGACGCCGACCCCGACGCCGACGCCCACACCGACCCCCACACCGACGCCGACCCCGGTGCCACCGGCGGTGGCGCTGCTGCGTATCGACGGCGAGACGCTCGTGCGCGACCTGGTCGACGCGCTCCTTGAATCAGAGGCCGTCTGCCTGCGCGAGAGCTTCGAGGCCGAGCGGTACGAGGCGCTGCTCGATCTGCCCGTCCTCGATCTCCCCGAGGAGCTCGGGAACGACTTCCCGGCCGCCTGCTTCAGCCCCGAGACCATCGTGAGCCTCGCCGTCGCGGCCATCGCGGCCGAGGCGGGAGGGCTCAGCACCGAGACGGAGGTCTGCATCCGGAGCGCCTTCAAGGGCATCGACACCAGCGGACTCGTCGTGGCGGGCGACGTCACCGCCGAGCAGAGCGCACCGCTCATGGGCGCCGCGGTCGGCCTGCTGCTGTGCCTGAGCGACGACGAGGCGTCTCGCATCGACGCCGGCCGGTTCCTGGGCGCGCCGGGCGCGGCGTCACTCCAAGACTTCCGCTGCGTGATGCAGCGCCTGGACATCTCGGAGGTGATCGGCCTGCTCGGCGGCTTGGCCGAGGGCGGCTTCGCGAACCTTCCGCCCGAGCTGCTGCCTGTCCTCGTCGAGTGCGGCGTCGACCTCAGCGTCGGCAGCACCGCGAGCGAGACACCGGAGACGGGCGACGTGGCGGTGCCCACCACGCCCATCCCGCCGCTGGATGTGTCCGAGCTCGACCCGGAGCTGGCCGCGGTGGCCGAATGCTTGCGCGAGACCTGGGGCGGGGACGCCTTCGACGAGATCACGGCGGGGCTGCGGCTGCCCACCTTCCCCGAGATCGGGGCGATCAGCGAATGCGGCTTCGACCTCTCGCAGCTTGGTGAGCTCGCGGAGCTCCTGCAGAGCAGCTAGGCGGCCTGAAACCTGAACTCGTGATGCGGATATCTTCTGGCCAGATCGCGGTGGCGCTCGTCGCGACCCTCGGATCGGTCCTGGCGGGGTGCACGGTGCCTCCTGCTGCATCCACGCCCACCACCACATCGCAGCCGGCGCCGACTCTCACGTCCATCCCACCCACGCCGACACCATCTCCGGTGCCCACGCCGACGGCCACACCCCCGCCAGCCATACCCACGAGCACTCCCACGCCCGAACCCGTCGACGGCCGCAATCTGCATCCGTACACGCCGAGAGATTGGGACGGGCCCGTGGTGGCCAACGCCACCGAAGCTTCCCGGAGCGGTGACCCCGTCGATCTCGGCGGCCCCATCTACATCAACTGGGCTTACGGGAACGACGGGACGGAGCAGGTCGTCGGGCCCTACTTCGTCGATATCTACCTCGACGGCGTCCTGGTCAAGCGATGGAACGGTGCCCAGATCCGCCCCGGCTTCTTCATCGACGTGACCGACTGGGCCGACCTTCTCGACAGAGTGTCCCTCTCTCCGGGGACCCACGAGCTGAGGTTCGTCCTCGACCCCCTCGACCAGGTCTCGGAGACCGATGAGACCGACAACACCTACTCGATCGACCTCCTGGTCACCGGAGCGAGCGCTCCCCTGCCGACCGGACGCCTCCCCGACCTCCGTCCGCTCACCCCCGAGGGGTGGAGCGCCCCTCTCGTGGCCACTTCCTACCCCACCGCCGTGACCCACGGGCCGCTCTCGACCGAGGTCACGACCTACCTCCTCTACGCACTGGAGAATGCGGGCCCCGTCTCCGCGCTTGGGGACGTGCGCGTCCAGGTCTCGCTCGACGGCGTCGTGGTTATCGAAGACGTGTGGCGGTCGCTGCGGTCCGGGTCCCGGATAGCGGAGGGATCGCGCTCCGATGAGCTGCGCGGCCTCCTCGACCTCGAGCCCGGCGTCCATACCATCGAGTTCACCATCGATCCCGGCAACGTCATCGCCGAGTCGGACGAGACGAACAATACCTACACCGCCGAGTTCGTCTGGGAGACAGGCCCCGTCGCCCTGGAACGGCCCCTTCTCGCGACGCCGCCGAGCGGGCCACCACATATCACGCTCCCCAACCTGAAGCCGGACTGGCAGTTCGGAACGGACCGGCCGCTGATCGTGGCCAGCCAGAGCGGCAGCGAGCGCTCGACCCGGCTCACGCGGGGAGACGACATCTTCTTCTCCGCCTACGTGCTCAACGAGAGCTGGGTGGACACCGGCCCCTTCGAGGTGGCCCTCTACTACGACGACGTCCTGGTCTCGACGCTGCGCTCCGACGGCGCCCGGGCCGGCTTCGTCAATTTCTGGGCGGACCGCCGCATGGACGGCGTGCCGACCGCCACCCGTGGGACCCACACCATGCGCTTCGTCATCGATCCCACGAACCAGGTCGACGAGTCCGACGAGTCCGACAACACCTTCGAGATCACCTTCGAGGTGCCGCCCGGCTTCACGGCCCCACCACCGAGCGATCCACCCACCACCTCCGAGCTCGACGCCTCGCTGGACGGGCTACGCGACCTGCTCGACGACCCTCGGCCGGTGCTCGGCGAAGGAGGGTCCGGTGCGGCCAGCACCCTGCTCGAAGCGGCGGCAGCAGGCTACTTCCTGGCCACCGGCCGGGTCTTGGCTGACGATCCGATCGACACGATGCTGTTCGACAAGCCGGGCTTCCATGCGGCCATCGACGCCGGGCACCTCGACAACTTCGCCCGCGCGACCCCGCAAGAGTACGCATCTGTCCTTGAGGCGCGGGAAGCGTTGAAGTCCATCCCCGGCTTCAAGACTGTCGCGGGCAACCGCATCGTCATCCTGGTCGACGCCTCGCGTCCCTTCGCCGACTCCCTCAATACCGTGGCCCACGAGCTCGGCCACGCGCTCCAAGCGATCGTGAACCCCGACCAGACGGACCCCTCCAGCGTGGCCTTCGACGCGGTCCACGAGGCCCAGGCCCAGGTATTCGAGCGCGTGTTCTGGCTCGCGATCCAAGACTACTTGGGCACGGACCTGATGGCATACCCGGCCCATGAGACCTTCTCCGGCCACATCGATTTCGTCGTCGACCGCTGGGAAGCGGACCTGACGGAGGAGCACAACCTCGGCTACCTCCTGGCCTGGACGGCGGTCCTCGTGGATGTGTCGATCAGCCACCTGGGAGACGCCCTCCAGTCGGAGAGGGGCCTCGACCTCGCTCAGACCAAGGAGCTGTACGACCATCTCGTTGGACTCGACGTGAGCACCGTCGTCGACTACGTGGATGCCCGGCGCGAATTCTTGGACTCCGCGGCCGACTGGGCAAGGGTCATCGCCAAGGAACGCCTCGACGAAGACGCCGGCCAGAACGAGGGCTCCTCGGACACCTTCACGCCGGCTCTCCTCATGCCGTAGGACGGACACAGCCGCCCCTACCGCCCCTGGCTGAGGGCCCGGCGAGCGCCCAGCCGCAGTCGTCGGCACCAGCGGCCGGCGCGAGCGAGTGGGTCAAGGGCGATGCCCTTGTGGGTCAAGGGCGATGCCCTTGTGTTGACAGGTGTTTGGGGCGCCAATACGATTGTGGAGCTTTTTAATCGAATAGTGCGTGTCATCCAGAGCGGCGGAGGGATCCGGCCCTGCGAAGCCCGGCAACCGGTCGCGCGACGGCCTCACGGCCTGTGCGATACGGTGCCAAGTCCGGCCAGACCGGCGTGATCGGTCTGGGAGATGAGCGCGGCGCATACGCGTGGCTTCTCGTACCGGGAAGTCGCTCTTTTTTGAGCCCATGAGATCACGATGCACGTCCACCGCTCGGCGGCCGGTACGCCGAGTGGTTATCGCATCGAGCGAAAGTCCGCGTGGCGGCCGCGACAGGCCAAAGATGGCAGCGTCGAAGACGGCAGCAAGAGGAGAGACCGATGGCATATGGACGGCAGGAACCCGGAGAGCCGTACCGCCGGGTCTCCGTGCAGGAAGCGCGTGAGATGCAGGAGGCGGGCGCGCTCGTGGTCGACGTGCGCCGGCCTGACGAGTGGGTCACCGGGCATGCCAGCGGCGCCGTTCACATCCCGGTGGACGACGTGGCCGAGCGGGCCGAGAGCGAGCTGCCCAAGGACAGGGACCTCCTGTTCATCTGCGCCGCCGGTGTCCGCAGCGGCCTGGCCGCCGAGATGGCGGCAGCGCTCGGGTTCGACAAGGCGCGCCTTTACAACGTCGAGCAGGGGACGCCCGTCTGGATCAGGGCCGGGCTGCCCACGGACACCGGCGACTGACCGTACCGAGATCGACCGTACTTCAGGTCAAGCGTAGAGGGGAGACGAACGTGCAGCCAGAGGGAAAACTCGGGGACATCAAGGACGCGAGCCTCGCCGATGAGGGTCAGCGGCTGATCGCATGGGCCGAACGGGAGATGCCCGTCCTGCGGCTCATCTCGGAACGGTTCGCCAAAGAGCGCCCCCTCGAAGGGCTCGCCCTCGCGGGCTGTCTCCACGTCACGTCGGAGACCGCGAACCTGGCCATCGCGCTCAAGGCGGGCGGCGCGAGCGTCACGCTGTGCGCCAGCAACCCGCTGAGCACGCAGGACCCGGTCGCCGCGGCACTCGCCGTCATCCACGACATACCGACCTACGCGATCAAGGCCGAGGACAACGAGACGTACTACCGCCACCTGAACGCGGCGCTCGATGCCAAGCCCCAGATGACCATGGACGACGGCGCCGACCTCGTGGCGATGCTGCACACCGACCGCCAGGACATGCTCCCGGGCGTGATTGGCGGCACGGAGGAGACGACGACCGGCGTGATCCGGCTGCGCAGCATGTCGGCGGCCGGCAAGCTGCGCTACCCCATCATCGCCGTCAACGAGGCGGACACGAAGCACCTCTTCGACAACCGGTACGGCACGGGCCAGAGCACGCTGGACGGCATCACGCGGGCGACGAACCTGCTGTGGGCGGGCAAGACCGTCGTCGTGGCGGGCTACGGCTGGTGCGGGCGGGGCATCGCGATGCGGGCGCGCGGCATGGGGTCGCAGGTGATCATCACCGAGATCAACCCGGTGCGGGCACTCGAGGCGGTGATGGACGGCCACCGCGTGATGACCATGGACGAGGCCGCCCCCCAAGGCGACGTCTTCATCACGGTGACCGGCGGCAAGCACGCCCTCGACGGACACCACTTCCAGCACATGAAGGACGATGCGATCGTCGCCAACAGCGGGCATTTCAACGTCGAGGTGAACATCGAGGCGCTCGAGGACCTCTCGACGGACAAGACGCGGGTCCGCCCGATGGTCGAGCGCTATACCATGGGCGACGGCCGACGGATCAACCTGCTCGCGGAGGGCCGGCTCGTGAACCTCGCCGCCGCGGAGGGCCACCCGTCCGCGGTGATGGACATGAGCTTCGCGAACCAGGCGCTCTGCGCCGAGCACATCGCGAAGAACGCGAAGACGATGACGCCTGAGGTCTACGACGTGCCCCGCGCGATCGACGACAACGTCGCCGCGCTCAAGCTTGCGGCCATGAGCATCTCGATGGACGAGCTCACGCCGGAGCAGACAGCGTACCTCGCCAGCTGGGAGGCCGGGACCTAGCCCCCAACCACGCAGCGTCCGACCACGCAGCGTCCAACCACGCACCGCCCAATCACCCTCCGGAGGACCCGATCGAATGGCAGGAAACCACGGCACGACCTTCGAGCGCTCGCCTTCCTATCTCTTCTCCTCGGAGTCGGTGACGGAAGGCCACCCCGACAAGCTCTGCGACCAGATATCCGACGCGATCCTGGACGCGATCTACACGCAGGACACCAACGCCCGCGTGGCCTGCGAGACCGCGACGTCCACGAACATCGTGATCGTGCTCGGCGAGATCACGACGACGGCCGAGGTCGACTACGAGGCGATCGTCCGCGAGACGATCAAGAAGGTCGGCTACGACGACGCAGCAGTCGGGATCGACTACCGGACGTGCGAGGTCATCGTCCGGCTCGACCAGCAGTCGCCTGATATCAGCCAGGGGGTCACGACGGCGATCGAGCACCGCGACGGGGACGGCACCGCCGACGAGGTCGACGCGCTGGGCGCAGGGGACCAGGGGATGATGGTCGGCTTCGCGTGCGACGAGACGCCGGAGCTCATGCCGCTCACCGTCTCGCTGTCCCATCACCTGACCCGCAAGCTATCGATGGTGCGGAAGGAAGGCGTGATTCCCTACCTCGGGCCGGACGGCAAGGTGCAGGTCACGGTGGAGTACGCCTTCGGCAAGCCGAAGCGCGTGCACACCATCGTCCTGAGCACGCAGCACACCGACGGCATCGACCAGAAGCGGATCGCCGCCGACATCCGCAAGCACGTCATCGACGAGGTCGTCCCGGCGGCCCTCATGGACGCCGACACGCGCATCCTCGTGAACCCGTCGGGCCGCTTCGTGGTCGGCGGGCCGAACGGGGATGCCGGTCTTACCGGGCGTAAGATACTCGTGGACACCTACGGCGGCGTGGCGCGGCACGGTGGCGGCGCCTTCTCCGGCAAGGACCCCACGAAGGTCGACCGCTCCGCGGCCTATGCGGCACGGTGGGTGGCGAAGAACATCGTCGCCGCCGGGCTGGCGAGCCGGTGCGAGATCCAAGTCTCCTACGCGATCGGTGCCGCGACCCCCATCAGCATCTCGATAGAGACCTTCGGCACGAGCAACGTGGACGACGCGCTGATCCTGGAGCTCGTGCACAAGCACTTCGACCTGCGCCCAGGCGCCATCATCCGTGATCTGGACCTGCGCCGGCCCATCTACGCGCAGACGGCCTCCTACGGCCACTTCGGCAGGACCGACATCGACCTGCCCTGGGAACGCACCGACAAGGCCGAGGCGCTCCGCAAGGACGCGAAGCTCG
The DNA here is from genome assembly GCA_022561985.1 of Chloroflexota bacterium. Taxonomy (GTDB): domain Bacteria; phylum Chloroflexota; class Dehalococcoidia; order Lucifugimonadales; family Australimonadaceae; genus JADFRC01. Next base: position 11,958 of record JADFQE010000036.1, read on the forward strand.
CCTGAGAGGGCCCCCATGGCCTCTGATAACAGTACCTCAGAGAGCCCCATCCGGTTCGGGACCGACGGCTGGCGCGCGCTCATCGCCCGCGACTACACCTTTGCCAACGTGCGCGCCTGCGCTCACGGCGTCTGCCGTCTGCTCGCCGCCCACGGCGACGCCGAGCGCGGCCTCGTGGTGGGCTACGACACGCGCTTCGGCTCGGCTGAGTTCGCCGCCGAGGTCGCGGCGGTCGCCACCTCCCTCGGCGTCCCCACCACGCTGGCCGACCGCGCCGTGCCGACGCCGGTCGTCAGCTTCGAGGTGATCCGCCGCCGGGCTGGCGGCGGCGTCGTCATCACCGCCAGCCACAACTCGGGCGCGTGGAACGGGTTCAAGTACAAGCCCGACTACGGCGGGAGCGCGGCTCCCGAGATCGTCGCCGAGCTCGAAGCCCACATCGCCGCCGCGCTGGCCGAAGGCGCCGAGGCGGAGCCCCCGCGCCCAGCCCCCGGCCTCCTGACCACTACCGAGCTGGCGCCCCCGTACATGGCCAACCTGGCCGGCGTCGTCGATCTGGACGCCATCCGCGGAGCCGGCCTGCGGGTCGGCTTCGATGCCATGCACGGGGCGGGCGCCGGCTATCTCGAAGCGGCGCTCGGCGCCGGGCCAACGACGGTCATCGAGATGCGCGGGGAGCGGAACCCGGCGTTCCCCGGCATGCGCCAGCCCGAGCCCATCGCGCCGAACCTGGCGCCCTCGGCAGCCGCAGCGCGTGATGGACGGTTCGACGTGGTCGTCGCGAACGACGGCGATGCCGACCGCCTCGGCGTGCTGGACGAGCGCGGTGCGTTCATCAGCACCCTCGATGTGTTCTCGCTGCTCTGCCTCCATCAGCTCGAGGGGCGCGGGCTGCGGGGGCCGCTGGTGCGGTCCATCACCCAGAGCGCGATGGTGGACAAGCTGGGCGCGCTCTTCGATGTGCCGGTCCACCGCACGGCCGTCGGCTTCAAGTTCCTCGGGCCGGTGATGATGGAGACGGACGCCGTGGCGGCCGGCGAGGAGAGCGGGGGCTACGCCTTCCGCGGCAACATACCGGAGCGCGACGGCATCTTGAGCGCGCTGCTCTTCCTCGACCTGATGGTGCACACCGGCAAGCGGCCCTCGGAGCTGGTCGCGTATCTGCACGAGAAGGTCGGCGCGCACGCCTACGACCGGCTGGACGTGGCGCTTGAGGCCGGAGCGCGCCCGCTGGACGTGGCGGCGCTTGCCGCGGCGCCGCCCGAGCGCCTCGCGGGGCTGCGGGTGGAGGGCACCGAGGCGGCCGACGGCGTGCGCTACCTGTTGGAGGACGGTTTCTGGGGGCTGATCCGGCCCTCGGGCACGGAGCCGCTGCTGCGTATCTACGCAGAGGGCGACAGCCCGCAGCGCGTCCGAGAGATGCTGGAGGCCCTGCGGGGCCTCGCCGGGGTCTAGCGCTTGGTGTACTGAGGCGCGCGGCGGGCCCGCTTGAGGCCGTACTTCTTGCTCTCTTTGATCCGCGAGTCGCGCGTCAGGAACCCGTGCTTCCGCAGCTCCGGCCGGAGGTCGGGGTCGGAGACGAGGAGGGCGCGCGCGATGCCGTGGCGGAGCGCGTCGGCCCACGCCGAGATGCCGCCGCCGGTGATCTTCGCAACGACGTTGAAGCGGTTCGCCACGGACGGGATGAGCTCGAAGGGCTTCTCAGCGCGCTTGCGCCACTCGACCCACGTGAGCACCTCCTCGATCGGCTTGCCGTTCACGACGATCGATCCGCTGCCCCCGGGGTAGAGCCGGACGCGCGCGATGGCGCACTTCCGCTTGCCGGTGCCGTAGTAGTAGGTCCCGCTGGTCGTCATCTCGCCTTACTCCCCTTCCGGCTTCGTTTCGGGCTTCGCTGCCTCGGACACAGGCGCGGACCTCGTCCGGCGCCTCGGCGCGGGGCTCTCGGCAGCGTCCTTGGCCGCGGCGGCCCTGCGCGGCGCGCGCGTGGGCGCGGCGGGCTCTTGCTTCGCCTTGGCGAGTCCCGCGCGGATCTGAGCCTCGTGCGGGTGCTCCGCCGCGGCGTAGACCTTGAGCCGGCGCAGCATCTGACGGCCGAGCCGGTTGCGCGGCAGCATGCCCTTCACGGCCTGCTCGATCACCCGCGTGGGGAATTTGTCCATCATCTGCCCCAGGGTCCGCTCCCGGAGGTGACCGATGTAGCCCGTGTGCCGGTAGTAGATCTTCTGCGCGAGCTTGTTGCCCGAGAAGCCGACCTTCGCGGCGTTGATCACGATGACGAAGTCGCCCGCGAGCTGGTGACGGCTGTAGTCGGGCTTGTGCTTGCCCATGAGGAGCCCGGCGATCCGGGACGCGATGCGGCCCAGCCGCTCGCCTTCGACGTCGATGACGTGCCACAGGTACTCCCGCTCCGCGGGCTTGGTGTGCGTTGTCTCTCTATAGAGCTGCATATCGGCCTACCACCATCTCATTCTGGGTCATGATCTCGTTCTGGGCCGCCCGTCGGGGCGGGAAGTCTGGGTATGCGACCCGCTGCAGGCAGAGGGCCCCAGCAGGCAGCACGTGCTCGGCCGCGCCCCGCACGGGGCTGTCGGCGAGCGCTTCGAAGGCCGTCACCGTCATCTTGCCGAGCCCGACGCGGAGCACCGCAGCGGCCGTCCGGCGCACCTGCTGCGGGAGGAACGCATTGGCCTCCAGCTCCAGGTACACCTCGCTACCCTTGCGCCACGCCTGCGCGCGGAGCATCCGGCGCATCGTGCTCTTCCCGGCGGGTAGCGCACCGGAGAACGGCGCGAAGTCGCGCGTGCCCTCCAGGTAGGCCAGCGCCTGACTCATCGCCTCGACGTCGAGCGTCCGTCCCACCGGGTGCACGAAGCGCCGCCGCAACGGCGAGCGTGCCGCACGCTCGGAGAAGGTGTAGCGGTAGACGCGCGACGCCGCATGGCGCCGTGGGTCGAAGCTTCGCGCAACCTCGTGCGCCTCGACGACCGCGATGTCCTCCGGCAGGTGGTGGTTCAGGCCGTCGCGGATGCGTTGGGGTGCCAGATCGCTCTCCGTATCGAACGCGGCGACCTGCCCGGCGGCATGGGTGCCGGCGTCGGTCCGCCCCGCCACGGCGAGCCGGCAGCCGGCGCCCGTGAGCGCTTCGGCGGCGCGCTCGACCTCCGCCTGCACGGTCGGCAGCGCCCCCTGGCGCTGCGAGCCAGCGTAGGCGGTTCCTTCGTATTCGAGGATCAGGGCTATGCGTCGCGTCATGCCGTTACTCGACCAGCTCCAGGACGGCCATGGCGGCGGAGTCGCCCTTGCGCGGCATCAGCTTCATGATGCGCGTGTAGCCGCCGTTCCGCTCCGCGTAGCGCGGACCGATCTCGTCGAAGAGCCGGCGCAACGCGTGCTTGTCGGTGAGCAGCGCCATGGCGAGGCGGCGGTCGTGGATAGAGCCGCTGCGGCCCTTGGTGATGATGCGATCCGCGAGCTTGCGCGCCTCCCGGGCCTTGGCCTCGGTCGTGGTGACGCGCTCGTACGTGAGGAGCTGGACCACGATGTTCTGCAACATGGCCTCGCGGTGCTCGGTGCGGCGTCCGAGCTTACGCCCTACAACCCGATGTCGCACCGTTCCTACTCCTCTTCCTTGTGGTCGCTGGCGCTGTCGTCGCTGCCGTCGCCGTCGCCCGCGTCATCGCCGGCGGCCGGCGCATCAGCTTCCGGCGCCTCGGTCTCGCCCTCGCCCTCGCCCTCGGCAGCGGCAGACGCCTGAGCGCTTGCCTGGGCCAGCTCCGGGTGGTAGATGCCGAGCTCGGCAAGCTTCTCGTCGAGCTCCTCGAGGGAGCGCTCGCCGAAGTTGCGGATCCGCAGGAGCTCGGCGCGGCTGCGGTCCAAGATCTCGCCGACCTTGTGGATCGACGCCCGCTTCAGGCAGTTGAGCGTCCGGGCGCTGAGTCCCAGGCTCTCGACCCCCAGGTTGTACTGCGAGGGGGGGATGGCCGGCAGCCACGAGGGCCGTTCGTCACCATCGTCGTCAGCGAGCGTCGAGAACCGGAAGTAGTGCTCGACCAGCTCCTGGCCTGCCTGCTTGACCGCCTCCACAGGCGTCACGGCACCGTTGGTCCACACCTCGAGCAGCAACCGCTCGTAGTCGGTGTGCAGGCCGACGCGTATGGGCTCGACCGTGTAGTTGACCTTGCGCACGGGGGTGAAGACCGCATCGACCGGCAGCACGCCGATGGGCAGCCCGTCGCTGCTCGAAGCGGCCTTGTAGCCCTTCCCCTGCTCGACGTTCATCTCCATGATGAGCTTGGCGCTCTTCGTATCGAGGGTGGCGATCCGCAGCTCCGGATTCACGATCTCGAAATCCGAGGAGCTCATGATGTCGCCCGCGCATATCTCCCCCGGGCCCTCCACCTCGAGGCGCAGCTTGCCCGGCCGGTCGCTCAGAGAGCGCAGGCTGATCGCCTTCACGTTGAGCAGGATGTCGACCACGTCCTCCTTCACGCCGGGGACGGTCGAATACTCATGCTCGATGCCGTCGATGCGCACCCAGTCGACGGCGATGCCCTGGATGGAATTCAGCAGGACGCGGCGCATGGGATTGCCCAGCGTCACGCCGAAGCCCCGCGGCAGGGGCTCGACCACGAAGGTTCCGTGGGTCGCATCCGCTTCGACGACCCTGACCGAGGCAGCGGGGACCGGCTCCGGCTCCAGCGTCACTTCACGAGGTTCATCGTACCCAAACTCGAGCATCTTCAACTCATCCTTTACACCGGACGCCTCAGCGTCGGTCTGACCCGGGGCCCCGCCCCAGGTTCCTCCTGAGGCGCTCGCCCTCTCTGCGGTCCGTCTTCTCTTCTGAAGCTAGCGGGAGTAGAACTCCACGATCATGCGCGTCTCGATGCGCGCGTCGATGTCGGCCGCTTCGGGGTTGCGAAGCACGGTGGCCACCATCGCGGTCTTGTCCAGCTCGATCCACTCGGGCAGCGGCCGCTGACCGACGGTCTTGACGACTGCCTGGACGAAATCGACGTCCAGACGGCCGGCCTTCCACGCGATCACCTCGCCGGCACGCACGCGGTAGGACGGGATGTTGACCTTCCTGCCGTTCACGGTGAAGTGACCGTGCAGCACCCACTGCCGGGCCTGCGCGCGGGAATCCGCGAAGCCGATCCGGTACGCGACGTTGTCCAAGCGGCGCTCCAGCAGCTGGAGGAGGTTATCGCCGGTCACGCCGGGGAGCTTGCGCGCATCGGAGAAGTAGCGGCGGAACTGCCGCTCGAGCACGCCGTAGGACTGGCGTGCCTTCTGCTTCTCACGGAGCTGCAGCCCCCAGTCCGACATGCGGCGGCGGCGCGGCACGCGCTCGCCCGGAGTCTTGCGGCGCTTCTCGAACGCGCACTTGGGCGTGTAGCAACGCTCGCCCTTGAGAAAGAGCTTCTCGCCGGCTCGCCGGCACTGTCTGCAAACGGGTCCTGTATATCTTCCCATATCTCCTCTAGGCCCCGGCTATACCCGCCGCCGCTTCGGCGGCCGGCATCCGTTGTGGGGGACAGGCGTCACGTCGCGGATGCTGGTCACGGTGAGCCCCGAGCTCTGAAGCGCACGGATCGCCGCCTCGCGCCCCGCGCCGGGGCCACGGATCAGCACCTCGATCTGCCGCATGCCGTTGTCCATCGCCTTGCGGGCCGCCGTCTCCGACACGCGCTGCGCCGCGAACGCGGTGCTCTTGCGCGAGCCCTTGAAGCCGACTGACCCGGCTGAGCTCCATGCGATCACGTTGCCATCGGGGTCCGTCAACGTCACAAGCGTGTTGTTGAAGGTGGACGTGATGTACGCCCGCCCCCGCGGCACGAACTTGCGCTCGCGCCTCCGGGATCTGGTTCGATTCGCTCTGGCCACGCTGCTCCTCTACTTCCGCAGCACGCGTCGCCGTCCGGCGACGGTCTTGCGATTGCCGCGCTTCGTCCGCGCGTTCGTCCGTGTCCGCTGGCCGTGCACGGGCAGCCCGCGACGGTGCCGGATGCCCCGGTACGACCCGATGTCGATGAGCCGGCGGATGTTGTCGTTCACCTCACGCCGCAGGTCGCCTTCCACCATGTAGTTGCGGTCGATGATCTCGCGGATGCGGGTGAGCTCGGCGTCGCCCAACTCGGCGACCCTGGGGTTGCCGGCGATGCTGGCCTGCTCGACGATCTTCAGCGCCCTGGTGGGGCCGATGCCGTAGATGGTCCGCAGCGCGATCTCGACGCGCTTCTTGTCGGGGACGTCGACTCCTGCTATTCGTACCATATCGCCTACCCCTGCCGCTGCTTGTGTCTCGGATTCGGGCAGACCACGAACACCTTGCGTCCGCGCCGCACGAGGCGGCACTTATCGCAGCGGGGCTTGACCGATGCTCGGACTCTCATCGCACTACTCCTACTTGAACCTGTACGTGATGCGTCCACGCGTCAGGTCGTAGGGCGACAGCTCGACCAGGACCCGGTCGCCCGGCAGCACGCGGATGAAGTGCATCCTCATCTTGCCGGAGATGTGCGCCAGGACGCCGTGTCCGTCGCCCAGCTCCACCCGGAAGGAGGCATTCGGCAACGCCTCCGTGACCGTGGCCTCGACTTCGATCGTTTCCTTCTTCGCCATGCTCCCTCAGTCTACCTTCGTGGTGATGAGCGGGTCGCCGTCCGTCACGATGATGGTGTGCTCGAAATGGACCGAGGGCAGCCCGTCGGCCGTCACGACCGTCCAGTCGTCGTCCAGCAGGCGGGTCTCGTGCGTGCCGAGGTTGACCATCGGCTCGATGGCGATGGCCATCCCGGTGCGCAGCAGCGGCCCGCGGCCCGCGATCCCGAAGTTGGGCACCGACGGCTCCTCGTGCAGCTGCGTGCCGATCCCATGCCCCACGTACTCGCGCACGATGCCGTAGTCGCCGCGCCGCTCCACCTCCGCCTGGATGGCCGCGGACACATCGCCGATGCGCCGGCCCGGCCGGACCTCGGCGATGCCGGCCCACAACCCCGCCTCGCCCGTTTCCAGGAGCGCGGTCAACTCGGCCGAGACCACCCCGACCGGAACGGTGATGGCGGCGTCGCCGTAGAGGCCGCCCACGATCGCACCCAGGTCCAAGCCAACGACGTCGCCCTCCTTGAGGACCGCGCTTCCAGGGATGCCGTGGACGATCTCGCTGTTGACCGACACGCACAGCGTCCCCGGGAAGCCATGATAGCCCTTGAAGGCCAGCTTGCCGCCGAGAGCGGTGATCTCCCGCTCCGCAATGGCGTCGAGCTCGCCGGTCGTCACGCCGGCGCCGACGGCCGCGCGCAACACCTTGTGCGTGAGGCCGACGATCTGGCCGGCCTCCCACATGAAGTCGAGCTCGCGCTGAGACTTCACGGTCGCGCCGGACCCGGCGCCCTCGCGGACGCCGAGCGCGGGCGTGGTGCTTGCTCTGCTTGTGGTATCCATCATGCGACCGCTCATTCTACCGTCACATCGGCCGCAGCGACAGCCACCCGGCCACCGATCGAGCTCGTGATCTGCTTCGCAACGGCCTCGACCGCTCCGCCGCCGTCGATCCGCGCGAGCTTCCCCTGCCGCTCGTAGTAGCCGGCCAGCGGGCCGGTCTCCTTCTCGTAGGTCTCCAGCCGCACGCTGACGACCTCGGGCTTGTCGTCGCCGCGCTGGTACAGCTCGCCGCCGCACGCGTCGCAGATGCCCGCCTTGGCCGGTGGCGCCGAGCGCTCGTGGTAGAGCGTCTGGCACCCGCGGCAGATCCACCGCCCGGCGAGGCGGCGGCCGAGCTCCTCGCGCTCGACCTCGATCAGGAGCGCGCGGTCGATGGCCTGGCCCGCATCGGCGAGCGCTGCGTCGAGCGCCTCGGCCTGCGGGATGGTGCGCGGGAAGCCGTCGAGCACGAAGCCGTCTTGGGCACCGGGCTCCTCGAAGCGCTCCAGCACCATGCGCGTCGTGACGCCGTCCGGCACCAGCGCGCCCCTGTCCATGTAGCTCTTGACCTGCTTCCCAAGCTCGGTGCCCCGGTCCAGGTGCGCGCGGAAGAGGTCGCCCGTGGCGACGTGCGCGAGGCCATCCCGTCGGGCGAGCAGTGCCGCCTGGGTGCCTTTGCCCGCACCTGGCGGGCCGAGGAGAACGATGCGCATGGCTACTTCAAGAACCCTTCGTAGTTGCGCATGAGGAGCTGGGCCTCGAGCTGACGCATGGTGTCCAAGGCGACGGAGACCATGATCAGGAGGCTCGTGCTGCTCAAGGTGAGCTCCTGGATGCCCGTCGCGCGGCCGAAGAAGAAGGGCAGGATGGCGACGATGCCGAGGAAGATCGCGCCGCCCCAGGTGATGCGCAGGATCACGCGGTTCAGGTACTGCTGCGTGGGGTGGCCCGGCCGGATGCCCGGCACGAAGCCACCGTTCTTCTGGAGGTTCTCGGCGAGCTGCTGCTGCTGGAAGATGACGAGGGTGTAGAAGAACGTGAAGACGACCACCAGCAGGAAGATGATGATCCAGTACCAGATGGAGGTCTGCGAGAGGGTCGTGGCGATGAACAGCGCGGCCTTCGAGAAGAAGTTGGAGCTCGATGGGTTCGCGAAGAACTGCGCGAAGGTGGAGGGCAGCACCATGATGCTGAAGGCGAAGATCAGCGGGATCATGCCGGCCGAGTTCACCCGCAGCGGCAGGTGCGTGGCACCGGCTTGGCGGTACATCCGGCCTCCACGGAAGACGCTCCGCCCATACTGGACCGGGATGCGCCGCTGCGCCTCGTTGAAGACGACGATGAAGTAGACGAGGATCAGACCCGCCAGCGCCAGCAGGACCAGCCCGCCGGCATTGTCACGCGCCAAGAAGCCCTGGCTGACCAACTGCGGCATGCCCGCGACGATCCCTCCGAAGATGATGATGGAGATGCCGTTGCCGATGCCGCGCTCGGTGATGAGCTCCCCCATCCAGACCAGCAGCATGGTGCCGCCGACGAAGGAGACGACGATGGTGAGCGTCTCCAGCGAGCCGGGGCCCACGAAGCCGATGGGGTGCGTGAACACGCCCGAGCGGGAGAAGAGCAGGAGCTGTCCGTAGCCCGAGAAGAACGCGATGGGCACCGTTATCCAGTGGGTGATCTGGTTGATGCGCTGACGGCCCGATTCGCCCTCCTTGGCGAGGGCGCTGAGCTGCGGCAGCACCGGCGTGAGTATCTGGATGACGATGGACGACGTGATGTAGGGGAACACGCCCAGTGCGGCGATGCTCAGGTTCCGCAGGCCGCCGCCCGTGAACAGGTCGAAGAACTGCAACAGCCCGGCGCCGCCCTGGAAGAGCGCGTTGAACGCCGCGCGGTCCACCCCCGGCACGGGCACGTGCGCCAGCAGCCGGAAGATCACGAGCATGCCCAGCACGAAGAGGATCCGGGCGCGCAGATCGGGCGTGCGGAACGCGTCGATCATCGCCTGGATCAGCGCCGGGCGGCCGGTGGTCTGGCCCGTGGCTGCCTGTCCTGCTCGCACTGGCCCTACCCCTCCTTGACCGTGCCGCCCGCGGCCTCGATCTTGGCGCGAGCGGTGCCCGAGAACTTCTTCGCCTGGACGGTGAGCGCACGCGTGAGGTCGCCCACGCCCAGGATCTTCACCGGCCGGTCGGCGTGGTGGACGAGGTGCATCTGGGCGAGCACCGAGGGCGTCACGTCGGCGACCCCCTCCGGCAGCGTCTCCAGACGCCCGACGTTCACGACCTGGTACTCGACGCGGAAGCGGTTGGTGAAGCCGCGCAGCATCGGCAGACCCTTGATCTGCGGGTTCTGCCCGCCCTCGAATCCAACGCGCACGCCGCCGCCGGAGCGCGCCTTCTGCCCCTTGAGCCCGCGGCCCGAATACGTGCCCTTGGAGCCGTTCCCACGTCCCCGCCGGATGCGGTCCTTCTTCTTGAGGAGCGGCCTGACCGTGTGCGCCTGCACTACTTCTCCTCCGTTGCGGCCTTGGGCGTTGCAGCCTCGGGCATTGCGGCTTTGGGCGTCTTGGACTTGGTCTCGTTGGGGGCTTCGGCCGCCTCGACCTCGATCATGTGCCGCACCTTGTGCAGCATGCCGCGCATCGTCGGCGTGTCCTCGTGCACGACGGTGTGCTGTAGCCGCCGGAGCCCGAGCGCCCGGATGGTGCGGCGTTGCGACTGCTCGAAGCCGATCTGGCTTCGTACCCAGCGGATCTGTAGCTTAGCCATCGCTCGACTCCGTCGGGGCCGGGGCCGGCGTCGGGGCCGGAGCCGGGGTAGGCGCCGGAGCCGCTGGGGCCGGGGCGGCTGGGGCTGCCGGAGCGGCCGGAGCGGCCGGAGCGGCCTTTGCAGTTGGAATGGGGGCCGGCGGCGCGGACGAGCTCGCTCCCCCCG
>JADFQE010000037.1 GCA_022561985.1 Chloroflexota bacterium
ATGGGAGTTTTCCTGGAGCCATTGGATGCCATCTTCGCCGTGGTGGTAAATGTTGTCGCCATACGCCTGCTTGACACTGCCCACGAGACGGGGGCGTTTTACACCAAACCTTGGGTCTCCCCAATACTGGTCAAAAGTCAGTATTTCAGTCACAAGCATTGCGAAGACGAGATGGCCTTCCCGATCATGTAATCTTGAGCCAGTTCCTAGCACCCAGTCGCCGATGCTTGCGTGCCTCCGTATTAACGGTTTACATGTGGCCAACGTACAAAATCCGAAAAAAGGATTCGGTGCGAAGCCGTAATCACGAGCGACGACGTAGGTGTAGAGCTTCACAGCTACGCGCAGCTATACCGAGCTATGGAGCGAGAGGGAATGGGCGCACCCATGGGGGTCTGCCAGGAGTCATTCTCACCGTTCACAGCCTGGATGATGGCGTCGGCATTCCAGGCAACCACCGCGTCAGCGTACTCCTCGACCGCCTGAGGTGTGGGACAGTCTTTTTCTCCCCAAGCCCAAACACCGACTATGCGTTTGCCCAATTTGTGAGCGTACTCGACCTCCCAGTCGACGTACTCACTCGCATGCGTGTCCGGCGAAATGTAGACGAGCATGGTGCCGGCCCATTGAATCTTGGGCGCGAGGATCTCGGATTTGATGTAGTCAGGATTCTGTGCGTCGTTCGGCTTCTCAGCGGTGATTGAGGCATCTCTGATGCTGACGCCGTGGGACTGGAGCAACTCCTTCAGCTTGGCGAGTCCTTCGTCATCCTCGTGGATGTGGCTTATGAACACATTGTGGGTTTCGGTTGCCATGAGTCCTCCCTACGTAGGGCAAGCACGGGACATCTTGGAGGATCCGTGCCTGCTCTGAAGCGAATATCGTCGGCCTATCTCAGATTGTCGCCCAGGCGTCGCGCCTTGGGAAGGGGGCGCTGACCGCGGTGTCGCCTTTGGGACGGAGGCCGAGCCGAAAGGGGCCACCAGCGAAGCTCGGAAGTGCTCCCCAGGCGGACGTGCGGGAAGAGGGAGGTAGTTTTTGGCACCCCCCTTGCAAGCGTGAATCGGGCCGGCAATGCCGGCCGCTAAAGACGGACGTCTTTAGCCGCCGGAGCGAATGCGGAGTGCGGAAGCGTAGCTGTCCAACACCGTCGTTCCCTAGCTCTTCACCGTCTGGTGAGGTGGAGTCGTTTCCAAGAGTGAGATCGCCTGGGCGTGAGCCCAGCTGACTTTATCGAGCAAATCCTTTTGGGGAGCGCCGCGGTTGCTTACGCGGCTCGCGAGGCTCCTCGAGCCGCCCCGCTGGACCACGTGGCCACCTTAGTGACTCAGTCGTCCGAGGCCGTCCGGCGACTCGGGCTCCCGAACGTTCAGGCGTCCGGGACCGTCCGCCGGACGAGTTTCCGGACGTCCTGCTCCGAATGCGATCCCGCGGCCAAACTAGCTAGGTCCGACTCCCCGCTCGCTGACCTCGCTCAGGGAGAGCCGCTGGGGCTCGTCGAACTAGCTGTAGCCAATTGCGTTGCGACAGAAGATGCTCAGCTTTACCGTTCCGCAACAGCTTGACGTACAGTACGGCCAGGGCCCTACTGATAGGAGGATAACGCCATGGAGCTTGAGGCTTCTGTTGTCATCAACAAGCCCCCGAGAGAGGTTTTCGCGTTGTGGAGCGAAGCCGAACGCTATCCTGAGTGGTTCGATATGTCACTCGAACGGCGAAAGATGACGGAAGGGCCCATGGCCACCGGCTCCAAGTACCACGCCGTAGACAAGATGCCACCCGGCCGTCGGGTCGAGAGCACGCTGGAGATCACGGCCTACGACCCTAACCGGCGTATTGCCGCCACGCTTTCGCCACCCATTAACGCGAGCTGGGAAGCAACTTTCGACGAGGTGAGTGAAGGCACCGGGATGACTTTCAAGATGGTGGCGCGCCTTTCAGGCTTGCAGCCGCTAGTCGCACCGCTGTTCAAGGGATGGGCCAACCGGCAGCTGCAGAATGGGCTCAACCGATTCAAGGCGGCTGCCGAGTCGCGTTAGCTTCCGCATTTTGTCCCTTCTGATGGAGCGAGCAGCTACTCCGGGTACACCATGATCTCGACGAGGTTGTTGTCGGGGTCGGCGAAGAAGACCTGGGAGACCTCACCCGCTGCCGTGGGCCTCGGCGGCCGCTTGGGGGAGATCCCGTTGCGGGAGCACGTCTCCAGGACCTCGTCCATCGTCCCGCGCCACGCGAAGCAGACGTGGCCGCCGCCCGCCAGCACGCTCCGGCCCTGGCTCTCGGTGTCCGGCGGGGTCGTGAGGTTGATGCGCTCCTTCTCGCCGAGCACGAGCTGCTTCACGAGCCTCCCCACTCCGTTCTTCCGCTCGGTCGTCTCGATGCCCAAGCCCTGGTAGAACTTCAGGGCGCGGTCGATGTCGCTGACCATGAGGTCGAAGTGGTCGATGTTCTCAAAACCCATGATGGTCTCCTTTGCCGGGGGGGGGGCTATCGGTCGAGGTGGAAGAACTTCACCGTGTTCTCGCACATCATCTTGCGCTGCTCGTCCTCCGGGACGTCGGCGAGCTGGGCCGCCATGTACTGCACCGAGTTCGGCCAGGCACTCGGCTCGTGGGGGAAGTCGCCGCCCCACATGATGTGGTCCACGCCGATCTCGTGGCGCAGCCGCATGCCCACGGGGTCGTCGAAGAAGCCCCAGTAGACGTGCTCTCGGACGTACTCGGATGCGGGGCGGGCCAGCGGCTTCAGCCCAAGCTGGCGCTCGGCCCAGAAGCGGTTCCGCTCGTAGTTGATGTCCATCTGCTCGAGGTAGAGGGGCACCCAGCCGACGTTGTTCTCCGCCCAGAAGATCTTCAGCTTCGGGAAGCGGTCGAACAGGCCCGTCAGGATCATCTGGGCGATCTCGAGGCCCCCGCAGTGGCCGTGCATGTACTGGGTGATGCGCTGGACCAGGTCGATGGGGGGGCGGTCGTACCCTTCAGGCTCCTTGGGGTACTTGATCATGTACTCGCCGCGCCCGGCCCGCCGCACGTTCATCGACGTGTGGATCGTGAGCGGCATGTCCAGGTCGAGGGCGGCGGCCCAGAACCGGTCGTCCTCGGGCGTCGGGTAGCTGAGTCCGCTGGGGTAGCGCGCAAGCTGGACGCCGCGCAGCCCGAGGGTGGCGCAGTGGGTCATCTCGGCGATGTCCTCCTCGACGCCCAGGTCCGGCAGGACGCCGATGCCCAGGAGACGGTCTGGATCGACCGCGCAGAACTCCTCGGCGAGGTAGCCGTTGTAGGCGTGGAGGACCGCCACTGCCTGTTCCTTGTCGTCGCGCCCGCGCAGGCCGAAGGCGGACGGTGTGAAGCTGAACAGGATCTCGGCGTCCACGCCGGGGTCGGCGTCCATGTCCTTGAGGCGCTGCTCGGGCAGGCCGTAGCCCGCCTCCTTCTCGTAGTAGAGCTTGGTGGGGTCGAACTCCTCCGGCGTGTGGCCCATGAAGTGCCCCGTCCCCCCGTAGGTCACGTTGCCGTCCTCGTCCTGCATCGCCTCCCCGCCGCCGGGGAGCTCGATCCGCTTCGGCAGCCGGTCGCGGAATTTCTTAGGGACCCGGTCGCCCCAGCGCTCGGGTCCGTTGTGGATGTGGCTATCGGACGAAACCCAGTGGTACTCTCGCATCGTCGAACCTCCTGCTCACTCAGGCATCTCACTCAGCAGGGTACCGTTGCGGGGGCTAGGCGCCCGCAGGCGCCGCCTCCTCGCGGTAGAGACCGAGGGTCTCGGCCATGGGCGAATAGCCGATGGAGAAGAGGATGGCCGGCTCCGTCTTCGAGAGGTTCTTGTGACGGTGCCAGCGCCAGCTCGGCACGCGGAAGATGTCCCGCAGCCCCCACTCCAGCTCGGTGGTGTCCTCCAGGTCCAGGGTTGTGACACCCTCGCCCTGCACGCAGTTGTACCGCACGAACCCGGTGTGGCGGTGCGCCAAGGTCTCCTCGCCGGGGGCCAGGAGCTGGATGCGCGCGCGCATCGTGGGCAGCGTGGGCCCGCCCGTCACGGGGTTCGCGTACTCTAGCAGCACGCCGTCGTAGGGGTCGTGCTCGCCATCCGCCGCCATCCGTTCCAGCATGGGAAGCGTGTCGCGCCACTTGTACGTCATCGGCGGCGAGTCGGCGATCGAGTTCAGCTGCGCGCCGATCAGACGGGCCGGGCGCACGTTGCCATAGAGGTCGCCATAGAAGCCTTCCTTGTGCGTCACCGGCTGGATGTCGTCGTTCGGCCACCCCTCCGACATCCCGGTCTCCAGCGGCAGGAGCAGGTCGATGTCGAGGAAGTCCATCCAGACGACCGGCTCCTGGCCCAGGTTCCCGTGGTCGTGCCAGCACATGGACGGCTGCACCATGAAATCGCCGGGCTCCATGAACATCTGCTCGCCGTTCGAGGTGGTGTAGCCGAGCCCGTCGCCCAGCACGGCGAAGCGCACGGCGGAGAAGGAGTGCCGGTGGGCGACCGCCCGCTCCTCCGGCATAACGATCTGGTAGCCGCCGAAGGCGCGCCGGAAGGCGTCCTCGCCCATGGTGATGACCTCGCCGGCCCGGAGCAGCAGGGGGTAGAGCGTCGACCAGGGCAGGACCAGCGGCCGCGACGTCTCCCCGAGGCCGCGCGGCTGCCCGCCGCCGCTCCCCTCGCGCTCACGCGCTCGCACCCACACCGGCGTGACGCCGAGCGCCTGAACGTCCGCTTCGAGCTGCGCCTTCTTCTCGGCGAGTGTCGGTTCAGCCATGATTACCCTCCGTCCACACGTGAAGGTGTCGGGACGTCCTACGGACCGCGACGGTTCGCCCACTCAAGCGGGCCTCACGCCGCCTCATTCGGCAGGCTAGCAGCCCCCTATGGCATTCTCAAGGGCCGCACGATCGGGGCCATCGCGCCCCGGTCTCACTGGTGCCGCAGCCCGAGCCTGAGCGCAAGCTGGCGTGCTCCCAGCGCCGTGAAGAAGGTGATGCTGCCCAGGATGATCTGGACGACGCCGGCCGGGCCTCGCCTGTCCACGATACCCAGCAGCCATTCGAGGATGACGAGCGAGAGCGTCGTGGTCTCCCTGGATGCGAGCAGGATGATGCTCGCCGTGGTGTTCGCGGCGATGTTGAAGTTGAACAGTCCGATCAGCACGAGCACCGGCGCCATCAGCCGCAGCCAGATGGTGAAGAAGGTCCGGAGCCATCCCGCGCCGGAGACGCGCGATGCGTCCTCCATGTCATACCCGATCTGGACGATGTTCCCCTTGATGAGGTTCACGCCGGTGGTGTTCCCCTGCAGGACGACGACGATGATGAGCGCGCCGATGCTGCCGAACAGGAAGCTGAGTCCGGGGGTCCACAGGAACATCAGCAGCAATCCGAGGCCCGTGAGCATGCCGGGGATCGCACCGGAGGTCCAGATGATGCCGTCGAGCACGATCCGGAAGCGCCACCGCGTCCGCACCAGGGTGTAGGCGATCAGGGCGAACAGCAGCGGACTCAGGATCCCCGAGGCCATCGCCAGGATCAGCGTCGTCCGCAGACCCGTCAGGAACAGCGGGTCGGCGAGGACGAACTTCCAGTGCAGCAGCGTGAAGACGGGGTCGATGTTGAAGTACCCGATCCTGGTCATGAAGCTTCCGGCGATCAGGACGAGGAGCGTGAACACGGTGATCACGTGGTCGCTGATGACGAAGGCGAACGCCGGCCACTTCCAGCGCCCGAGGTCGACGAGGCCCGGGCGGAAGGAGCCGGACACGGTGGTGTAGCGCCGCCGCGTGAGTATCCAGCGCTGCAGCGGGATGATGAAGGCGATCAGCACCAGCGTCAGGCTGGCGAGCGCGACGGCCTGTCCGTACTGCGGGGGGTCGTACAGGCGCACCTGGTGGAAGATGAGCGTCGAGTAGACGAAGAAGCCGATGGGCGTGCCCAGGATCAGCTCACGCTCGAAGGACTGGAACATGCGCAGGAGCTGCAGCGCGAAGAGGAGCGCGATCGGCGAGACCATGATCGGCAGCGTCACGCGCATCATCGTGCGCAGACTGCCGGCACCGGCCATCCGCGCCGCCTCCTCCAGGGCGGAGTCCATGTTCCGGAAGATGGGCGTGAGTATCATCACCGAGGTGGCGGAGGCGCCGCCAACCACGTTGACGAAGATGATGCCGGGGATGGAGTAGACGTTGAACGGCCCACGATCGATGAAGGGAAGCAGCTCCAGGAGCTTGTTGGCGATCCCGATCTGCGGGTCGAGGAGGTATATCCACGCGATCAGCCCGCCCGGGGTGACGTAGCTGATCCAGTAGAAGAGCTCCAGCACGCGGGAGCCGGGGAGGCGGGAGCGCGCGAGCAGCCACGCGACGGTGACGCTCAGGGGGATGCTGACGAGGACGGAGATCCCCCAGAGCCAGACGGTGTTCCACAGCGCCACGGGGATCTTCGGCTCGGCGAAGGCGACCCGCCAGTTCTCCAGCCCCCAGCTGCGCTCGCCGATGAAGAAATGGGGGTTGGTGTTGAAGCTCAAGCCCAGGATCAGCGCGACGGGGTAGATCAGGTAGAACCCGATCGTCAGGATGATGGCCGCCATGACGAACGTGCCCCTGTCGGGCATACGCCATCGGCGCAGCGTGCGAACCCTCGCCGCCGCAGACGGCTTGTCTGCGGCGGCGGTCTCCGGCCGGTCCATCAGGCCTGTTCCCTGAGCAAGCCCTCGTTACCTTCTCGGGATCTCATCTCCGTGGAACTTGTCGTACGCCGCGATCGCCCGCGCTTGCGAGGCCTCGTAGCTGAAATCGGGTATCTCCTCGAGCGCGACGTAGGTCAGGTCGGGGTCCCGCCAGTGGAGCGGGTCCGAGTTGCCCCTGACCGTCACGTCGATGCGGAGGGTGGGGTTCACGAGCTCGTCGGGGTCCGCGAGGGTGTGCATCAGCTCCTGGCCCTCCTGGGTGAGGAACCAGTTGAGCCACAGCTTCCGCGCGTTCGGGTGCGGGACGTTCTCCACCGCCGTCAGGTAGTTCGCGCCGCTGCCGCCTGGATGCAGGATCCGAGGGTCCTTCCACTCGGCGCTGACGATCTTGTCCTCGATGTCCCCGAGGGGCAATCCCAGGGAGGCGAGGAAATCGAAATCGTCGGCGGTCGCGCAGTTGAGGCACAGGTCGTAGGCGCCCTGCGCGATCCAGTCCACGGCGGTCGCGTCATTCGGCGCGAAGGCGATGTCCATGGAGAAGAATGCCTCGATCCACTCCTGGCCCTTGCCCGGCTCGACGTAGTCGAACATGAAGGCGATCTGGCCCGGCGTGTTTCCTCGCGCACCGTAGGGGTCGACCGAGACGACACGGCCGCTCCACTGAGGACCGACTAGGTCCCACAGAGAGTTGACCTGGTCCATCTCCTCCTTCGTGACGTTGTCGGTGTTGTATCTGGCGGTCATGTCCTGCGGGGCCGCGCGCGTCCTGAAGTTGAACGCGTAGATGCTCTCGGAATCGCCCCACCAGAAGTGCCCGTTGTACCAGAGCGACTTGTCGATGACCTCCGGCAGGAACAGGAACTGCTCCAGCCCCGTGAGGACGCCGTTGGGGATGTACCGGTTGGTCGTCGTGGTCATGCCCGATGCGGCGAAGTCCACCGTGAACCGGCCTGCTGCGCGCTCCGCCAGCAGACGGTCGGCCAGCTCCCGGCCCGACACGTCCCGGTTGATCATCTTGATGCCGAACTCTTGTTCGAAGTAGTTGTAGACGTTTTTGATGCTGGAGACGTCCTGGCCGCTGCCCTCGAGAATCAGCTCGCCCTCGGCCCGGGCCGCGATCACGAGCTCGTCCCACTCGATCTCCCACGCCTCCCTCGGCTCCGGTGTTGCGGTGGGCTCGGATGCCACGGGCTCGGCCGTCGGGGTTGGTGTTGGCTCGCTTCCGCACGCCGCGAGCGCCAGAAGCAGCACCAACGCGCCGGCCATCAGGAACACCGCACGGCCTGCCGTTATCCCGGCTGCCGCCCTCCGGCGTCCGTGTCCTCCTACTGCCATACGCCACCTCCCGTTCATCTGCTTGTCGCTATCGTTAACGTTCCAGCCCGTATCCGGGTTCACGTGCGCGCCGCGTATGCGGGCCGTGGAAGCACGATCTCCGCGCCGCGCTTCAAGCACTCCGCCTCGTAGAGCTCGTACACCGCCGGGTCCTCGTCGGGGTACTCGATCTGGTTCGTGTCCGCATGGGCGTTCTGGGAGACGACGACGGCACGCCCGAAGGTGCAGGCGAGGTAGCGGGCCGGCGTGGGCCCGGTGTTGAAGTGCTGGTGGTACTCCCAGTGCTGCGGAGAGAAGATCGAGCCGTCCTTCCAGTCGGCCTTGATGCGCTCGTCCTCCTTCCCCTCGAAGTGCAGCATCGAGTAGCCCTCGCCGCCGAGGATGATGACGTGGGCGCCCGCGCCGTGGCGGTGGGCCTTCTTGTAGGTCCCCGGCGGGAACTCGCTGATGTGGACGCTGCAGGCGTTGTCGGACATCAAGAACCCCATGCCGGAGCCCCCAGCCCCACGTCCGGAGTTGACGTCGGCGCTCCGCGGGGTGAGCTGGAAGGCGCGGAGGTCGGGCACGAAGTTCGTCTTCCAGCCGTGCGCCGTTTGCTCACCGGGGTTGGAGAAGTAACCGTCCTCGGCGTTGTAGCGGTTGGAGAACACGTAGGGGGCGTCGAAGACGAAGGTGGAATCGCGCAGCAGGTTCAGCGTCGCGGGAGCGGTCGTCGCGGCATACAGACGCGCCGGCTTCTCACCATCGAGGTTGAAGTGCTGGTAGTAGGTGTTGAGCGGCGGGGAGAACAAACTGCCCCGCTGCCACTCCACGGTCTGCTTGGGGCCATCCTTCTGCCAGATGGTCGTCGCGCCACGCCCATCGAGCACGTAGACCAGCGCCTCGTAGAGGTGGTGCAGGACCTCGGTCTCGCCGCCGGGGGCGATCTCCAAGAGCTGCCCGTCGTCGAGCTCCTGGGCGGCCAGGTTCACGAAGGCGCCCTTCTGGCCCGTCCTCGGCCAGGGCGCGACCTCCAGCGTGTAGAGGCTCTCGACGTAGGAGCCGGTGTAGCTCGGGATGCCTTCTCCCGCCTGCCACTGCTGGTAGTACGTGGGGCCGCTTGAGCGCGGGCCCTGGGGCTGTGCGTCTTCCGTCATGCTTTCCTCCACGCGCTTGAGACCGTGATTGCGAAAACCGTGCGAGCGAACGGGAGCGGTTAGCGGTCGAGGTGGAAGAACTTGACGGTGTTCTCACACATCATCTTCCGCTGCTCGTCCTCCGGGACGTCGGCGAGCTGGGTCTTCATGTACTCCATCGTGTGCGGCCAGCGGCTCACCTCGTGGGGGAAGTCGCCGCCCCACATGATATGGTCCACGCCGATCTCGTGGCGCAGACGCATGCCGATCGGGTCGTCGAAGAACCCCCAGTACGCGTTCTCCCTGGCGTACTCGCTGGGCCGCCGCTCCAGGGACTTCGCGCCGAGGATGCGCTGGGCCCAGTGGCGGCTGGTGTCGTAGTTCATGTCCATCTGCTCGAGGAAGATGGGGAGCCAGCCGACATTGTTCTCCGCCCAGAAGATCTTCAGCTTCGGGAATCGGTCGAACAGACCGGTCACGATCATCTGGGTGAGCTCGAGCCCCCCGCAGTGGTGGTGCATGTAGCGCGACATCATGTAGACGAGGTCGATGGCGGGGCGGTCGTACCCCTCGGGCTCCTTCGGGTACTTGACCATGTACTCGCCGCGCTTGAACGAGATGCCGGACATCGACGTGTGGATCACGAGCGGCATGTCGAGGTCGAGGGCCGCCGCCCAGAACCGGTCGTCCTCGGGCGTGGGGTAGATGTTTCCGCTGGGGTACTTCCCCAGCATCACCCCGTGGAGTCCGAGCTTGGCGCAGTGCTCCATCTCGGCGACGTCGGCGTCGGCGCCCATGCCCGGCAGGACGCCGATGCCGATGAGCCGCTCCGGGTCGACCGAGCAGAACTCCTCGGCCAGGTAGCCGTTATACGCGTTCATCACGGCCACGGTCTGGTCCTTGTCGTCGCCACCGCGCAGCCCGAAGACCGACCCGGTGAGGCTGAAGATGACCTCGGCGTCGACGCCGGGGTCGGCGTCCATCTCCTTGAGGCGCTGCTCGGCCGAGCCGTAGCCGGGGGAGGAATCGTAGTCGATCCGCAGTGGGTCGAACTCCTCGGGCGTATGGCCGCTGAAGTGGCCGGTGCCACCGAATTGGATGCGCCCGTGCTCGTCCTGCATGCCTTCCCCGCCGTCGGGGAGCTTGACCCGCTTCGGCAGCCGGTCCCGGAACTTCGCCGGAACCCGGTCCGCCCACCGCTCGGTCGAGATGTGCGCGTGCGCATCCGACGAGACGTATCGATAGTCTCTCATCGCTATCTCCCTCGAAACATGCCTGCGGCCGAGCGGTCTGCCCGGCGGCTAGCTGCGGACGGCGCTGGGTGCCTCGTGGGCTGCCCGCCAGGCCTCCACGTCGGCGCGGTACTTGTCGCAGAGCTTCAGCCAGGCCTCGGCGAACTTCGCGGCCCGCTCGTCGCCCACGTGTTGCTCGAAGTGCGGCGGACGCGCCGGGCCAGGCTTGATGTACCCGGCGATCTCCTGCGGCGTGCGGCCCGAGCCGCCCTCCTGGAGCAGCGGGTCCCGCCTGGCGCCGCCCGAGCCACCGCGCCCGGAGATCTCCTTGATGATGGTCTTGACGGTCTCGTTGTCGCCGTCCACCGAAGCCTGATACGCACGCAGCACGGGCCACGGGCCCATGAAGATGTCGAAGGACCAGCACCCGGAGGCGCCCATGTCGTAGTACGGGTAGAGCTGCGGTGCGTTGACGAAGTGCGCGATCTTGCCCTTGATGATGTCCTGGAGGCGCAGGAACTCCAACGGGTTCCGGTGGCTGTCCTTCTGGGCGACGATGTTCGGGTGCTTGACGAACTCGGCGTAGGCCGACACCGGGATGTGGACCTTGAATTCCACCGGGTTGTGGTAGAGGGAGATGGACAGGTCGGGGAAGAGGTCGGCGATCTGCCCGTAGAACTGGATCACGTTGGGGATCGACAGTGCGTGGTAGTACGGCAGGCCGAGGAGCACGCCCTCGCCGCCGATCTCCCGCACGTACTCCATCTTCGCCACGGTCTCCCGCGGGTTCGCCGCAGTCACGCCGATGAACAGCGGGATGCGCTTGTTCACGACCTCCAAGGCCACGCGGGCCTGCGTCTTGAACTCCTCCCAGAGCATGTTCCAGCCCTCGCCGGAGCCCGACATGGTCGAGATCACCTGCACGCCGTCGCCGATGAGGCGGTTGATCCCGTCCGTCAGGTTCCCGACGTCCACCGTGTCCTTCGCGCGGATGTCCGCGGAATCGGGCGTGGTGAACGGCGGCATCATCGCATCGACGCCCTTGAGCTCATCAAACGTGTACGACATGGTTGCTCCTCCTGAGGTGGGTTCGCAGCAGCGTTACCTGGGTGGGCCGTTACGCACCGGCCGGTGCGTCCTCCACGCGGTACAGGCCGAGGGACTCGGCGAGCGGCATGTAGCTGATCGAGAACAGGATGGCCGGCTCCGTCGTCGAGAGGTTCTTGTGCCGGTGCCACCGCCAGCTCGGCACCCGGAAGATGTCCCGCGGCCCCCACTCCAGCTCCGTCGTGTCCTCCAGGTCGAGGGTCGTGACGCCCTTCCCGCGCACGCAGTCGTACCGCACGAAGCCGGTGTGCCGGTGCGCCAAGGTCTCCTCGCCGGGGGCCAGGAGCTGCAGGCTCGCGTTCATCGTGGGCAGCGTGTGACCGCCCGTCACGGGGTTCGCGTACTCCAGCAGCACGCCATCGTGGGGGTCGTGCTCGCCTTCGGCGGCCATCCGCTCGAGCACCGGGAGGGTGTCCTCCCACTTGTAGCGCACCGGCGGCGAGTCAGCGATCGACGCGAGCTTCGCGCCGATCAGCCGCGCCGGGCGCACGTTGCCGTAGAGTCCGGCCCAGTAGCCCTCGGGGTGGGTCACGGGCTGGAAGTCCCCGTCCGGCCACTCGTCCCGGGCCGTCGCTTCCATCGGCCCGAGCACGGCGCCATCGAGGAAGTCCATCCAGACGACCGGCTCCTGGCCCAGGTTGCCGTGGTCGTGCCAGGTCATGGAGGGCTGGACCAAGAAGTCGCCGACCTCCATGAACATCTGCTCGCCGTTGGACGTCGTGTAGCCGCGCCCGTCGCCCATGACGACGAAGCGCACGGCGGATGCCGCGTGCCGGTGGGCGACGGCGCGCTCCTCGGGCATGACGATCTGGTAGCCGCCGAAGGCGCGACGGAAGGCGTCCTCGCCCATGGTGACGACCTCGCCGGCTTCGAGCAGCAGAGGGTGGAGCGACGACCAGGGCAGGAGCAGCGGGCGTGCCGCTTCCTCGATGCTGCGAGCTCCCGGCTTGCCGCGCATCCAGAAGGGAGTGACGCCGAGGTCGTAGACCGCTTCCTCGAGCTTCGCCTTCCGATCGGCGATCGATGCGTCAGAGATGACTGCCCTCCATAACCCCGCCGTCTTGACGTCTGGCGAGTCTGCAGCGGCCCGCTAACGGGCGACGCTAGCACCACGTACTACCGCTGTCAAACGGCCTCCCACGCCGTCATGAAGCGGTGGGACGCGTCCAGATGCACCGTTTCCGCCACCGCCCTCGCGCCAGGTCCCGCCACGGTCCGGCGGCCCTACGACAGATCGCGCGCGTCATCGTCGTGGCGATGGACGTGAGGCGCGGCTGCGCTCTCCCAGGTGAGCCCTGAATCGCGCTCCCGCGTCGTCGTGAACACCAGCGACTTCACGACCACCGGTATCGCGTGCACGTCCGCACGCTCCTCCGCGAGGTCGATGTAGTCGAGGTCGCCGACCGTCACCTCGTCCACGGACACGACGTCGTAGCCGGGGTCCAGCCGGCCGCTGAGCATGGTGCCCACCGCACCGCCGATGTCCGTGTCGAAAACGACGGTGATCGGGATGCGCTTCGCGATGGTCTTGGGCAGCGCGGCGACGATCCCGTCCACGAGCGTCCCCACCCGGTCGTAGGACGGGTCCATCCGCCACCGGAACGAGAGGGCGATCGCGCCCTCCCCCTCCTCGACGTCGAGGCGCCGGAGCGCGTCGCGGACCGAGTCCCGGGCTGTGTCCACCGTGTAGCGGCCGTCCGGCATGACGGGCGTGACGACTTGGAGGTTCCGGTGCGGGAGCATCTCCGGCCGCGAGACGTAGATGGTGCTGCCGCTCACCTGGATGGTGTACTGGCCCGCGCCGATGACGGTGGCGCGGATCCCCTGATCGGACCGGGCCACGGGCGCGCCGAGCCGGTCCACCCGCTCCCAGACGGCCCGGCCGAGCAGGATGCCCAGGTCGCCGAAGCTGCGCGTCTCGTTCCCGTAGACGTACTCGGAGATGCCGCCGGAGAAGGTCACCTCGTCGATCGGCCCGTCGTAGGTGAGCGGGCCGGTGATCATCAGCCGGTCGGTGAGCGCATCGAGCGGGCGCCGCTCCACCACGTTGTAGAGCGCCTCGGCCAGCAGCGCCGCCATCGCCCCCTGGTGCTCCTCCGTGAGCGTCTGTCCGAGCGCGAGCGTGATGCCCAGCTCGCCGGCGATCACCTGGCCGGCCGGCTCGATCCGCTCCAGCCTGCTCTCCGCGTCCATGGCCACCAGGCGGGCGCCGACGTTGATCGCGGCCGTCTCGACGATCTCGCCGCCCCGGCAGACGGCGAACTTCGTGGTGCCCCCGCCCATGTCGATGTTGAGCACGACCCTCGGGCTCCCGTCGGCGCCGCCGGGGGCTGCGGAGCGCGCGCAGGCCCCGGAGCCGTGGGCGGCCATGACGGCCTCCAGGTTCGGGCCGGCGGTCGCGCAGACGAACTTGCCGGCCTGGCTCGCGAAGAGCGCGGCGATGGCCTCGGCGTTGCGCTTCTTCGCGGCCTCGCCGGTGAAGATGGTCGCGCCCGTGTCCACGTCGTCCACGCTCAACCCCGCGTCCTCATAGACGCCCTTGATGAAGCGCGAGAGCTCCTCGGTGTCGATGGTCATGGGGTCGGTGTACGGCGTCAGCAGGATGGGGGAGCGGTGCACGATGGTGCGCTCCACGACGTTGAAGCGGCTGGAGAGCGCGAGTCCCTGGCGCTCCAGGACGAGCCGCGAGAACACGAGGTGCGACGTGGACGATCCAACGTCGATGCCCACGCTCAGGAGCGAGAGGCGGTGGCCGGCCTCCTCCGGCGTCAACTGCGTCACGGGCGCTTCGCCGGGGTGCGTGTGGCCCGGGTCGCTCTCGTCGTGGACGTGACCGTGCAGGCCGTCCGTGTGGTCATGCTCTCCCCAGTGCCCGTGTCCGTGCGTCGCCTCGGTCAATGCGCTCTCCCGCCGCTCCGAGCGGCCCGTCACCCTGCCCGCCCGAAGGCTCGCCCCGCCCGAAAGCTCGCAGTACACGCGGCGTCTGGCCGTCACGGTGGGGCCGACCGCCGGCCCGAGGCACCCGCGCAACGATACGCGAACCCCGGGCGGGTTGTCCAAACCAGCGTGCTACCGGCGCAACCGCACGGGAACGTGCGGTGATATAGTCCGCATGCTCCGCCGATCTGGACGCGCTCCGTCACATCGGGGGGATGCCGGCGACGCATCCCGACACGCCTCCGTCCCCAGGCACGTCATCATCACGGAAGCGCGCTGGCTGGACACGCGGCGGCGAGCGCCGGCCGGAGGTAGCTATGGGCACGACAGTCGAACGAGCCTCCCGCAGACGCACGCAGAGTGCGCTCCGCTTGGTGGCGCTGGCCTCCGGCGGCGCCGCGCTCCTGCTCGTTCTGGCAGCGTGTGGCTCTGCGGAGCCGACGGCCACGCCCACGCCGGAGCCCTCGCCCACGCCCACGGCGACCGCCGGGGCGTCGGCGCCGGCCGAGCCGGCGGCTCCGGAGCAGCCCACGGCGACGCCCACGCCGTCGAGGCCGGCCTGGGAGATCGAGTGGGCCGCGGTGGTCGCCGGGGCGAAGGAGGAGGGCGAGCTGGTCGTCGTGGGCGGCTCGGCCGCGATCATGTACCGGCCGGTGTTCGACCGCTTCGGACAGATCTTCGACGTCAACGTGAAGTCGTCCGGTGGGAGCTCACGGCTGCTCGTCGACCGGATCCTGGCGGAGCGCTCCGCCGGCAGCTACACGGTGGACCACTTCCTCTCCGGCGAGGGGACGATGCGCGAGCGGCTGATCCCCTCCGGCGTGCTCGCCCCGATCGCCGACGCGCTCATCCTCCCCGAGGTGATCGACCCGGCGAACTGGTACGACGGACGCCTCTGGTACGCGGACGAGGGCGAGGAGTTCGTGATCCGCTACGGCGGGAACGTGGAGTTCGGCATCCAGTTCCGCTACAACACGGACCGCGTCTCGCAGGAGGAGTTCCTGGCCCTCAAGTCCATGTGGGACCTCATCGACGAGAGGTGGGTGGGGGCGCACGTCGCACAGCCGCCGACCCTCACGGGAACGGGTCTGTACGGCAACATCTTCTGGGACCCGCGGCTCGGCGTGGAGTGGCTCGAAAAGTTCTTCAACGAGATGGACGTCACGTTCCTCTCGGACAAGAAGCTCATCACCGACGGGCTGGCGCAGGGGAAGTATGCGTTCTGCCTCGCCTGCTCCGGCACCTGGGGCGAGCTCGACAAGCTGCGGGCGCTCGGGGCGCCCGTCGGCTCATCCCGCGACCGGTTCGATTGGGAGGAGGGGACCAAGCTGACGATGACGGGCAGCGACGGCATGATGAACTGGTTCGACCGGGCCCCGCACCAGAACGCCGCGAAGGCGTTGGTCAACTGGTGGCTCTCGAAGGAGGGGCAGACCGCCGTCCACACGCTGACCACGGACCGGGTCCCCCCACCGACCCTGCGCGAAGACGTGACGGAGTGGGGCTACACGGCGGAGAAGGAGCGCCGGATACCGGGCGTCATCTACTTCCGCGTCGAGGACCTCCCGAATTTCGACCAAGCGTTCGCGGACGACGAGATCCGCCGTCTCTACGCCGAGAGCAGGCAGTAGGGCTTCGAT
Source organism: Chloroflexota bacterium (assembly GCA_022561985.1). Classification (GTDB taxonomy): domain Bacteria; phylum Chloroflexota; class Dehalococcoidia; order Lucifugimonadales; family Australimonadaceae; genus JADFRC01. Next base: position 16,048 of record JADFQE010000037.1, read on the forward strand.
AGCCACCGCATGAGGGTCCTGAAGGTCTGCGCATGAGAGCCGTTCAGATCTCCACACGGGGTCTATCGCAGATAACTCGCAGGGTGTCGCCTGCGGGTTTCCTGATGACGGCGATCACCATCGCGCTCGGCTTCTACCTGCTCTACCCCGTCCTCCTCCTGCTGATCTACACCTTCAACGTAGCCCCGGAGGTATTCTTCGGGCCGCCGCAGTGGGGTCTGGACAACTGGCGCGCGGTGGTCCAGCAGCCCCACATCATCGGCTCCCTCTGGAACTCGCTGCGCGTTTGGGGCATGACCGTCGGCATCAGTCTTCCCGTGGCGGTGGTCATCGCCTGGGTCCTGGCCCGCACGCGTATCCCCTTCTCCCACGGCCTCGAGTTCATGTTCTGGATCTCGTTCATGCTGCCGTCGATCGCGACCACGATCGGCTGGATCACGCTGATGGACCCGTCGATCGGCGTCCTCAACCTGATCCTCGCACGGCTGCCCTTCGTGGACGAGGGGCCCTTCGACATCTTCAGCGTGGCGGGCATCGTCTGGGTCAACCTGATGGGCAACGGGATCGCCGTGAAGGTCATGCTGCTCACGCCGGCGTTCCGGAACATGGACGCCAGCCTCGAAGAGGCGGCGAAGGTGAGCGGAGCGTCAAATCTGATCACGATGGTCCGCGTGACGCTGCCGCTCATGATCGCCCCCATCACGCTGGTGTTCGCGCTGCAATTGCTCCGGATATTCCAGTCCTTCGAGACCGAGCTGCTCCTGGGCAGCCCCATCGGTTTCTTCGTCTACTCGACGCTGATCTTCTCCCTGATCGACCGGGAGCCTCCGCTCTATGGACAGGCGACGGTCCTCGCGAGCCTGACGCTTGTCATCATCGCCGTCATCATCCCCATCCAGCGCTGGATCCTTACCCGCCGGATGTACACGACCATCTCGTCGGGGTTCAGGCCCGGGCTGGTGAGCCTGGGCTCCTGGGCGCACCTGGTGACCGGCTCTATCTGGGCGCTCCTCTTCTTCCTCACGCTGGCACCGATCGCGTCGCTCGTCATGGGCAGCTTCATGGTGCGGGCGGGGTATTTCAACCTGAACCGGGTGTTCACCACCGAGCACTGGGAGACGGTGCTCACCGACCCGGTGTTCGCGAGCTCCCTGCTCACGACGATCGCCCTGGGCACCATCGCCGCGTTCCTGAGCCCGCTGCTCTTCTCGGTGCTCGCCTACATCTTGGTCCGCACCAAGTGGAAGGGCCGGATCGTCCTCGACTGGGTCATCTGGTCCTCAGGCGCGATCCCCGGGATCCTGTCGGGGCTGGGGCTGCTCCTGCTGTTCCTGGGGACGCCGGGGTTCAGCGTCATCTTCGGGACGATCTGGGCACTGGTGCTCGTCGTCATCATCCAGGGCAATACCACGGGCACCAACATCATGAAGGCGACCTTCGTCCAGATCGGCCAGGACATGGAGGATGCGGCGCGGATCGCGGGGGCGGGGTGGGTCAGGACCTACTTCATCATCTGGATCCCGCTGCTGATGAAGACGCTGGTCCTCCTGGCGACGCTGAACTTCGCCCATGCCGCTGGCTCGACGGGCAGCATCATCCTGCTCGCCTCCCGCGAGACGCTGCCGCTCTCGATCCTCGCCCTCGAATACCGGCTCTCCGGAGCCAACCAGGAGGCGGCGAGCATCGTGGCCATCGTCCTGATGATCATCACCGTCGTCTTGGCCTCGGCGATACGCGCATTCGGCCTGCGCTCCGGCGTCCGCCACACCTAGCAACAACTGAGTCGGGAGAAGCGTGGTGCCGCGGCATCAACGGCACGCGGCCGTCGCTCCGGCCTGAGGCGGGCGCCGCCTCACCGGGACGGCAGCCGCAAGACGGGTCACTAGCAGCGGCTCACCTCGTGATCCTTCCACGTCCATCTGAAGATCCGGCCTCCGACCGGCTCCGCGTGGAAGCCGGATGCCGAGATCGTGAGATCGAGCGGGCACTCATCGGGGTCATGCAGCCAGATCAACCCCAGGCCGACTTCGCCAAGAACCTGGCGCTGCTCAAGCGCGATGTCCTCGACGAGAGCGAGTTCCGCAAGGCCAACGAGGCTCGGCGGGACGAGCGCGCACGGCTCACCGGGCAGCAGACGGAGCTCACCGAGTGGCTTGCGCAGCAGCGGGAGCGGCAGGAGGCAGTCGGCACGCTCCCCACCCGCGTGCGCTCGTTCCTCAAGGACGTCCAGGAGCTCGACACGCGCCGCGCCAAGGCGTTGCTCCAGACGATCCTCTCGGCAGCGCACGTCTACCGCGACGGGCGCATCGAGCTCGAGTTCCGAGGACAGCAAACTAGCTAGGTCGCGACACGCGCGGTTCGCCCTACCTTCGCCCGGCTTCCGAACTAGCTGTAGCTTCTCTGCTTGGCGAACCCCTCCGAGCGAGAACACCGCAATGCTTTCTGAGCCAGCAGCACGTGGGAGTCAGGATGGGCGGGCGGGCACCCGACAACGTATCGCGGAGCGTGCAACAATACGCGCCTGCAGGAGCGTCGAGATGTTGGAAAAGCACGGACACGACGCTGGAATGCTCGAGCAAGCCGCGGTGCGCAGTCGCGTGCGTAGGATTCACCGTGTCCTGCTGCTCGCCGGCGTCCTGCTCGGCTTGATCTGGGTCGCGGCCGGTTGCAGGGGAGACGAGGAGGCGACCATCCCCCTCGATCCCCAAGCAGGCTCGGGGCAATCAGGCGAGGCCACATTGACGGCCACGGGGAGTCAGACGCTGGTCGTGGTCAAGGTCAGCCCGGGCCCGCAGGAAAACGACCCCCAACCGCTCCACATCCACTTCGGTCAGTGTGGGGCTAACCTGGGAAACGTGCGTTTTAGTCTCGAAGCGGTCGTGGCAGGGGAATCGAGGACCGTGCTGGATGCGAGCCTATCGAGCCTCCGGGATGGAAACTCGGCCATCAACCTGCATGAGTCACTCCCCGGAATTCGAACGTATACGGCGTGTGGCACGATTCCCAGCGAATGATGGTAGCCGAACACCACGGCCCGAGGGTTCACGACGGCTGCTCAGCCCCACAGACGCGCTGAACTCGACCCCGGTGAGGCCCGTGGAGAGAGAGGCTCGATGAGGTTCCTATCCCGGCGCGGTGCGGTCTTCTCGGCGGGAACGGCGGCGGCGGACTCGCCCGCGCGCCGGTTCCCGCTGCTGAGGTACTTCGTGGCGACGAGCGTGCTCGTGATTGGCGTCGTCACGGCCCTCACCGGAGCCCTCTTCGTGCGTCTGGCCGACGCCAACTTCACCGATCGGACCCAGAGCCGGAGTGTCGCGGAAGCGGCGCACTTTGCCGCGCTGTTCTACTACTCGGTGTGGCTATCGAGCCCCTCGGAGGGCTCCGAAGGGAGCCTCCACTCGGTCAGTCCTAGTTCTCTGGAAACGTTCGCCGAGCGGACCGCCTTCGGCCTCAGCATCGTTCAAATCAACTTCCTAGACCTAGACGGGACGATCGTCTTCAGCACCGATCCAGGTCTCATCGGCACGATACCGGCCCGCGAAACCCCTCCGGCGGTGGCGCATACGGGTGTCCCGCTCGCATCGGTCGAGCGCCAGCAGATTGTTCGCGACCTCGCGGGCGCGCTGCGCAGCATGGACATCGTGAACACGTACGTTCCGCTGACCGATGCCCCCCCGGACGCGCCCCAAGAGGGCTCGCCGTACGGCATCTTGCAGATGTTGCAGGACGTTACCCTTGAGCTCGCCCTCGCGCGCAGTGAGAGTCTTCGGGTCGCCGTGGTGGGGTCTGCGACCATGGCGATGGTCCTGTTCACCCTGCTGTTCCTATTGATTCTGCGAGCGGACCGGATTATCGATGGAAACCACCGGAGGCTGGTCAAACAGCAGGAGGACTTGGAAGTCGCTCAAGCCCAAAACATCCAGTCCGCGAAGCTGGCAGCCATCGGCCAACTGGTCTCAGGCGTCGCGCACGAGCTCAACAACCCACTGATGGCCATCGGAGGCTTGACGGAGCTTCTGGCGGACAAAGCCAGCTCCCGGGCGGACAGTGAAGATCTCAGGCGGATCCACATGGAGTCCCAGCGCGCGGTCCGCATCGTCCGCAACCTGCTCGCTTTCTCCCACGCGAGCCGGCAGGAGAAGACCTACGTCTCCATCAACGAGACCGTCGAAGCCGCCTTGGATCTGAGGCTCTACGAGCTGTCGGTAAAAAACATTGAAGCGGTGGTGGAGATGCAGCCGAACCTCCCATGGACCCTCGCCGACGCTCAGGAGATCCAGCAGCTGATACTCAACCTGTGCATGAATGCAGAGCAGGCATTGATGGAGTCGTCGGGCCGCGCAAAGAAGATCTGGGTCAAGACGGAGCAGGCCGGTGAGATGATTCAGATTACGGTACGTGACAACGGCCCCGGCATCCCGGACGAGGTGGTCGGACGAGTCTTTGACCCTTTCTTCACCACGAAGGACGTGGGGAGCGGGACCGGCCTGGGGCTCAGCATCTGTTTCGGCATCGTCCAAAACCATGGCGGCACGATCAGAGCGGAGAACGTGCGTCCGACCGGCGCTAGGTTCGTCGTGGAGCTCCCCATCGTGTCCCCCGCAAGCCCGGAGGAAGGCAGGCCCGCAGACGAGTCTTCGGTCCGATCATCACCGGCGTGAGAGGTGCGACGTGCAACAACCTCGGAAGGCAGCGCTCCTAGTTGACGATGAGGAGTCCATCCGGTACCTGCTCTCCAAGCAGCTTCAGGAGCTTGGCTACGAATGCGTGGCGGCGGCCAGTGGGCAGGAAGCGCTCAAGATCGCGTCCCGCACGCAGTTCGACCTGGTGCTGCTCGACGTCATGATGCCGGTCGTGTCAGGCTTGGACGTCCTCGAGCGGCTGAGAGTCGGCGAGAAGGGCCAGTACCCCAGCATCGTCATGCTGACCGCCGCAGTGGATGCGGTCGTCGCGGCGAAGGCCCTCAGCCTCGGCGCCGACGCGTACGTAACCAAGCCGTGCAGCATGGAATACCTGCGCGACCGGATACGGTTCGCCGAGGAGCGCCGAGGGAAGATCCGGCGTGGCGAGGTCGTGGATCCTCACGAGGCAGCGCAACCGGAGGGAGTCGTGGACCTCGGAGAAATCACGGTGGACCTGATCCAACAGCAGGTTGCAGCGTTCGAAGAGGCCATGTCATCGTCCGCCGAGCCAAAGCCCGCCCCTCGACGTCGTTTCTGGCCGTGGGGGAAGCGGACCTGAGAAACGCAGGAGCGTACGCATACCACTGTCAACCAACAATGCATTACTCCTCGATCTCGCGAAGATCGCCCATCGTGCCCCCTTCGGCAAGTCGTGGTCTCGATCAAAACGGAGGCACCGGCTCCAGCGAGAGGACCGCGCTGGAAGCCTCGCTCTCCAACCAGGCCAAATTTGACGGGAGGCACGAGTCGGCAAGTCAGCCGGTGGAACTGCAAAAACAGGCTGAAGCCAGTTCGGTCGCTAGTTTGAGAGTTTTACTATCGTGGAGGGCGTCCATCGATCTGTGAGGGAACGTTCAGATCGCTGTCGTAGGCTCTATGATTGCGGCGAGTTCCTCTGGTCGTAAACCGAGACGCCGATGTGGCCAAAGTCAGTGGGGAGGAAACCATACCTGGCACGCTCGACCGGCTCCGGGTCGACCATATCGGGAGCCTTTCACGGCCTCAGTCCCTGCTCGACCTCCACCGGCGGGTCGACGCGCAGCAGGCGTCGCAAGAGGATCTGCGCGGAGAGGAAGACCGCGCTATCCGCGAGGCGATTGCGAGCCAGGAGGCCATCGGCTTCCCGATCGTCAACGACGGGGAATTCCGGCGCCGTAACTTCCAGGACAGCTTCGCGGCGTCCGTGACCGGGTACGAAGCCTCGGCAGATGCGGGGGCCTATGCTCGCCGCGGGCGGCCCCGGTCTGACCTGAAAGGCCGCGTGGAGTCCGGCCTAAGCGTGGCAGGCCCTCCGGTGTTGACCCGCCGCGCGGTCGTGGAGCGGCTTCGGCTCGCTAGGAACCTTCCTCTCGACGAGTACCGGTTCGTCGCTGAGGTCGCTTCGATTCCGGCAAAGGTGACTCTCATTGGACCGGACCGCGTGGCCCAACGGTTCGGTGACCAGAAGTCCCAGCGCACTCCCCCCGGTGTCGGCGGGGGAGGCGTTCTTGCCTGCGCCCAGAAGTCGCATCGAGCTAGGATTCAGGCGACTAGGTTGGGGGTGTGCCGACAA
>JADFQE010000038.1 GCA_022561985.1 Chloroflexota bacterium
ATCCAAGGGCGACACCAGAAGTTCCTTCCGTTACCTGCAGACGCCCTGGCGCTGGTGGAGTGAGCGTCGTCTGGTTTCAGACAGCGGCCTGCGAGGACCGGCGGAGGGTGCTTGGCCCAGATGGTGCCACTCCACTCGCGCACGCACCTCTAGGCAGGCAAACGCACGATTCCGCCACGTCCGCCGATCGGGAACACCCGCTATGCGCAACGGAGCGCGGATCAGATGCCGGCGTTCATGCATCATGGCGTCTTGCTAGGCTCCTATCGTAGTTCTTGAGGGATCGGGGTCGCTCGGACCACCTCGATCGGTCCCGCATCGGGCGAAAACATCGGCTGGGTCGAGCCACGACCGATACCGTCACGCCCGTCGGTGAACGATGTTCGCAATGCGTCAGACAGGGTGCGACCTACGGCACCGAACGTGTCGCGCTAGGCCTTCCAGTGCGGGCTAGCGTCGCTCCGGCGCCTCTGCTGCCCTTCCACTACCGATGGCCCGGAAGCGCCAGCGCTTGAAACCCTTAATCACCGGAATCAACGAACCTGGCCCCGGGAGCGCCCAACCCCGCGTCGCTAGGTTGACTCCTGCCAGCAGCCGAGGCTAGGACCGCGGGCGCGCCTCTGTCCTTCGTGCCAGCCCGCTCGCCGCGGGCCGTGCCGAAGACGCCTTCGCTGTGCCGCGTGGATGCGGTCCGCTGGGGCTCGCCGCCCGGCGAGGGACGCGACCTCGGTTGGGCGCTTCTCGGGCCGTAGGCGTGGGTCCATTCGCTGGTCCTCCGGAGGTTTCCGGTCCCTTCGGCCCCCAACGCCTGATGGCAAACCGCACGTCCGTGCCCCGCTCGATCTCGCGCCATTTCTTCTCCTCGTCGGGGGTGACGAATGTGATCGCCTCGCCGCTCTTGCCCATGCGACCTGTGCGGCCAACCCGGTGCGTGAACAGTAGCGGCGAGTCCGGGAGATCGTAGTTGATCACCTGCGCGATACCCTCGACGTCCAGACCGCGCGCCGCAACGTTCGTCGCCACCAACACTGGCGTGGCTCCGGACCGGAAGTCCGCCATCGCCTTCTCCCGAGCTGTCTGGCTCAGGTTGCCCTGGAGCGCTACCACCGGGTAGCCAAGCTCCACCAGCTGCGCAGCGAGCTTCTTGACTCCATGCTTCGTCTTACCGAAGACGAGGATCGGCGCGGCGCCGCGCTGGTCGAGCAGTGTCCGCAGCGCCGACTGCTTCATGGCGCTGTCGATCTTGTAGATCACGTGCTCTATCTTGAGTGCATCGCTCGCATCGGGGATCACGCGCACCATCTTCGGGTCGCGGAGGTGCTTCTTGGAGGTCTTCGCTACCCACTCCGGTATCGTTGCCGAGAACAGCACGGTCTGCCGCTGGGGTGGCGTCTCGGCGATGATCGCCTCCACGTCTCGTGTGAAACCGCGGTCGAGCATCTCATCTGCCTCGTCGAGCACCAGCGTCCGCAGCGAGCGCAACGACAGGTTGCCCTGGCGAAGGTGATCGAGCGTCCTGCCTGGGGTCCCCACGACGATCTGCACGCCCTTTTGGAGCGCACGGTTCTCGCCGCCCAACGGCCTGCCGCCGTAGAGCAGCGTGATCGATACGCGGTGCTCCGCCAAGTCCTCTAGTACCGAGGCAATTTGGATGGCGAGCTCGCGGGTTGGCACCAGCACGAGACCCTGCACGCCCGGCGTCGACCGGGTGCAGTTCTCGACCAGCGGAATACCGAAGGCCAGTGTCTTGCCGGAGCCGGTCTGCGCTTGCCCAACCACGTCCCGGCCCTCCTTGAGCCAGGGGATGGCCTGCTCTTGGATCGGTGTGGGCGACGTGATCCCCATGCGGCTCAACGCCGATCGCGTTCGGGGTCGCAGGTCGAACCCCGCGAACACCTCGGGATGGGATGCGTCCTCGGGCCGCGCCCGGCGCTCGGACCGCTCATCTCCTGCACCGCCACGCTCGGTTTCCCTGACCTGAGCCCCCCTCCGGTTCCTGAAGCATGCCGGGCAGTACCCAGGCCGCTCGGCCGTCGGCTTGAACGGCAGCGTCGTCGGAGTACCACAACTCGCGCAGCTGCCCTCATGCCGGACCGCAGGCGGGCCTCGGTGGGCTCGCCTCTGATTGCTGCCTTCTCTCTGCCTTGGTTGATTCGTCATGATGGGCGACGGCATTCGTCAGACTGACCTCCTGGGTCGGCTGGTAGGCAAGTCAGTCAGTGTTACGCGGAAGGGAAGCCGGGAATGGGGGAAGATCCGTCGCCAGGCCTAGCCGAAAGCGGACTGCTACTCATCGTGCCTTGTACTTACCAGCATATCAGGTGCCGCCTCCGACGCCGTGGCCGAGGCGGGGCGGCTCGTCCAGCGCTTGCCGGAGCTATGGGCGGCCGCGGACCTCTCGGAGCGCCGGCGCCTGCTGCTGACCGTGCTCGATGCGGTCTACGTGGACGCGCGGGAGGCTCGGGCGGTGGTCAGCATCAGGCCGAAGCGTTCCTTCGAGCCGTTGCTGGGCGAATCTTGTGCGCTATCTGCCCGCGCGGCGGGGAACTGACTCAAGCCCGCGGCGTCGGTAACTCCTAGCTCACCGTCTTGATCGCTTTGCCGACCCCTTCAATCAGTTCCGCAACGTCATCCATTGTTGGTTCTCGGTCGCCGTCGTGGTCGCAAAGGTTACGGAGGTCCCGAGGTGCTGAACGAAGCGCCAGTGCGCCGTGTCAATGTTGCCATTGTCTTTCAGTAACTGATTTAGATCATTGATGGTGGGGCGCCGCTTCCTGGTCTTTAGGCCATGCGTCTCACACGTGAGCGCAAGATGCTTCTCGAGCACCACACCGGCAATTGCGCCTCCGCATCGGACAAAGCCTTGCTTTGCGAGCTCCGCAGCTGCTTCCAACTCGGTGTCGAACAGGTCTGCCCGGAGTACCTCACCAATGTCCACTAGGGCACTCTTGAACACCACCTCGGCGGCCTGCAGAATCCCCAACTGGGTCTTCATCTTGAGTATCGCGTCCGCGACCACCGCGTTAGAGCCCCATGAAAGGCCTAGTAGCGAGTCTGAGATCGTATACGTCAGGTGGGTCACGGACTTGCGTTTGTCGTTCTTGTACTGGGCCACGAAGTCGGTCAGACGATCTGGGATTATCTGGGATACCACTCGCATCGCTTCTGAATACCAGGCTTCGTATCCGTCCTCAAAGCTCGGAAGCTTGAGCGTCCCGTCCTCCACGTGCAGGAGTAGGTCGCCTGCGAGCACCCCGGATCTGTGCCCCATCGCGTAGTAGAGGAGATAGCCGGCCTGAATCAAGCTCGTGAGATTTGCTTCCAGACTGGCTCTCGGCATGCCCAGGCCTCGCTCCTGATGGCGATGAGCGCGCAACGATCAACGCCGCGACTGAGCATACTCCCAGGGAAGCGCCTAGGGGCTATCGAGCGCCCAGACGCGCGCGCTCACAGGCAGGATGATTCGAGCCCGTGGGCGTGACTGAGCCGCTCCCGCTGACTGCTGGCGGTGTTCGGCGTTCAGCCGGCCCGGTGCTTCCCCCGGCTGTTGTTGAAGCCCACGGTCTCGTCGAACGGACGGAACGTCCGCTCGGCGTGGCAGTACTTGCACTCGCCACGCATGGTTTGGCGCGCCCCCTCCAGCATCCAGCGGTGCGCTCCCGTCGGGGACATCGCACAGTAGCTCCGCTCGGCCTGCGTTTCCGGCTGCTGTTCCTTCGTGGTCATGGCTTCCCTCCGTTTCCCGCTGTGAGGCTGAGAGGCCGCTGGCCGAGGCCGGCGGCCGATACCGTGTTCTTGGTGGAGATGGGGGAGAGTCGAACTCCCCGTCCAGGAGACGTCGGGCGCGGATGTGCTACAGGCTTATCCGGCGATTTATCATGCGGCTGAGCCGTCCACCGGCGGACTACTCAACCGCCTGCCGCTGCTCTTAGGCGATCCCTAGCGGCGTCGGGACCGCAGCACCCCGGTCTTTCAGCGCTTACCGGTCACCGCCAGGGTTGGCGACCGGAGCGTGGCTACGGTTAGGCAGCCAGTGCGACTGGTTCGTTGGCAGTCGATTTTTTGCCACCTGATTCGCGAGTGGGTGACGAACTCGGCCTGCAATCCTGCCCAGCAAACCCCCTGTCGAAACCACGCATCCCCAACGGTATCAGTCTATCACAAACAGTGGCGGATTTCGACATGATATGGCCGCCACCCACGAGTCTTTAGCTGTCCACACGCAAAAGTTTTACTGGAGAGTCTCGTAACGCCTTCGAGCGCTGGTGCGGACGGGTAGGGAAGACGGTCCGGCCGGCGCGTGAGCCACGGCCTCCGGCACCGACGCTCTGCGCCGGCGAGTGGGTGCAGGGCTGTGCCCTGCCGCTGGCGAGTGGGGGCAGGGCTGCGCCCTGCCGCTAGGCGTCCCGGCGCATCGCCCGGCCGATCTCGCGCGCCGTCTCGCGGCGCATGATGGCCTGACGCTTGTCGTAGCTGCGGCGCCCCTTCGCCAGCGCGACCTCCACCTTCGCGAAGTGGCCCTTGATGTAGAGGCGCAGCGGCACGATCGTCAGCCCCTTCTGGAGGACCTGGCGGCCGAAACGGTCGATCTCGCCCCGGTGGAGCAGCAGACGCCGTGAGCGCATCGGCTCGTGGTTCCACGGGCCGCCGCCCGTCCACGGCGCGAGGTGCATGTTGTGGAGCCACATCTGGCCGTCGCGTATCTGGGCGTACGCGTCCCTGATCGTCGCCTTGCCCGCGCGCACGGATTTGATCTCCGTGCCCGTGAGCGCCAGTCCGGCCTCGAGGCGCTCCATCAGGTCGTAGTCGAACCGCGCCCGCCGGTTGTCCGCGACGGTGCGGAAGTACGGCTGGCGCTCGCCCGCCGGAGGGGCCGCCTTGGCCCGCTTCTTCTTGGACCGCTTGGGAGGCATCCGCTCAGGCCCCCATGAGGCGGCGGAGCTCCTCGACCGCCGCATCGAACGCCTCGTCCGTCTCCGGTGGCTCGAAGGGCTGCTGCTGCACGTTGCAGAGGCTCTCGATGGCCGCAGCGAGCGCCGGGCGGTCGCCAAGCTCCGCGCCGTCCTCGGCGAACCCTTCGCACAGCGACTGCGTGAGCAACCCCAGGCGCTGCAGGGCCTGCACGTCGAAGCTGTTGCCGACCAGGATGTCGGGCTCGAGCCCGATCCCCTCGATGAGCCTGCCGTCGGGCGTCACCCAGCGGGCCGTCGTGACGTAGAGGCCGGAGCCGGAACCGAGCTCGCTGAGCAGGTTCACGCTGCCTTTCCCGAAGGTCTGGGAGCCCACCACCGTGGCGCGGCCGTGGTCCTGGAGCGCGCCGGCCGTGATCTCGGACGCGCTGGCCGAGAAGCCGTCCACGAGCACGACGAGGGGCAGGTCGTAGGCCGTGCCTTCGCCCGTGACCTCGTGCTCCTCCTCGGTGCCGTCGGCGTTGCGCGACCGGAAGACGAGGCCCTCGGGGACGAACTCGCTCACCACGGCGATGGCCGTCTCGACGAGGCCGCCGGTGTTGCCGCGCAGGTCGAGGATGAGCCCTCGCGCTCCCTGCTCCCGGAGCTCCGCGATGGCCGCGGGGAGCCGCTCCAGCACGCTCCGGTCGAACCGGTCGAGCCGCAGGTACCCGATGTCCCCCTCGTGGATGCGCGCCGACGTGGTGGTGAGGACGATGGTGTCGCGCACCACGGTCACGTCCACATAGCGGATGCTGCCCGCCGGCCGCAGCCTGAGCACGACCTCGGTACCCTTGGGACCGCGGATCAGGGTCACGACCTCGAGCAGCGACATGCCCTTGACGACCACGCCATCGACCTCGAGGATCACATCGCCCGCCTGCACGCCGGCCCGCCTCGCCGGAGAGCCGGCCAGGGGCCAGAGGATCATGATCTCTCCGCCCCGGGCCGTCACTTCGGCGCCGATGCCCTCGAACTCGCTGTCGCCCGCCTCCATGGAGTCGATGAACCGTGTGTACTGCTCGGGCGACAGATAGGACGTGTAGGGGTCGTCGAGGGAGTCGATGATCCCTTCGATGGCGGCCCGGCGGAGCTCCTCGTCGGAGATCTCCCCGGCGCCGATGAAGGTGTTCCGGAGCCGCTGGATGACCTCGTCCACCTCGCTCACCGGCGCGGAGCGCGACTCGAAGATACCGCCGAACGTCGCGACGGCCGCCGCAACCCATCCGGCGACGAGCGCGAAGATCAGGACCGACCGGCCGACGCGCACGAGGAACCTCCCGATGAGAACGCATACGAGCGCTGGGCAACGAAGGCGTTTGGATGGCGGCCGCCACCCAAACGCCGCGCTCATTCTACACCGGGCGTTCCTGGGAGCCGGGACGGTCGGAGGCGGGCGGCCCCGGCCGGACCGAAGCCATACTTTACATAACTACAATAGGGCGAGTTTATTGGGAGCCAGCCAACGGCCTACCCCGTCCGGGGGTCCGCCGGGCCGAGGGCCGCTTGGACCGCCGCCAGCAGCTCGTCGACTCCGAGGCCGGTGCGCGCGGAGGTCAGCACGGCCGTCGCACCGCCCACGGACGCCTGGAAGCTCGTCTCGACGTCCGGGTCGAGCAGGTCGGCCTTGTTCAGCGCGAGCACCAGCGGCTTCGTCTGCAACCCCAGGTCCTTGATGACGGCGTCGACCACGTCGACGTGCTCCGGAGCGTTCGCATGCGAGATATCGACCACGTGCAGGAGGACGTCGGCCTCGCCCAGCTCCTCGAGCGTTGCACGGAACGCAGCGACCAGTGCCGTCGGCAGCTTCTGGATGAAGCCCACGGTGTCGGTGAGCAGCACGTTCTCTCCGTCCGGCATGCGCACCCGCCGCGTGATCGGGTCGAGGGTCGAGAAGAGCTGGTCGCGCACCTCCACCTCCGCGCCGCAGAGCACGTTCAGCATGCTGCTCTTCCCGGCGTTCGTGTAGCCGAGGAGGGAGATGGTGCGCACGCCGCCGCGGGTGCGCCGCTGCCGGTACTGCGCCCGGTGCCGCCGCACCCGCTCCAGCTCCTGCTTCAGGTGGTGGATGCGCCGGCCGATGATGCGGCGGTCCGTCTCGATCTGCGACTCGCCGGGCCCCCGCGTGCCGATACCGCCGCCGAGCCGCTCCAGGTGGCTCCACTGGCCCACCAGGCGCGGCAGGAGGTACTCGGCCTGGGCAAGCTCCACCTGGAGGCTCCCTTCCCTGCTCCCGGCATGCTGCGCGAAGACGTCCAGGATCAGCGCTGTGCGGTCGATGACCTTCACGTCCTCGCCGAAGGCGCTCTCGATGTTGCGCTGCTGCGTCGGCGTCAGCTCGTCGTCGCAGATCATCGTGTCGAAGGGGGCGGTGGCGCGCAGCTCCTTGAGCTCTTCGAGCTTGCCCTTGCCGACGTAGGTGCCCGACGGGGAGTCGAGGCGCTGCTCCACCGAGCCCACGACCTCGGCGCCGGCGGTCGCGGCGAGCTGCCCGAGCTCGCTGAGGGAATCGGCGAGCGACCAGGGCGCGCGGCGGCCCTTGATGGCGACGCCGACCAGCAGCGCTCGCTCCGAGCCCCCGCTCGTCTCGGTGGACGATCTCTTCTTCTTTGCGATGTGAACAGCCTCCGTCTGGGACTCAGGCCGCCGGCTTGCTCGGCAGCCGCCAGCCTTCCAAGCGCCGCAGCCCCTCGTCCACGCGGTCGTCGGGCGTCGTCAGCGAGAGCCTGATGTACCCCTCCCCTGCCTCGCCGTACCCGCGGCCCGGCGTGACGACGACCGAATGCTCATCGAGCAGCGCCGTCGCCACTTCGGCCGACGTCCACCCATCCGGGCAGCGCGCCCAGACGTAGAGGCCGGACTTGGGGGTCGTGACGTCGAGCCCGATGGCCCGCAGCACCTCCACGACCCGGTCGCGGCGGCGGCGGTAGATCTCGTTATTGGCGTCGTGCCACTCCTGCGAGGTGTGCTCCAACGCCTCGATGCCCATGTACTGGACGGCCTGCGGGATGCCGGAGTCCAGGTTCGACTTCACGCGCACCAGCGCGTCGATGAGCGTCGCGTTGCCGACGGCCATCCCGATGCGCCAGCCGGTCATGTTGTAGGTCTTCGAGAGGGAGTGGAACTCGATGCCGACGTCGATGGCGCCGGGCACCTGGAGGAAGCTCGGCGCCACGTAGCCGTCGAAGGTCACCTCGGAGTAGGCGGCGTCGTGACAGACGGCGACGTCGTACTCCTTGGCGAAGGCCACGACCTCCTCGAAGAACTCAAGCGTCGCAAGGCCGCCGGTGGGGTTGTTCGGGTAGTTGATCCAGATGACCTTCGCCCGCTTGGCAATCTCCGCAGGGATCGCGGAGAGGTCGGGGAGCCAGCCGCGGTCCTCCCGCAGCGGCATCAGGTGCGCCGTGCCGCCCGCGAACATGGTGCCTGCCGCGTAGACGGGGTACGCGGGGTCGGGGATGAGCGCCACGTCGCCGGGGTCGGTCAGGCAGAGCGCCATGTGCCCGATCCCCTCCTTGGCACCGATGAGCGGGACGACCTGCTTGTCGCCGAGATCGACGCCGAAGCGCCGCCCGTACCAGGCCGCGATGGACGCCCGGAGCGCCGGTAAGCCGTCGGTCTCCGGGTAGCGGTGGTTCGACGGGTCGTCGGCCGTGCGCTTCAGCACATCGAGGATGTGCGCGGGCGTCGGGATGTCTGGGTCGCCGATGCCGAAGCTAACGATGTCGGCGCCCTGCGCACGCTTCTCGGCGATCTTCCGGCTGATCTCCAGGAAGAGGTAGGGGGGGAGCTGGTCGAGCCGGCGGGCAAGTTGCATCGGTCCTCCACAAGGGCACAGCCCTTGACCCACAAGAGGGTAGCATCGCTAAGTGCAGTGCATCGCTGTCGTTCAGGAGCGGTCCGGCCAGCGCCCGACCGCCCCTGCGTACCACCGTCGTTCTGCGCTGGAGAGTGGGTGCAGGGCTGTGCCCTGCTAATCCGGCCACTCGCCGGAGAAGACCTCGACGGCGTCGCCCTCCAGGATAACGGAGCCGTGGCCCGGCCACGTGATCGTGAGCTCGCCACCGGGCACCCGCACACTGACCACGTCGTCGACGAGCCCGTGCAGCCGCGCGGCGACGACGGTCGCGCAGGCGCCGGTGCCGCAGGCCATCGTCTGGCCGGAGCCCCGCTCCCACGTCCGCGTGTCGAGGGCGCCCCGGCCCGTGACGTTCGCTATCGTGAGGTTGATGCGCTTGGGGAACGCGGCGTGGTGCTCCACCAGCGGCCCGAACCGCTCCAGCGCCACGCCGGCGACGGGCTCCTCCAGCAGCGCCAGGAAGTGGGGGTTGCCCATCGAGATCGCGGTGCCGGCGAGCGTGATGCCGTCCGTGGTGAGCGGCGCGTCGAACATGAGGTCGTCCGGTGCGAGGCCGAGCGCCTCCACGATGCCCCTATCCAGCTTCGCGTAGTCGCTGGGCGCGAGCGCCGCCGGGTCCGCCGGGACGTCGGCTGCCCGGAGCACGGGCGCGCCCATGTCCACACGGGCGCCCGTGATGCGCCCGTCCTCCCACGACGGCGTCACGGCGATCAGCCCCGCGCCCGTCTCCACGGACAGCGTGTCCTTCGTCGTCGATACAAGGCCGCGCTCCAGGACGAACTTCGCGAGGCACCGGATGCCGTTGCCGCACATCTCGCCCTCGGAGCCGTCGGCGTTGTACATCCGCATCCGCACGTCGGCGTCCTTCGAGGGCGCGGCCACGATCAACCCGTCGGCCCCGATGCCGAAGTGACGGTCGGACACACGGCGCGACAGCTCCGGCCAGTCCCGCTGCTGGGACAAGCCATCGACGAAGATGTAGTCGTTGCCGGCGCCTTGAAGCTTCGTGAACTGCATGGTGAGCGTGCTCCCCGCACGAAATGATACCAGGTGCCCGCCGAACGGCCCCCTAGAGGCCCAGCAGGCCAGGCACGTCGGCCATGTGCTGGAAGACCTCGGCGCCGGCATCCCGCAGCGCGGCCCCGCCGCCGCCCGGTGCGTAGCCAAGCACGCGCATGCCCGCCGCCACCGCGCCGCGCACGCCGGGCAGGCTGTCCTCGACGACGGCGCACCTCGCCGGCTCGACGCCCATCCGCGCGGCGGCGTACAGGAACACATCGGGGTGCGGCTTACCCCGCGGGACGTCGTAGGCGCTGAACAGATGTCCGTCGAAGGGCTCCAGCAGCCCCGCCGACTCCAGCTTCACCCGCGTCGCTTCCCGGGGCCCGCTGGAGGCGACGCACAGCCCAGGCGCTGCGCTCGCGATGGCCGCCACCGCGTCGGCGGCGCCGTCGACCGCCAGGACCCCGGCACGGAACGCGACGAGCTTGCGGGCCTGCATCTCGTCCACGAACCCGGCGGGGAACGCGATGCCGAGCCTCCGCTCGATGTCGTGGGCCATGTCGGCGTCCGACGTCCCGAGATAGCGCGCAGCCATCTCCTCGGGCTCCATCTCGACGCCATGCTCCGCGATCATCTCAAGCGACACGCGCTGGGAGATCGGCTCGCTGTCCACGAGCACCCCATCGCAATCAAAGACAACCAGGGCCAGGGCATCGCCCTGGACCCACTCGGGGGCCGTTCCTGGTTCCCGCATAGCCTTTTCCCCTTCGCAACGGCCCGGCCGGACGCTCGCAGGGACAGTGATGGATGACAGCGATCCCCCGCAGTCAACGATGCTACCCTCATGTGGGTCAAGGGCTATGCCCTTGTGTGGGTCAAGGGCTGTGCCCTTGTGCGGGAGAGCGCATGGAATTGAGCGAGCGTGATGCGCTCATCATCGTCGACGTCCAGAACGACTTCTGCCCCGGCGGTGCGCTACCGGTGCCCACCGGGATGGACGTCGCCTCCACCATGAGCATGCTCGCCAACACCTTCCGGGGCCGTGGCGCTCGCGTGTACGCCACCCAGGACTGGCACCCCGCCGGGCACTCGTCCTTCAAGGAGCAGGGTGGCCCCTGGCCCGCGCACTGCGTCCAGGACACCGGCGGCGCCGACTTCCACCCGGCCATGGTCCTCCCGGCCGGCGTAACGATCATCCGCAAGGGAACGAGCCCCGGCGCGGACGCCTATTCGGGCTTCATCGACTCCGATCTCGATACGCAGCTCAGGGACGCGGGCGTCACGCGCGTGTTCGTGGGTGGCCTCGCCACCGACTACTGCGTGCTGCACACGGTCCTCGACGCGATCGAGCGCGGCTTCGAGACCACCGTGGTCAGCGACGCCATCGGCGCCGTCGACGTCGAGCCCGGCGACGGCGATCGCGCGGTGGCCCGGATGGCCGAGGCCGGCGCGCACTTCGCGGGCAGCATGGAGCTGCTGGCGCCCGCCTAGGAAGCTGACCCGCCCAGCTCGTGCTGCGCGACCCACTGCGTGAGCCGCCACTGCAGGGCGTCGAGCTCCAGCGAGTGCTCGACGGTGTAGCGCTCGGGGGCGCGGAGCGCCTTGTGCCGCTCCGGCAGGCGCGCGAACTCGGCCGCGAAGCGCTCCCGCAGCGACGCGAGCGACGGCGCGGCCTCGACGCGCTTCCCACCGCGCATCACCTCGCGGAGCAGCGGCCGCGCATCCTCGAAGGGTGGCTCGTCGGCCAGCGCGATGACGTCGTGCTCGTACTCGGCCGCGCCGACGCGATAGACCTGCTTGGGCCCGGCCAGCGTCTCCTTGCCCGGGCTCAGCTTGAGGACCGGCGCCCCGGCGTGCTCGACCAGCTTGTACGCCCAGTCCATCCACGGCGCGTCCGCCGACACGCCCAGCTTCGTGCCCACGCCGAACCCGTCGATGGGCGCACCGGAGCGCACCAGCGCGTCGATCTCGAACTCGTCGAGCCCGCCGGTTGCGAACAGCTCCACCTCCTGCAGCCCAGCCTCGTCCAGCAGCCGCCGGCACTCGACGGAGAGCGCGAGCAGGTCGCCGCTGTCGAGCCGGAGCGCTCGGAGCGCGTGCCCCTTGGCGCGGAGCTCCTTGGCGACCTCGATGGCGTGGCGGGTCCCCGCCAGCGTGTCGTAGGTGTCCACCAGCAGCGTCGTGGCGTCCGGGAAGGAGTCGGCGTAGGCGCGGAAGGCGTCGATCTCGGCGGGGAAGCTCGATATGAACGAGTGCGCCATCGTGCCCACCGGCGGTATGCCGTGGCGCGCGGCGGCCAGCACGTTGGAGGTCCCGGCGCAGCCGGCGAGGTAGCTGACACGCGCCAGCTTGTCCGCGGCCTCCTCCCCGTGGGTCCGGCGCGCCGCGAAATCGACCACCGCCCTCCCCGCCGCGGCGTGCACCACCCGCGATGCCTTGGTCGCCAGCAGCGTCTCGGTGCTGATCGCGTTCATCACGGCCGTCTCGACGATCTGCGCCTCGATGATCGGCCCGGTGACCTCGATCACCGGCTCGTCGGCGAAGGCAAGGTCGCCCTCCGTCATCGCGCGTATGTCGCCGGTGAACCGCAGGCCACTCAGGAACGAGAGGAAGTCCGCATCGAACATATCGAGCGAGCGCAGATAGTCGACGTCGTCGCTCGTGAAGCGCAGCTCCTCGACGTACGCCAGCGCGCTCTCGAGGCCGGCGAAGACGGCGTAGGCGCGGTCCGGGGAGTAGCTGCGGAAGAAGAGGCTGAACGTGGCCGTCCCCCGCCGGTCGTGCTGCCAGTAGGCCTGGGCCATGGTCAGCTCGTAGAAGTCGGCGAACAGGGCCCTGCTCAGCGTGCGCTCAGCCATGGGCGCATGCTACGGATGAGGCGGCGGCCGGTCAAACGCCGAGATGCGAGACGCGCCCTGCATGACGGCGATCGCGCCGTGCCGGGAGCGCTACCCGCTATGGGTCAAGGGCTGTGCCCTTGTGTCGTAGGTGAGGTAGTGGGCCGCCCTGATCCATGACGTCTCCTCCGAGCCCTTGGGCTCGTTGCGCGCGTCCCAGGAGCTCTTGCGGTGGAGCTCGAACAGCTCGTGGGACAGCGCCCGCAGCACTTCGACGTGTGCCGCACGGGAGGCGCTGGAGGTGGCTCCCCCGGCGGGCCGCTCCATCGCCGCCTCCGTGTGCCGCAGGCAGAGGGCGGCTCCGGAGCCGCCCGGCGCCGCGCTGGCCGCGATCTCGTGAGCGTGAGCGTCGACGAAGACGCAGAGCGGGCATGGGGCCGTGGGGACGGCCAGGCCCTTGGCGCGGCCCCGGATCTGGGCGCGCTGCTCCAGCGCGTCGGCTGCCTCCCCGAGCGCCACGGCGTAGTGGACGGCAAGCTGCGTGGGCGTGACCTCGGAGCTTGCGAGGAGCAGGCCTGCGTGGCGCCGGCAGATCGCCCCGTGAAGAATGGCCTCATCTCGAAACAGCCTGCGCCCCTCCTGAACGACGGCGGTGGCCTCGGCGTCGCAGTGGGCGCAGCCCCAACGGGGCAGCGCGGGGATGCCCTCCGGCGACGCGAACCCCAGCAGCGCGTCCGAGAGCGCGGCGAGGCTGCTCCGGGGCGAGCGCTCGTCATCGTGCTCTCCGGGTGGGGCCGCCAGCGCGCGCAGGTGGGCCGTGAGGGAGACCCCGGCTCCGGCTCCGCCGCCGCCCGTTGCCCTCAGCGGCGCGGCGTGATCCACGCAGAGGCGCAGGCTTGGAGCCCACCGCTCCGTCCAGCCAGCGTCTCCGAGGTGCTGCTTGAGACGCCGGATGTGGGCGGCCTCGGACTGGGCCTCGCGCCGGCACTCCAGGCAGTCGCGCCACACGTGCAGCGGCGCGCCCGCTCCGATCCTGCGCGCGGCCTCGAGCGCGCTGTCGCCGAAGAGGATGGCGACCCCCGGCAGCTGGCCCATGCGACTCGCCGTGGCGCACAGAGCCGAGGTATGCCGAGCGCAGAACCCCAGCGTGCGGTTCCAGTCGCTGCGGGTGCCGGGGTCGAGGATGTTCTCCCGCAGCAGGATCCACAGACTCCGGTGTTCCCGTGAGGCGAGGACCCAGCAGATGGCGCACCCGTCCGCATCGGCTCCCCGCTCGATGGAGACGGTGATCAGGTCACGACCCTGGCGCGGCCGCCACCGCCACCACCGGGACCACCGTGACCGGGGTGGTTGGGTCATGCGTTGTTTCTCACGACGGGCGGGAGGGCGAGCGCGCTGTTGCGGGCGCTACCCGCGCCAGCCGAAGCCGGTGATGAGTCCGCGCAGGTAGGCGATCTGGCCGGTGTGCTGCGTGAAGTCCATGATGACGCCGGTGAGCCCCCGCCAGGCCGGCCGCGGGTCCTGCGAGGACGCGTACTGGTACGGCTTCTCGAAGTCGTCGTCGGTCATCGCCGCGACGTAGGCGACGGTTGATCTGTGGGCGGCATCGACGTAGCCGAAGAGCAGCGCGCGGTCCGGCCGGAAGGCCGCGACCTGCTCCGGCGTATCGCCCAGGCCGGTGGCATCGGCGGCCATGCCGAAGCGCTCTGCCCAGCCCTCGCTCACCCAGACCTCCGGCGCGCCGGATACGCGGCCGGCGAAGCGGTCCTTCCACCGGCTCAGGTGCCACGCCAGCCAGCCGATGGAGTTCGTGTCGGGCGACGGCTGCTGAAAGATCTGCTCGTCGGTGAGGCCATCGACCGCGCGGTTCAGTGCGCGGTGGGCGTTCTCGAGGATCTCGACCGCGAACCGCCGCACGTCGATGGGTCCCTCCGCCATGTGCGTCTCCTTCTCTGGATGCCCTGCCCAAGGCAGGGAAGCAAGCGGGGCGCCCGTCGTCCGGACGCCCCGCCGCGCCATTGCCCGTGGATGGCCCGCCCGCTAGACCGCGCTGGGCTTCAGGACCTTCTCCAGCAGCGGCACCGCGTTGAACGCGTTGTCGTGGAAGATGCCATGCTTGTCCTCGGTGCTCAGGAAGTCGATCTCCCCGATCACCGGGACCAGGTCGTCGCTGGGACGTCCCGACTCCGGGCGCTTCTGCCCGCCGGAGCCGGGGGCCTCGGTGCCGAAGAGCATCTGCTTGGCCGACTTCTGCTTGATGGTGGCCTCGAGCACGTTCTTCTCGAGCACGCAGGTGTCGAACCAGAGGTTGTTGGAGAGGTCCCGCTGGCCGCGGTGCCGGTCCTCGGCGATGAAGCGGTGCAGCGCGCCGCCGCCGTGGCAGACGAACACCTTGAGCTTCGGGAAGTCGTCGAACACGGTGCCGTGCTCGAGGAGCTGCATCGCGATGAACTCCTCCACCACGTTGTTGAGCTGGTAGTTCGCGTGCACGATCTCCACGCGCTTGTCGAAGGTGAGCGACGGGTGGACCATCAGGACCACGCCCAGCTCCTCGGCGCGCTCGTACAGGGGGTACCAGTACTCCTCGTGCATCCCCGGCGTCTGCCGGTCGCCGGCGGGGTCCGGGTTGACGAGGACGCCGACGAACCCAAGGTCGTTGACGGCCCGGTTCATCTCGTCGAGGACGTGGGAGGTGTCCTCGTCGCGGCTCTGCGGGAGCTGCGCGACCCCCGCGAAGCGGTCCGGGTAGAGCTTGCAGATCTGGGCGATGACGTCGTTCGTCATCTCGGCCCAGGCGTGCTGGAGGAACGGCCGCATCCAGTGCCACATGGCGATGGGCCGCGGCGAGATCAGCTGGAAGTCGACCTGGTGGTCGTCCAGCATGTCGATGTGGCGCTTGTTGGCGTTCGCCAACGCCTCGTCGGGTATATCGATCCCGTGCGGCGGCGTGTTCTGCGACACCATGCCGGCCACGGCCGCCCGGAACGTCGGGGGCGTGGTCATGTGTCCGTGGACGTCGATCACCTTCTTGCCTTCGAACATCTCTCTTCTCCTTTGGACTCTCGGTGGACTACCGCGCGTTGTGTTGTATGGATACCGGATACGGTCCGGGCGGCCGGGTCTTTCTACAGGTCCAGCATCGGCTTTGCGAACAGCTCCTCGAACTCCATCTTGCGCGGCGTCAGGCCCTGCTCGAAGGAGAAGTCGATCATCTGCTGGATCATCTTCTCGTTGTCGGCGATGCCGTAGGGGTACGGGTCGGGGCCGAAGATCGAGCGGGTCTGCGCCATGTACTGGGGCCCGAAGATCATATCCGAGGGGATCTTGCTCGAGAGCTGCGCGTACCAGGCCTCCTTGGCCCGCACGAGCGCCGCGAACAGGTTGAACGCGACCCACGGATGCTTCTCGTAGACGTCGCCGCGGATCGCGTAGCAGTGGTTGGCGGGAACGTAGCCGTGCTCCTTGAAGAACCGCGTCCCCTCCTTGATGAACTCGGGGAAGAGCGGCTTCACCTTGTTGAAGTCGGAGGCGGCGGGCTTGATCGTCGTCGAGCGGTCGATGACGTTCTTCTCGTTGGACAGCGCCCGGCCGAAGGGCGCGGCGTCGAGCTCTCCCGCCACAAGCATCGTGGCGAGCGACTTGGTCTTCGGGATGCGGTGGAACTTGATGCCCTTCGGGGGCTTGAAGCCCGTCGCCCCGCCGTGGCTCAGCTCCTCGCTGCGCTCCATGTGCCACTCCACGCTGTACTGGTCAACGCCGAAGTCGTGCTGGAGGACGCCGCGCATCCACAGGGACGCCGTCTGCTGGTACTCCCCGACGCCGATGCGCTTCCCGTAGAGGTCGCCGGGCTTCTCGACCCCCGCGTCGACGTTGACCGACAGGGTCGCATGCATGAAGCGGCGCGACGGGAAGACCGGGATGGCCACCAGGTCGCTGCCGTTGGCCTTGGCGATCAGCAGCGACGAGAAGGACATCTCGCAGACCTCGAACTCGTTGAACTTGAGCTGCCGCCAGAAGGTCTCCGACGGGTCCGAGTTGGTCCAGATCAACTCGATGCCCTCCACCTCGACGTCGCCCTGGAGCAAGGGTGCGACCCGCTCGTTGCTTGCCGAGATGAAGCTCAGCCGAAGCTTGTCCATGCGCCAACTCCCTCCCTGGAAAAGCCGTCTTGGGCCGCCCGGCCCGAGGCTCCGTGAACATACGCGTGGCGGCGGAGGGTGTCAACGAGCGCTCGCGCCCCGGCAAGGGTGAGGGGTTCGGGCCAGGTGCTGCTAACCTAACCCCCGGACGGCGAACGTCTGGACGGATGAGGAGGAGCCCCCCATGGCCGAGGCCGCGGACGTCATCGTCGTAGGCGCCGGGAACGCAGCCCTCTGCGCGGCACTCGCCGCACGCGAGGGCGGACGGTCCGTGCTCGCGATCGAGAAGGCGCCCGAGCACCTGCGCGGCGGCAATACCTACTTCACCGGCGGCGCGATCCGCTTCGCCTACGAAGGCATCGACGACGTCCGCCAGCTCGTGCCCGACCTCTCCGACGCCGAGCTTGCCGTCCTCGAAGTCGGGGAGTACCCGGAGCGCAAATACTTCGACGACCTGATGCGCGTGACCGAAGGGCTGTCGGACCAGGAGATGGCGAACGCACTGGTGCGCGGCTCCTTCCCGACGATGCGCTGGCTCTATGATCAGGGCATCCGGTTCGTGCCGTCCTGGTCGCACCAGGCCTTCAAGGACGGCGAGGTCTACCGCTTCTGGGGCGGGCTCTGCCTCGAAGCGGTGGGCGCCGGCAAAGGGCTCTCGGACCAGCTCTTCGCGGTCGCCCAGGAGCGCGGCGTCGAGGTGCGCTACGACACCGCGGCCGTCCGCCTCATGACCAACGATGCGGGGGCGGTCTCCGGGGTCGTCGTCAGATCGCCCGCCGGCTACGAGGAGCTGAGCGCCGGAGCCGTCGTGCTCGCCTGCGGTGGCTTCGAGGCCAACCCGGAGATGCGCGCGCGCTACCTCGGGCCGGGGTGGGAGCTCGCCAAGGTGCGCGGCGTGCGGTTCAACACCGGCGAGGGCATCCAGATGGCGCTCAACATCGGCGCGCAGCCCTTCGGCCACTGGAGTGGCTGCCACGCCGTCGCCTGGGACCTCAACGCGCCCCCCTTCGGCAACGCGGCCGTCGCCGACCTCTACCAGAAGCACTCCTACCCCTTCGGCCTCATCGTCACCGCGGAGGGAAAGCGGTTCGTCGACGAGGGGGCTGATTTCCGGAACTACACCTACGCCAAATACGGACGCGAGATCCTGAGCCTGCCCCAGCGGGTCGCCTACCAGCTCTTCGACCAGAAGACGCTCCACCTGCTGCGCGACGAGTACCGCATCCCGCAGGTGACGATGGCCGAGGCCGCCACGATGGAAGAGCTCGCCGAGGCCCTGGACATCGACCCCGCGGGCCTCGTGCGGACGGTCGCCGAGTACAACGCGGCCTGCCAGCCGGGCGAGTTCAACCCGACGGTGCTCGACGGCGTCCACACCGAGGGCATCGAGCCACCCAAGTCCAACTGGGCGCTGCCGCTGGACGAGCCCCCCTACCAGGGGTACGCCGTGACCTGCGGCATCACGTTCACCTTCGGGGGCTTGCGGATCGATGCCCGCGCGCAGGTGCTCGACACGACCGACCGCCCCATCGGCGGGCTCTACGCGGCCGGCGAGCTGGTCGGCGGGCTCTTCTACCACAACTACGCGGGCGGCGCCGGGCTCATGGCCGGCTCCGTCTTCGGCCGGCGCGCCGGCACCTCGGCCGCGGACGACGTGGGCTAGCTCAGCGGCTCTACGCCGCCCGCAGCTCGTTGGCGAAGAGCTTTCCGTGGCCGGGCACGGCGTCGCCGGCGTCGATGGTCCGCAGCCCCCACCACACCATCGCCTGCGTGCTCGTGACGACCGGGATGCCCACCTCGGCCTCGATCGCCTCGATGCTGCGGACCACGGGGAAGCGGGCACAGGGGATGTACATCGCCTCGGCCTCCGGGGCCTCGCGCGCGACCTCGACGGCGAGCTCGTAGGGCCGCTCGAAGGGCAGCCGTGCGATCTCGGCGGCCCGCGCGATGCCGAGGCCCTTCACGCCCACCACGTCGTAGCCGCGCTGCTCCAGGTAGCGCTTGAGCGCCACGTTGCGCTCCTCCGGGTATGGCGTCGCTATGGCGATCTTCTTCGCGCCGAAGCTGTCGAGTCCGGCCAGCATGGCACCGGTCGTGCTGATGGACGGCACGTGCGATATCTCCTTCGTCCGCTCGACGACGCCTTCGTCCGAGCCGATGGCCGTCACGACCGGGCCACCGCCCACCACGATGCAGTCGGCCTCGCCGTCAACCATGTGGCCGACGGCCTCGTCGAGCAGCGAGAGGGCGCGGTCGAAGTCCTCCTGGCGGAGCTGCTGCACATGCAGGCTCGAATAGACCATCATCACGTCCTCGGGCAGCATCCGGGAGACCTCGTTGAGGATCATGTCCAGGGGGATGGACGGGCAGACGTGGCCGATGCTCCCTCGTGATCCATACATGGGTGACATGGGTGCCTCCTTGCTCGATGCTGGGCCACGCACGGCCCCTGCCCGTTTCTTCGGGGATTCTACGCTGGCGCGAACCGACCCGCAGGCACCGTGCAAAGGCCGCGGGAATCCAAAGTAAAGGTAGACTAGCCGCGAACCCCTGCGAGGTGCACTGATCGCCTACGCCCCCATCGAAGACCACGGCCTCATCGGCGACATGAACTCGTGCGCGCTCGTCACCCGCGACGGCGTCATCGACTGGGCGTGCTTCCCCCGGTTCGACTCGCCGAGCTGCTTCGGGGCCATCTTGGACGATACCAAGGGCGGCCGGTTCTCGATCGCACCCGTGGGCGGACCGGCGGGGTGCTATGCGGCGTCGCAGCGGTACCTGCCCGAGACCACCGTGCTCGAAACGAGCTTTGAGACGGCCTCGGGCGCCGTCGTGGTCGAAGACTTCATGCCGCGGGCGGCGCTGAGAGCCCCTGGCTCGCCCCACCAGATCATCCGTATCGTTCGCGGCCGGCGCGGCAGCGTGGACATGCGGCTGCTGTTCCAGCCACGGCTGGACTACGCGCGCGGGGCGACGTCGCTCGAGCCCACGGCCTCCGGCGTGCTCGCGCGCAACGGCGGCGAGACCGTGGCGCTCGTCACCGGCGTGCCGGTCGCCATCGAGCGCGCCCCGGACGGCGGGGAGCAGGCGGTGGGCACGTTCACCGTGCGCGAGGGCGAGGTCTACCACGTGGTGGCCGCCTACGGCGTGCGGCGCGCCCCGAGCGTGCGCTCGATGGACTGCGAGGCGAAGCTGCGCCGCGTGATCCGCCACGACCACGCCACCGTCAGCAAGCTCACCTACGACGGCGGCTGGCGGGATCTGGTCGTGCGCTCGTTCCTAACGCTGCACCTGCTGATATACGACCCGACCGGCGCCATCGTCGCGGCGCCGACGACGTCGCTGCCGGAGGCCATCGGCGGCCCGAGGAACTGGGACTACCGCTTCTCGTGGCTCCGCGACGGCGCCTGGACGGCGGGCATCCTCTTCCGGCTGGGCGACCCGCACGAGGGGATCGCCTTCGTCGACTGGATCGTGGGCCAGTGCTGGCTCGCCATCGACTCGATGCAGATCCTCTACGGCATCTCGCCCGAAAGCTCGTTCGCGGAGGAGACGCTCGACCACCTGGAGGGGTACCGCGGCTCGGGCCCGGTACGGATCGGCAACGACGCCGCGTTCCACCGCCAGCTCGACGTCTTCGGCGAGGTCGCGCTCAGCCTGGAGGCGTACCACAATCACTACGGCTCGCTCAGCGAGAATGCGTGGGAGCTGCTCCGGCGCTCGGCCGACCTCGCCTGCGACCTCTGGCACCTGCCGGACCGCGGCATCTGGGAGGTGCGCGGGCCGGAGCAGCACTTCGTCTACTCCAAGATCATGTGCTGGGTCGCCCTCGACCGCGCCGTCCGCATCGCGCAGACGCGCTCGGACGACAGCCCCGTGGAGCGCTGGCGGGACGAGGCCGTGAAGCTGCACGCCGACATCTTGGCGAACGGCTGGTCGGAGGCCAAGCAGTGCTTCGTGCAGGCCTACGGCAGCGAGACGGTCGATGCGAGCGCGCTGCTCATCCCCTTCGTCGGCTTCCTGCCGAAGGGCGACCCCCGGGTGCGCTCCACGGTCAAGCGCGTGCAGCAGGAGCTCGCCACCGGGCCATTCGTTCGCCGCTACCGCACCGACGAGACGGACGATGGGCTGGCCGGAGGCGAGGGCGCCTTCTACATCCTCAGCTTCTGGCTCATCGGCGCGCTGCTTGCCATCGGCGAGACCGACGACGCGTTGGCGCGGTTCGAGGAGGTCATCTCCACGGCCAACCACCTGGGCCTCTTCGCCGAGATGATCGACCCCTCGTCCCGCACGGCGCTCGGCAACTTCCCGCAGGCCTTCAGCCACATCGGCCTCATCCACACGGCCCGCAACCTGAGCCGGAACGGCGCGGCGCACGAGCGCGGCTAGGCCCACGCGGCAGCGGGAAGGGCGGCGGGCGGGCCCACCGAAGCGCGCGGCCGCAGTCGGTTGTGGCGCACGGGGGCGCTCCCCTAGAATTGCCTGAGCGCTTCGAGGAGGGTTCCTTGCCACCAAGGGTATTCGTCACCGGCATCGGCATGATCACGCCCGTCGGGCTCGACACCAAGTCGTCGTGGAAGGCCCTCATCGAGGGCCGCTCCGGCATCTCCGCCATCACCGCCTTCGACACCGAGGGGTTCGAGACGACCATCGCGGGGCAGGCCGACGGCTTCGAGCCGACCGACTACGTCGACCGCAAGCAGGCGCGGCGGCTCGACCGCTTCGCGCAGTTCGCCGTCGGCGCGACGTCGCAGGCGCTCGCCCAGGCGCACCTCGACCTCTCCGACCCCAAGATCGACGCCACGCGGGTCGGCTCGCTGATCGGCAGCGGCATCGGCGGCATCATCACGCTCTCCGAGCAGTGGGCGGTCCTCGCGGAGAAGGGCCCGACGCGGGTCAACCCGTTCCTCATCCCGATGATGCTCGCGGACATGGCCCCCGGCCAGGTCTCCATCCTGTTCGGCGCCAAGGGCCCCAACTACTGCACCGTCACGGCGTGCTCCTCGGGCGCCGACAGCATCGGGATCGCCTGGGGGATGATCCGCGACGGCGTGATCGACATCGCCATCGCCGGCGGCACGGAGGCGCCCATCTGCCCCATCGCGGTCGCCGGCTTCAACGCGTGCATGGCGCTCTCGAAGAACAACGACGACCCGCAGGGCGCCAGCCGCCCCTTCGACGCCGGCCGCGACGGCTTCGTCATGGGCGAGGGCGCCGGCGTGCTCATCATCGAGAGCGAGGAGAGCGTCGTCCGCCGGGGCGCGAGCCCGATCGCCGAGCTCGCCGGCTACGCGGCAAGCTCCGATGCCTTCCACGTGACGCAGACCGCGCCCGACGGCGACGGGGCCGCGCGCGCCATGAGCGGCGCCC
>JADFQE010000123.1 GCA_022561985.1 Chloroflexota bacterium
AGTAGCCGTGCAGCCATTCGAGGTGCACCGGGTCGAGCGAGTTCTCCATGCACTGGAGCCAGTTGCAGGGCAGGTCCGCCAGCGCGATGTCGGCCCAGCCGTTCTCCCACATGAAGGGCTCGAAGCGTGGGAGCAACGGGACCGGCTGCGGCCCCATGTACGCGAAGATGAGGCCGCCGAGCACCTCGACGGAGTAGCCGGCGAGGCGCACCTTCTCCTTGAAGCGCCCGTCCGGGTGCACCGTCTCCTCGAAGGGCTGCTCGATGCACTGGCCGGTCTCGTCGTAGAGCCAGCCGTGGTACATGCACCGCAGCCCGTGCTCCTCGGGGATGCCGTAGGCCAGGTTCACGCGCCGGTGCGCGCAGGTCCGCTCGATGAGGCCGATGGTGCCCGAGCGGTCCTTGTAGAGCACGAGGTCCTCGCCGAGCAGGCGGACCTCCTTCGTGGGGCGCTCATCGAGCTCGGCGGCGGCGGCGATGGGATGCCAGTAGCGGCGCATGAGCTCGCCCATGGGCGTTCCTGGACTCACCTGGGTGAGGAGGTCGTTGTCCTGGGCGCTCAGCATGCGTTCCTCCGTCGGATGCGGCTCGCGTCTGCGCCAAGCGTAGTGCGGAGCGCGCCCGCAAGCAAGGTGCGCGGGGTGCCGGGACGCCTGTTGACACGGGAGAGGCATGCTGATAAAGAATGAGCATTCGTTTTCTTTTGGGGCGAAGCACGTGCCGAAGGTCTCCGAGGCCCACCTCGAAGCGCGGAAGGAGCAGATCGTCAGGGCGGCGTTCCTCTGCTTCGCGCGCAAGGGCTTCCATCCCACCACCATGCAGGACATCTGCGCCGAGGCCCACCTGAGCCCCGGCGCGCTCTACCGGTACTTCGCCGGCAAGGAAGAGATCATCCAGAGCGCGTGCGACGAGGCCCAGGCCGCCCAGGACGCCGGCCTCATCGCCGAAGCGCTCGCCGAGCCCGACACGCGTGCGATGTTCCACCGGCTCGTGCACGCCTTCTTCTCACGCTTCGACGACCCCGCGGCGGACGTCTACAACCGCGCGTCGCTCCAGCTCTGGGCGGAGATGGCGGTGAACGACCGCGTGCGCGAATCGTTCAGCCACAACCACGCCGTCGTCCACGCGGGGCTGGGCGAGGTGGTCCGCGAGGCGCAGCGGCGCGGCGACCTCGACGGGAGCCTCGACCCCGGAGCGCTCGTGAGCGCCATGATCGCGCTCTACGACGGCTTCCGGCTCCAGAAGGCGCTCGACCCCACCATCGATACGGCGGCGTACGCGCGCGTGGCCGAGGCGCTGCTCGGCGGCACCTCGTGGACGGGAGCGCGCTAGCGTGGCCCGCCTACGAGGTGCGCGGGCCTGAAGCCGCGCAGGGCCCTGAAAGCCGCGCAACAGGAGAGATGATCTGATGGCAACGCTCGCTTCCCGGCTCTCGACCCGCAGCCTCGCCCGCGCGAGCGCGCGCCATCCGTGGCGCACGGTCGTGATCTGGATCGGCGTCATCGCCGTGGCGGTCGGGCTCAACGCCGCATTCCTCCAAGACGGGCTCACCACCGAGTTCACCTTCTCCACCGCCCCTGAGTCCGTCCGCGGCGCGCGGCTGCTGGAGGAACGCCTCCGCGGCCCGCGGCCCATCAACGAGGTCATCGTCGTGCGCTCGAGCGGCCTGACGGTGAACGACGACGCCTTCGAGGCCACGGTCACCGGGCTGTTCGACGACGTGATGGCGCTCGGCCCGGACGTCGTCGAGAGCGGCGTCAACTACTACCAGTTCCGCCTGCCGAACTTCATCTCCGACGACCGGCACACGGTGATCATCCCCTTCGTCATGGCCGGCACGCTCGATCAGGCCAACGACAACATCGGAGGTCTCTTCGCGCTCGTCGAGGAGGCCGGTGGTGCCGACGCATTCGACGTGTACCTGGTGGGCGAGGCCAGCGTCGCGTTCGAGACCAACGAGCTCAGTGTCCGCGAGATCGAGCAGGGCGAGCGCGTGGGCGTTCCCATGGCCCTCCTGATCCTGCTGGTGCTGTTCGGGGCCGTCGTCGCTGCCTTCGTCCCGCTGGTGCTCGCGGCGCTCGCCATCGTGACCGCGCTCGGCGCCACGGCGCTCGTCGGTCTCTTCGTGGAGCTCTCCTTCTTCGTCACGCTGATGATCTCGATGATCGGGCTGGCCACCGGCATCGACTACTCCCTCATCGTCGTCTCGCGCTTCCGGGAGGAGATGGGCCGCGGCCGCTCGAAGCTCGAGGCCGTCGAGATCGCCGGCGCGACGGCCAGCCGGACGGTGTTCTTCAGCGGGCTGACCGTGGTCTTGGCGCTGGCCGGACTGCTGCTTCACCCAGCGAGCATCTTCCAGAGTTTGGCCACCGGCGCGATCCTGGTCGTCGTCGCGGCCGTCGCTCTGACGACGACGCTGCTCCCGGCCGCGCTGGCGCTGCTGGGGGCGCACGTGAACGCGCTGCGGCTGCCGATCATCGGCCGCCGGATCGGCGTGGCCGCGGACGTGGGCGGCGGGTTCTGGACCGCCGTCACGCGGGTGGTCATGCGCTATCCGCTGCTGAGCTTCGTTGCCGCGGCCGGGATCATGGTCGCCGCCGCGCTGCCGGCCCTCGACCTCAAGACCGGCTTCAACGGCGTCGACTCGCTACCCGACGGCGTGCAGTCCAAGGACGCGTTCTTCATCCTGGAGGAGGAGTTCTCCTTCGGCGTCGTCTCGCCCATGGAGATCGTCATCGACGCACCGGCCGCCGACGAAGCCGTGCTGAGCGCGATCGAGGCGCTGCGCGAGACGTTGGCCGCCGACCCCGACTTCGTGGGCGCATCGCGGGTCCGCGTGAACGCCGAGGGCGACCTGACCCTGGTTTCCGTGCCCGTGGCGGGCGAGCCGGCCAGCGACGAGGCGATCGCCGCCCTCAAGAGGCTCCGCTCCGACTACCTGCCCGCCGCGTTCGCCGGCGTGGACGCCGAGATCCTCGTCACCGGCGAGACGGCGTTCAACGACGACTTCTTCGAGATAACCGACCGTTACACGCCCATCATCTTCGCCTTCGTCCTCACCCTGAGCTTCGTGCTCCTCACGGTGGCGTTCCGGTCCATCGTCATCCCGCTCAAGGCCATCATCCTCAACCTGCTCTCCGTGGGCGCGGCGTACGGGCTCATGGTGCTCGTGTTCCAGAAGGGGTACGGGGCCGACCTGCTGGGCTTCCAGACGTCCGAGATGATCGATGCCTGGATACCGCTGTTCCTGTTCGCGGTGCTCTTCGGCCTGTCCATGGACTACCACGTCTTCCTGCTGAGCCGCATCCGCGAGCGGTACGACCAGACCCACGACAACGCGGAGTCGGTGGCGTACGGGCTGCGCTCCACCGCCGGCCTCATCACGGGCGCCGCGCTCATCATGGTGGCGGTCTTCGGTGGGTTCGCCTCCGGCGACCTGATCTCGAACCAGCAGATCGGCTTCGGCTTGGCCGTGGCCGTGTTCCTGGACGCGACCATCGTCCGCACGGTGCTCGTGCCCGCCTCCATGCGGCTGCTTGGCCGGGCGAACTGGTACTACCCGCGGTTCCTGGAGTGGGTGCCGCGCGTCGGCATCGAGGGCGTGGCCGAGCTCGAGCCCGCCCCCGCCCCGGCGGGCGGCGCCGAGTAGCCCGCGCGCCTCAAGCCGGGTCCCTGCCACCGGGGCGGGGCGGACGCGGCGGCCCCGATGCTATACTCCGGGCAGCGATGCGCTTCATGGGGCTCATGCCTTGCTGATCACGATCCGGCGCCTGCTCGCCGTCTTCCTCCTGCCCATCTTCCTGGTCCTTTTCGTTGCGACGCTGACCATCTTCCGCGTGAACGCGACGCTGCTCGAAGCCGACTTCTACACCGGCACCCTCGAGCGGCTGGACGTCTTCACCTTCCTGTACGACGAGGCGCTGCCCTTCGCCATCGAGGATTCGGGCATCGACCTCGCCGGCCTGCCGCTGGGGATCGACCTGACGGCCGATGCGATCGCGGGCTACGCCGCCCGCGTCCTGCCGCCCGACTGGCTCGCCGAGAACGTCGGCGGGGCCATCGAGCAGGCGGTGCCCTACATCACGGGCGAGACCGACACCTTCGAGATAACGCTGCGGCTCGACGACCGGGTTGAGGCGGCGGACGTGGTCGTCCGGGACCTCCTGCGCGACGCTCGTATCCACGCCTATCTCTTGGACGAGGTCGTGCGGCCCACGCTCGACCGGGAGCAGGCGAGCTTCCAGGCCGGGCTGCCGTTCAACCCGGGGCTCACCACCGACGAGATCCTCGACGGCGTGCGGGACGTCGTTCCGGAGGATTGGCTCAAGGAGCGCATCGAGGACGTCCTGGACCAGGTCGTGCCGTACATGATCGGGCGGGAGGAGTCCTTCTCCATCAACATACCGCTGCAGCAGCGAGCCGATGCCGGCATCGTCGTCGTGGGCGGCTGGCTGAACAAGAGCCTCGATGGCGGTGCCTACGACTACCTCCTCGAGGAGCAGATCGCGCCGATCATCAGCGAGTTCCTGGGCTCGGCCGTGGCCTTGCCCTACGGCGTCACCGTCACCAACGAGGAGATCGTCGAGGCCATCAGCCAGGTCCTGCCGCCGGAGTGGGTCCAGGAGCGCGTGAGCGAGGCCATCGACGCGTTCGGCCCGTACCTGACCGGCCGCACCGACGGCTTCGTGCTGTCGATACCGCTGGAGGACCGCGCGGCGCTCGCCGCCGAGGTGCTGGTGGATGCGGTCGATGCGAAGTTCGAGGCGGTCTACACCGCGCTGCCCATCTGCACGATCGAGCAGCTCTTTGGACTGGACCTCTCGCTCGCCGCGCTGCCGGAGTGCCGTCCGCCGCTCGTCACCTACGCCCAGCTCAAGACGCTGGTCGGCCTCGACGTCGCCGAGCAGCTCGCGGCCGCCATCGTCGAGCCGCTTCCCGACAGCATCGAGGTGACG
>JADFQE010000124.1 GCA_022561985.1 Chloroflexota bacterium
GGCATCTTCTTCCGGCCGATCCAGGAGGAGATGGGCTGGCTGGCGCTCACGCTGACCATCGGGTTCGTGGCCGGGACGGTCGCCGGCAGCCTAGCGTCGCCCTGGGTCGGGCGGCGGCTGGACCGCCGCGGTGGGCGCGTCGTCATCGTCGCCGCGGGGGTCGTCATCGCGGCGAGCATGCTCGGGCTGTCGGTGATGACGGAGCCGTGGCACTTCTGGCTCTTCTTCGGCGCGGCGCGCGGCGCGGCCGTCGGCGGCGTTGCGCTCGGGACGATGGTGGGGCTCGCCTCGTGGCACGTGCGGCGGCGGGGGCGGGTGATCGGCATGATCGGCACGGGCCAGCGCACCGGGCAGGCGCTGCTGCCGCTGCCGATCCTGGCCATCATGCTCGCGTTCAGCTGGCGCGAGGCGTGGGTGGCGCTCGCCGGGCTCGTCGTCCTGCTGCTCATCATCCCGTCGGCGCTGCTGGTCAGGCGCAGGCCCGAGGACTACGGCATCCTGCCCGACGGCGAGCGCCCGGCGGACACGCTCGCCGAGGGGGAGCAGCTTGGGGACCGCGTCGAGGAGACGTGGACGCTGGCCGAGGCGAAGCGCACGAGGACACTGTGGGCGCTGATGGTGGCCCAGGCGGGGGTGGTCTTGAGCGTGAACGCCGTGAACCTGCATATCACGGCGAATTTCCAGGACAAGATGGCCGCGGAGCTGGCGGTGACCGCGGTGGCGATCTTCGCGACGGCGGCCGCCCTCTCGACGCTCCCCTGGGGGTTCGTGATGGAGCACATCCACGTCCGGTACGTTGGGCTGACGTCGGTCGCGCTGCTGTTCGCGGCGATGCTCATCGCCCTGCGCGCCGACACCTTCGCGGGCGCCGCCGCCTTCGCGCTGACCTACGGGCTTGGGCTGGGCGCGTGGACGGTGGCGAGCCGCATGCTCTTCGCCAACTACTTCGGGCGCCGGTCCTTCGGCTCGATCCGGGGCTTCGCGGCGCCCATCATGGTCGTGTTCAACCCGGCCGGGCCGCTGTTCGCGGCGTATGTGCGCGATACCACCGGCAGCTACAGCGCCGCCTTCGCCGTGTTCGCGGTGGTATTCGCGGTCGCCTTCGTCGCGTTCCTCGTCGCCGTGCCGGTCCACAAGCGCCCCGTGGGCGGCCCGGCCGTGTGATACGCTCGGCGCGCAAGCGAAGCGAAGGGGGAGCGGGTCATGGCCAAGATCGTCCTCGGGGTGGGCACGTCGCATTCTCCGATGCTGAGCACGCCGCCGGAGCAGTGGCCGGAGCACGCGAAGCGCGACCTCGCCAACACCAAGCTCTGGGCGTGGGACGGCAAGACCCACACCTACGAGGAGATGGTGGAGATGAGCCCGTCCTCCATCGCGGCCGAGCTGACCATGGACGTCTGGCGCGAGAAGGACGCGGCCAATCAGGCCGCTATCGCGAAGCTCGGCGACGTCATCGCGGACGCGGCCCCGGACGTGCTGGTGATCGTGGGCGACGACCAGCACGAGCTGATCCACGACGACAACATGCCGTCGCTGCTCGTGTACTGGGGCGAGAAGCTGCTGAACAAGCCCCGCGACCGCACGCGCATGCCCCCGTCCATCGCGCTCGCCGCCTGGGGCAACGAGTTCGACGGCGAGGTCGAGCTGGATGGCCAGGCGAGCCTCGGGCTGCACATCATCGAGTCGGTGATGGCCGAGGAGTTCGACGTGGCGCACTCGAAGGAGCTGCCGGACGGCCGCGGCGAGGGCCACGCCTTCGGCTTCGTGCACCGCCGCGTCCTCGACGGCAAGCGCATCCCGCCGACGGTCCCGATCCTCCAGAACACCTACTACCCGCCGACCCAGCCGCTGCCCAAGCGCTGCTACGCCTTCGGCAACGCGCTGCGGCGCGCCATCGAGTCGTGGGATAGCGACGCCCGCGTCGCCGTCCTCGCCTCGGGCGGCCTCAGCCACTTCGTCATCGACGAGAAGTTGGACCGCGGCGTGCTCAAGGCGCTCCAGGAGAAGGACGCCGATCACCTGCGGACGCTTCCGGTCGAGCTCTTGAACTCCGGCAACTCGGAGATCCGCAACTGGATCACCGTCGCCGGGATGGTGGAGGACAAGGACATGACGCTGGTGGACTACGTCCCGTGCTACCGCTCGCCCGCGAGCACGGGCTGCGCCATGGCCTTCGCCTACTGGGAGTAGGCTCCGCCGCTGGTCGCTAGTGGGCGCCCACCGGATACATCTCCGGCTTCAAGCTCTGCCACGGCTCGTCGATGGCCATGACCCGGTCGATGGCCCGGATGCCGTAGTACTCGTCGCGGGAGCCCGGTGGGTCGCCGCCGTCCGCGACGGTCGCGGTTGCTTGGAGCAGCAGCTTGCGGGCCGCGATGATGGCGCGGTCGGTGGTGCCCAGCTTCTCGAGGGAGCGGTCGGCGATCGCCCCCATGGTCACCTGGAGCGCCCGGTCCTGCGTGTTCACGCCGACGATGCCCGTGAAGTTCTTCGTGCGCTGCATCTCCCGGTCGAGCATCCAGTCGTTGTCACGGTTGCGGCGGGAGCGGAAGCCGTCGGCCGGGTCGATATCGGCGTACATCTCGTTCCCGGTGCCCCGGAGCGCCCGGTCCGCCTCGTTGAGGGGCTCATCGCCCCAGGTGTAGGTCCAGTTGAAGACCATCGTCGTCTCGTCGTCGATGGGGACCCAGCAGTGGCCGGCGCTCTTGGGCATGTAGTAGCCGCCGCTGTTGCGTACCTGGTTGCCCCGGAGCTGGTGGAAGGGCATGACGTAGTGGTAGGTCCGCACGTACTTGGTCTCGTCCTCCGGCAGCAGGCGCTGGGAGCTGTATGCGTACCCGTAGTCCGTGAGCTCCACCTCGACGATCGGGGCCGTGGAGCGCGAGCGCAGCAGGGTCTTGTCCGAGAGGTCGTTGTTGTGGAGGAAGGACGAGTGGGACGTGTCGATGCCGCCCTCGACCGCCTGGAGCCAGTTGCTCTCCTGGAGCACCTTGCTGACGCCGCGGTGGGTGTCCGGAACGGTCGTCCACTCGAAGTTGGGCGCGGGCGGGATCTTCTCCTTCGGGCCGAAATACGCCCAGATGATGTTCCCTGCCTCGACCGTCGGGTACGCGGGAGTCCTGACCTTGTCCTTGAAGTTGCTGGTCGCCGGCTCCGAGGGCATGTCCAGGCACTTGCCCTCGACGTCGAACTTCCAGCCGTGGTAGACGCAGCGCAGCCCGTTCTCCTCGTTGCGCCCGAAGTACAGGCTGACGCGGCGGTGCGGGCAGGCGTCGGCCAGGATGCCGATGCGCCCGCTGGTGTCCTTGAAGGCCACGAGGCTCTCGCCGAGGATCTTGAGCC
This sequence comes from Chloroflexota bacterium, assembly GCA_022561985.1. Taxonomy (GTDB): domain Bacteria; phylum Chloroflexota; class Dehalococcoidia; order Lucifugimonadales; family Australimonadaceae; genus JADFRC01. The sequence goes on from JADFQE010000124.1 coordinate 3,343, forward strand.
GGATGGGGTCGCAGTCCGGTGCGGGCAGCTCCCAGTCCAGCAGCACGGGGATCCAGTACCGCCGTAGCACCTCGCCCATGGGCGTGCCCGGCCCGACGCGTGTGATCGTCTCGTTGTGCTGGGTCGAGAGCATGATGGCTCCTGCTGGTGGCCCCGGTGTCGGAGAAGAGACTCGATATCGAGAAAAACCGTAGCGATTGTGCCCGTGGGTGTCAACGTGATGCGGCGTCGGGCACGGCCCCGCTGCCCGGTTGCCCGATGGCAGCAGCGACTCTATGCTGCCGCTGATCCGATCAAGCACGCCGGTCGAGCAAGGAGCAGAACGATGACGGAGCAGCGCTGGGCGTCCGCGGACCCGAGCTGGAACGAATACGGAGCCGACGAGTGGGCGGACGCCGCGCTCGGTGCCATGCGGCTCGGCGGCGTGGAGCGGCTCTACTTCTGCTCGGGCTCCGAGCTGAGCTTCTTTCAGGAGGGAGTGGCGCGCGCTCGCTCGCGGGAGTGGCCCGCGCCCAAGCTCGTCACGATGGTGCACGAGGGCGCGGCGCTCAATGCCGCCATCGGCGATGCGATGGTCACGGGCCAGCCGGCGGCGACCGCCGCGCACGTGGACGTCGGCACGTTCAACTACGGCGCCGGCCTCCACACCGCCTGGCGCGGCGCCTATCCGGTGCTCATCATGGCGGGCACGGGCCCCCGGGCCTACCCCGGCTCAATGGCCGGTGCCCGCGACGGCGGCGTGCAGTGGGTCCAGGAGCCGCGGGACCAGGGCGAGATCGTGCGGCAGTACATGAAGCTCGACCACCGCATGGAGCACCAGGACAACCCTGGCCTGATGGTGAGCCGGATGCTCCAGGTCGCCATGAGCGAGCCGAAAGGCCCCGTGTACCTCTCGTTCCCGCAGGAGACGGCGCGTCTGCCGATGCCCGGCGTGACGCGCTATCCGACGCGCGACCAGCTCGGCGTCGCGCGTCCGGCCTGGCCCGACCCGGCCGATGCCAAGCGCGCGGCGGAGTGGCTCATCGCGGCCGGCAACCCACTGATCTGCCTCGGCAACTCGGGCCGCAACCCCGAGTCGGTGGAGGAGATCGTGCGGCTGGCCGAGCTCCTGGCGCTGCCGGTGCGCGATACGCTCCGGGTCCAAAGCATCAACTTCCCGACCTCGCACCCGCTCTACGGCACCGGGCCGGAGCCCAAGGACGCCGACGCGCTCCTGATCTTCGAGGCGCAGGTGCCGTTCATCCCGCCCGCCGGTGCGCCCGCACCGAGCGCCAAGATCGTCTGGGCCGACCCGGACCCGGTGCAGTCGCGCTACAAGACGATGGAGTTCCGCGCGGACCTGTGGCTCCCCACTGCGACCGCCGGGGCTGCGCGGGCGATCTACGAGGCGGCCACGGGGCTGCTCTCGGCCTCCGACCGCTCGCGCATCGCGGAGCGGCGCAAGCGGCTCGATGAGCGCAAGCGCGAGCTCGCGGCGGCCGAGGAGGCGCTTGCGCTGGAGGCGGGCAAGCGCACGCCGATCCACCCACGCTGGGTGGCCTACCAGCTCGGCCAGATGCTGGAGCCCGAGGCGATCCTGCTGGACG
>JADFQE010000039.1 GCA_022561985.1 Chloroflexota bacterium
TTCGTGACCGCGATGTAACGGGCGGGCTCCGTGCCGCTGGCGTTGAAGTGCTGGTAGGAGGCGTTCAGCGGGATGGCGAACAGGCTGCCCTCATGCCACTCGAAGGTCTGCTTGTGCTTCTCGTCCAGCCAGACGCTGGTCGCCCCGCGGCCGTTGAGGATGTAGACCATCTCCTCGTACATGTGGTGCTCGGGCTCGGATACCCCGCCCGGCACGATCTCCACGATCTGCGCGTCGTTGGGCATCTGGCTGTTCGGGATGTTGATGATCGCCCCCGCCCCGCCCTTGCGCTCCCAGGGCGACAGCTCGATGGTGGAGAGGTTGTCGAAGGCGAAGTCTTCGATGACGCGCACGCCCTCGCTCTTCTGCCACGCTGTGTAGGCGTCCTCGACGACGTAGTGCTCAAGCGGCCCGCTCGGCAGCTCGGCTCGCTTGACGTCCGCGTCCGAAGTCGTCATTGCACAGTCCTCCTCGGGTATGCCTTGGATGGCCCTGTTCCTCGTGAGGGGAGGGCCGGTTCCGGCAGCAGCGGATCGTACTCTATCCTGGCCGTCCGTCCAACGCAAAAGTGCTACAGCTTGTCCAACAGGGGACGGCGTTCGCTTGACGGGACACGGCCCCATCCCTATCGTGCGAAGGGGGTCTGCTTCATCGCTGCCCCCACTGGAGGATGCGTACCCATGATGCACGGGACCTGGCGCGGCAGGAGACAGGAACGCCCCACGCGGGTCACGCGGGCGATGGTGCTGCGCGCGGGCAGCTACTTCCGGCCCTACTGGCGGGAGGGGCTCGTCATCCTGGGCACACTGCTGGTGGCGGCGCCCCTTGCCCTGGCTCCCGCTCTGCTGGTCCGCTCGGTGATCGACGACGCGATCCTCGGCGGGAACATGCGGCTCCTGCTGGTGCTGGCCGGGGCGATGATCGCGGCGCCCACGGCGGCCGGGCTCCTGAGCGTGGCGCAGACACGCTTCAGCGCGCAGATCGCCGAGCGCATCGTCTTCGACCTTCGCACCGGCCTCTACACGCACCTCCAGTCCCTCTCGCTCCGCTTCTTCACGGCGGCCAAGACGGGCGAGGTGATGAGCCGGCTCAGCAACGACGTGACGAACATCAACCGGGTCATCACCAACACCATGATGCAGAGCCTCATGCAGGCCTTCGTGCTGCTCTCGGCCGTCGCCGTGATGTTCGCGATGGAGTGGCGCCTCGCCCTGCTTGCGTTGAGCGTGCTCCCCATCGCCGTGGCCTCATCGAGGCGGGTGGGCTACCTCCGGTACGACCTGCAGAAGGAGGCGCAGGGCAAGCTCGCTGACCTCAACGCCATCACGCAGGAGACGCTCAACATCTCCGGCTTCCTGCTGATGAAAACCTTCGCCAGGGAGAGCTTCGAGCGGCTGCGCTTCGGGCGCAAGGCCGTCGAGGTGATGGACGTGCAGATACGCACGAGCATGCTGGGCCGCTGGTTCCGCATGGTGCTGCAGATCCTCGAGGCCATCGGCCCCGCGCTCGTCTACCTCTACGGCGGATATCTGGTGATCCAGGGAGAGATGTCCCTCGGCACGCTCGTCGCCTTCGCGGCGCTGCTCGTCCGGCTCTATCAGCCGATGGGGCAGCTCGCGAACGTCAACGTCGAGGTCATGGGCGCGCTCGCCCTGTTCGAGCGCATCTTCGAATACCTGGACATCGAGCCGGACGTGGCGGAGCCGGCGAGCCCGGTCCTGCTGCCGACCCCCGCTCGGGGGCGGGTGGCCTTCAACGCGGTCGGCTTCGCGTACATGCCGGACCGCTGGGCTTTGCGTGGGGTCACCTTCACGGCGGAGCCGGGCCAGCTCGTCGCCCTGGTCGGCCCCACGGGCGCCGGCAAGACGACGGCGACCTACCTCGTCCCCCGCCTCTACGACGTGACCGAGGGGTCGGTGACGGTCGACGGCATCGACGTCCGCGACCTCGGCATCTATTCGCTGCGGTCCCAGATGGGCATCGTGACCCAGGAGACGTACCTGTTCAACGCATCGGTCCGGGACAACCTGCGCTACGCCCGCGACGACGCCACCGACCGCGAGGTGATGGAGGCCTGCCGCGTGGCCCAGTTCGACGACGTCGTGGAGAACATGCCCGAGGGTCTGGACACCGTCGTGGGGGAGCGCGGGTACCGCCTCTCCGGCGGCGAGAAGCAGCGGCTCGCCATCGCGCGGGTGCTGCTCAAGGACCCGCGCATCCTCGTTCTGGACGAAGCGACGTCCTCCCTGGATTCCGTGACCGAGGCCAAGATCCAGGCGGGGATGGTCCCGCTCATGGAGGGCCGCACCACCATCGCCATCGCGCATCGGCTCTCCACCGTGCTGGCCGCCGACCAGATCTTGGTCCTCGACCGGGGGCGGCTGATCGAAGCGGGCACGCACGCCGAGCTGATCACCCAGGGCGGCCTCTACGCAGAGCTCTACGAGATCCAGTTCAAGCCGCAGCTCACCGAGGGCGTGGGAGCGGCCGTCGACTGAGCTCGGCGTGGAGACGACGGAGGCCGCGCCCCGGACCGTAGATATCGAGAAAGCGGCTGGTGTTATACTAGGAAACGCTCCGGCAGGGCTATCCAGCCGGTGGGTTCGCTGACGGGTGTTGGTTCCTCCAGTCACCGTGAACCAGCCCGAAGGACCATCGCCCTCGTGGAACACGAGGTGCCACGAACCCATCACCTGCGCTCCGAATGCGCGGTCTCTAGGAGTCTTATGTCCCCCCTCACCTTCGCCGAACTGGGCGTTCCTGCGTCCATCGTTACCGCCCTCGCCCGCCGAGACATCACCAAGCCCTTCGAGATCCAGACCGCCACGCTCGCGGACGCCCTGGCCGGGCGCGACATATGCGGCCGGGCCCCCACCGGGTCGGGCAAGACCATCGCCTTCGGTATCCCGCTCGTCGCCGGCGCCGGCCGCGGCGCGCCGGGGCGTCCTCGATCGCTGGTCCTGGCGCCGACGCGCGAGCTCGCCGAGCAGATCGCCACCGAGATCCGCACCTTCGCCGGCCCCGTCCGGATAGCGGTCGTCTACGGAGGGGTCGGCTACGGCACCCAGCTTCAGGCCCTCAGGCGTGGCGTCGACATCCTCGTCGCCTGCCCAGGGCGTCTGGAGGACCTCATCGCCCAGGGCGCGGTGAAGTTGTCCGAGGTCGAGCGCGTCGTCCTCGACGAGGCCGACCGCATGGCCGACATGGGCTTCATGCCCGTCGTCCGCCGCCTCCTCGACCAGACCGCTTCCCCGCGCCAGACCATGCTGTTCTCGGCGACCCTCGACGGCGACGTGGCCAAGCTCACCCGCGACTACCAGCGTGACCCCGTCCGTCACGAGGTCGGCGAGGAGACCCCCGACATCACTGCCGCGACGCACGTGTTCTGGAACGTGGCCAGAGCCGACCGGCCCGCGGTCACCGCGGAGGCCGTGGACGCGGCGTGGCCCGCCATCGTCTTCTGCCGGACCCGGCACGGGTCCGACCGGCTCGCCAAGCAGCTTGGCAATGCCGGCCTTCAGGTGGCGACGATCCACGGCGGCCGCAGCCAGAACCAGCGGACCCGGGCGCTCGCCGACTTCTCCAGCGGCAGGGTCCACGCGCTCGTCGCCAGCGACGTCGCCGCCCGCGGCATCCACGTCGCCGGCGTGGCGTCGGTGATCCACTTCGATGTGCCCGAGGACTCCAAGATGTACGTGCACCGCTCTGGACGCACCGCCCGGGCGGGCCTGGGCGGCGTGGTCCTCACCCTCGTGCAGCCCGACCAGGTCAGGGAGATGCGCCGGGTGCAGAGTCAGGTCGGCCTCAACGAGCCCTTCACCGCCCCGGACGCCAAGGCGTTGCGAGCACTGGCCCCCGCGCCCGCCCGCCGGCCCGTGCCCCCCAAGCCCGTCGAAGCATCGAGCACGAACGAGACGCGGCCCGCCCCCTCGGGTCAGATGCGCTCCGCGGGCCAGACGCGCTCCGCGGGTGGTGGCACGCGCCCCGAAGGCGGCAGGAACGGTGGGGGAGGCCGGAGCTTCGCGTCCGCGTCCCAGGGGGCGTCCACGTCCCGGGGAGCGCCGAGGGCCGGGAGCCCGGCGGGCCGTAGTCCCAGACCCGAGGGCGGGCGCACGAGCGGCGGTTCGTCGTCGGCCGGCCGTGGCGCGCGCTGGACGCCCCGGCGCACAGGCTAGCCGGGCCTCGGCGCTACTTCTTCCGCTTCTTCGGCTGCGCCTTGGCGGAGGTGTCGCGCTCCACGATGCGGGTGTTCACACAAGCCCCGTCGCGCATCTCGTAGACGTGCGTTGCGATGGTCTCGAGGATCGCCGTATCGTGGGTCGCGCACAGGATCGTGCCGTCGTACCGGTCCAGAGCCCGCACCAAGCTCTCGCGCGTGGCCTTGTCCAGATGGTTGGTCGGCTCGTCCAGCAGCAGCACGTTGGTCTCCTGGATCAGGAACTTCGCCAGCGCCACCCGGCTCCGCTCGCCGCCGGAGAGCACCGATATCGGCTTGAACACGTCGTCGCCCTTGAATAGGAACTCGCCGAGCACGGTCCGCACCCGCTGCTCCGTGGCGCCGGCGGCCGCGGCTTGGACCTCTTGGAGCACCGTGAGCCGGGGGTCCAGCGCCTCGTCCTGGTGCTGCTCGTAGTACCCCGGGCGGGCGCGCTCCGCCCACAGCACCGCTCCCTCCAGGGGGTCCATCTGGCCCATCGCCACGTGCAGGAGCGTGGACTTGCCGCTGCCGTTGGGTCCGACGAGCACGACCTTCTGCCCGCGCTCCAGCGTGAGGCTCGCGTCCATCAGCACGAGCTCCTCGCCGAAGGCGAAGGAGACGGAGTCCAGCGTCAGCACCCTCTGCTCGACCCGGCCGTAGGAGCGGATGCTGAACTTGGCGGCGCTCTCACGCCGGGGCGGGGCGATCCGGACCACCTTGGCGAGTGCCTTCTCGCGGCTCTTCACCTGGGTGGCCTTCGTGGCCTTGGCGCGGAAGCGGTCGATGAACACCTGCTGCGACGCGAGCTGGCGCTCCTGGCGCGCCGCGGCCTGCTCCTGGGCGAGTCGCCGCTTCTCCTTCTCCACGACGTACTTGGAGTAGTTGCCGGTGTAGGAGACGACGCCGGAGCTGCCGACCTCCAGCACGCGGTCAGCCACCCGGTCCAGGAAATCGCCGTCGTGCGTCACGATCACCAGCGTGCCGAGGTAGTTGTGGAGCTCGCGCGCGAGCCAGTCGCGGGCCTTCGCGTCGAGGTGGTTCGTCGGCTCGTCCAGCAGCATGTGGTCGGGCCGGCGCACCAGCACCTTGGCCAGCGATATGCGCATGCGCCAGCCCCCGCTGAAGGTCCTGCAGCGCTTGGTGCGGTCCGTCTTCTTGAAGCTCAGGCCGCTCAGGACCCGGTCCACGCGGGACTCGACCTCGTGGCCGTCGAGCATCGCGAAGCGCTCGTAGAGATCGACCGACTCCGCGACGAGCGCCGTTGCGCGCTCGCCGGCGTCCGGCAGCTCCGCCTCGATGGCGCTCAGGCGCCGGGTGATCGCGAGCTGCTCCGGGAACGCCACCCACATCTCCTGCTCGAGCGTGTTCTCGGGGTCGAACCCGGCCTCCTGCTTGAGGTAGCCCAGCGACCCGTTGCGGTGGCCCGCATGGCCCGAGGTCGGCAGGTCCTCGCCGGCCAGCATGCGCAGCAGCGTCGTCTTGCCCGCGCCGTTGGGCCCGACCAGCGCCACGCGCTCGCCGTCGGCGACGTTGAACGAAACGCCCGTGAAGAGATCGAAGCCGCCGAACGACTTGGTGACGTTTTGTGCGAAGAGCATGGGGAGTGACCTGGGATCCAGTGGGGGCTGCCTCGCGCTCGGCGAAGGTCAGCGCTCTCCATTATGAGGCATGACCCCCGCGGCCGTCCGCCGTTGGGCCTGCGGCCTTCCAATGGGCGCAACCCGGGCGGCGGCCCGGCCGGCGGCCCGGCCGCTCCGGTGATGGGGTATGTTACCCGTGGTGCTCGATGGCCGGGCTCGCCAAGAACCGTGGCGGCCCTTGAGACCCGCACCAAGGCCTGCACCAAGCCCCAGGCAGGAGGCACGGAATGGCAACTGAGGTCCGCACGAAGAGGATCGACGCCGATACCCACTTCAACCTGAGCGTGGACTACAAGGAGCTCAAGGGTCTGCTCCCGCGTGCCCGGAGCCGCGAGCTCGAGGACATCATGTGGCGCGACGCGTGGCGCATCGCCGACTCGGAGGGCGTGCAGGCCGAGCTCACCGGCGCTCCCGCGGCCGCTGGGCGCGAGTCAGACCCTGAGTGGGACCCGGAGTCCCGCATCGTCGAGATGGACCGCCTCGGCTTCGACATGCAGGTGCTGAACACCCAGCGGGCGATGCCCGCGCCGCTCCACGCCGTCGTCGCCAAGCCGCTCTGGCTCCGCACCGCCCTGGCGCAGCTCTACAACAACGCGGCCGCGGCGCTCCAGGAGCGATACGCGGACCGGTTCATCTGCCAGGCGACCTTCCCCTGGGACGACATCGAGGCGTCCGTCAAGGAGGTGGAGCGCGCCAGCGCGCTGGGCTTCCGGGCGGTCAGCATCTGCGGGAGCTGGATGGACCAGAACCTCGATGCCTACGAGCTCTACCCGTTCTGGGAGGCCGTGAGCGGCTGCGACATGGCGTGTATCGTCCACAACTTCACGCAGGGGCACCGCGGCTCCATGACCGAGCACATCACCCCGTACCCGATGGTCGGGACGGAGCGCTACCACCGCCTGCACATCGGCACCTACGTGGGCTTCGGGCTGGACTACGCCGTGGCGTGTTGCGCGCTGACGCTCGGAGGCGTGCTGGAGGAGTTCCCGAACCTGCGGTTCCTCTTCTTCGAGGCGGGCGCGAGCTGGATGGCCCACGCCATGCACGGGGCCGACCGCTCCTTCTACATCGAGCGGGCCTGCTCACGGTCGGACGCCCTGCCCAGCGAGCTGATCAAGCGCCACTGCATGACGGCCATCGAGAGCCTGGAGCCCGTCGAGCAGCTCGTCGCGGCATACGGCGCCGACAACTACGTGATCGGCACCGACTTCCCGCACCCCGAGTTCCAGCGTCTGCCCAACGCGCCCAGCGACATCACCGGCAAGCAGGGGCTATCCGTCGAGGACCAGAACAAGATCCTCGGTGGCAACCTCGCCCGCGCGCTCAAGCTCTAGGAGCGCCCCCTGGGCTGCAGGGGCGGTCCGGGGGTCTGTGTGTCTAGACGGCGGATTTCCCGATCTTGTACATCCCGGTCCCGCAGACGGGGCAGGTCCCCTTGGTTGCGGGCCGGCCGTTCTTCATCGTGATCGCCTGGGCGTCCTTGATGTCCCGGTGGTCCTTGCACTTCACACAGTAGCCATTCACCGTTGCCATCGTCCTCACCTCCGCGTGCTTCCGTATCCCGACAGGGCGTAGAGCGCACGGCCGTTCGAGCACCGCCGTCCGTGCTCCGGAGCCGCTGGCTCCGGCCCGAGGCGCGTTTGCTCCGTCCGTGCTCAAGGCACTATAGTCGAGCCGGCCCGCTTGCAACACCGTATGGATGTGCAGGTCTGCCTCGACCTGCCGAGCGGCTCTTGGGCGTCTTAAGCCACATCTTGGAGTGTCACGCATGCTTTCCCCGGAGGAGAACGAGCTCCTGACACGTGTGGGCGCGGGGACGCCCATGGGCGAGCTGATGCGGCAGTACTGGCTTCCCTGCCTGATATCCACCGAGCTCGCGCCCGACGGCGACGTGCTGCGGATCAGGCTTCTGGGGGAGGATCTGCTGGCGTTCCGGGACACTCAGGGGCGTGTCGGCGTCGTCGGGCCCAACTGCGCGCACCGCGGCGCGAGCCTCTTCTACGCCCGCAACGAGGAGGGCGGACTGCGCTGCCCCTACCACGGGTGGAAGTACGACGTGGACGGCGCCTGCGTCGACATGCCCAACGAGCCCCCCGAGAGCAGCTTCAAGGACAAGGTCCGCCAGCCCAGCTACCGCACCGCGGAGCGCAACGGCGTCGTCTGGGTCTACATGGGCCGCCTGAGCGACCCGCCGCCGCTGCCCGAGCTCGAATGGAACATGCTCCCAGAGGCGCAGCGGCACGTCGCCAAGCGCATCCAGTTCTGCAACTGGGCCCAGGCGGTGGAGGGCGAGATCGACCAGAGCCACGTCTCGTTCCTGCACACGCCCGGCAACCAGCTCAAGATCGAGGCCGAGGACCTGGCGCGCTCGGGCGTGGTCGCGTGGCGCAAGCGCGACAAGCACCCCCGATTCCACGTCCAGGACATGGACTACGGCGTGCTGATCGGCGCGCAGCGCGATGTGGGCGAGGGCATGAGCTACTGGCGGCTCACGCAGTTCCTGCTGCCCTTCTACACGATGACCGGCCCCTACGGCGAGGATCCGACGCGGCACACCCGCTGCTGGGTGCCCGTCGACGACCACACCACGATGGTGTTCGCGGCGAACTACCACCCGCTGCGCCCGCTGACCGAGAAGGAAGTCGCCAAGATGCGGGCCGGGTCGGGCGCCGGCTTCGTCGGCGACCCGAACTTCGCCCCGCCGACCAATGCGCCCTTCGGGCGCTGGATACCCAAAGCTTCCCGCTCGAACGACTTCTTCTTCGACCGCGCCTCGCAGCAGACGGACCACTTCTCCGGCATCCCGGAGTTCTGGGCGCAGGACGCGGGGATGCAGGAGGGGATGGGCCCGATCTACGACCGGACCAAGGAGCATCTCGGCACGACCGATGCGGCGATCATCCGGGTGCGCCGGAGCCTCGCGCACGCGGCGAAGGCGCTGTTGGAGGCCGAGGAGCCGCCGCCGGGCGTCCTCCACCCGGACATCTACCGCGTGCGGGGGGCAGCCGCGCTGCTCCCGGCGGACGCCGACTGGGTGGCCGAGACCGAGGAGATCAGGAAGCTCGTCCCCGGCGTGAATCCATCGGCGCCAGGACGCCAATAGGCCGCCCCCCGGCCGTCAGCGAACGAACCAAAGACACCAAGGGAGGACCCCATGCCAGACCTGCAGATGAGCCTCATCGGAAGTCCAGCCGACGTCGTCAACCCACTGTTCGCGGGCGAGATCAAGCCGGAGGGCATCGAGCTCGTCGCCACCCGCGCCGACGGCTCCACCGGCTACTGGCGGCAGTTCAGCTTCGACGAGTTCGACGTCTCGTCGCTGTCCGTTGCCTCCTACATCATCGCGAAGACCAAGGGCTACGATGCGATCGCGCTGCCGGTCTTCTCCTCCCGCCGCTTCATGCACGCGGAGCTCTCCTATCACGTGGACTCCGGCATCAAGGGCCCGGAGGACCTCAAGGGCAAGCGCCTCGGCGTGGCCGAATATCAGATGACGGCCTCGATCTGGCTGCGCGGCACGCTGGAGCACGACTTCGGCGTCTCGCAGTACGACATCAACTGGTTCATGGAGCGGACCGAGGAGCTGAGCCACGGCGGCGTCACCGGCTTCAAGCCGCCGAAGGGCATCTCGTTCACCCGCGTGCCCGAGGACAAGAGCCTGGCCATGATGCTCGTGGCGAACGAGCTGGACGCCTCGTCGCTGCCGCAGATGGGCCTGCGGGGAGGGAACATCATCGACCGCTCAACCCGGCTCCGCGCCGAGGACGCGGACTGGAGCAAGGTGAAGAAGCTCTTCCCTGACCTGATCTCCGAGGGCACCAGGTTCTACAAGAAGTACGGCTTCATCCCGGCCACCCAGATGTACACCATCCGGGGCTCGACCTACGAGAAGTACCCCTGGGCCGCCTTCAACCTCTACGACGCCTTCGTCAAGTCGAAGCGCCGGGCCGAGGAGACGCTCTCCGAGCGGATCCCCTCGCTCATGATCTTCGGGCGCGACTACATGGCCCAGACGCGGCGGATCTTCGACGGCGACCCCTACGCCTACGGGGTCGAGGCGAACCGGCCGATGCTCACCACGGTCATCGACTACCTCTTCGAGCAGGGGCTGATCACCAAGAAGCCGAAGGTCGAGGACCTCTTCGCGCCGAGCGTCGTCAGCCTGTAGCGCGCGCCGGCGAAGCGCCGGCCGTTAGCGGCGACACGTGAGCCGTGCTGCTGCGGTCAACCCCAGGGCAGCACGTTCACGTGGATCGCGTCCGGGGCGCCCTCGCCGCCGAGGGTCAGGATCGCCTGCTCCGCCTCCTCCATCGGGAAGTGGTGGGTGCACATCTCGGCCAGCGGGAATTGGCCGGACGCGATGGTATCGAGCGCGAGGGTGAAGGCCCGGTAGGACGACCCGTGCGCCACGCGGAGCTGGATCAGCTTGCGGCCGAAGCCCGCGATGGACACCTGCTGGTCGCCCGCGCCCGCGAGCACGATGATGCCCTGCTTGCCGACGACCTCGAGCGCCTCGGCGATCGTCCCAGGCGCGCCGCCGGAGACGTTGACCACCGCATCGACGCCCTTGCCGCCGGTGAGCTCCCGCACGCGCTCCCGGACGTCCTCCGTCCCGGCGTCGATGGTGTGGTCGGCCCCGAGCCTCTTCGCCATCGCGAACCGGCTCGAGTCGCGGGGCGCCACGCCGCTCACGATGATGAGGTCGGTCCCGCCGCGCTTGGCCGCGACGACGCAGCCGAGCCCCATCTGGCCCGGGCCCTGGATCAGCACGCTCCTTCCGGGGCCGAGCTCGCCGTGGATGAACGCCCACTGCACGCCGTTGGCCATGGGGACGAGGAGCGCCGCCTCCGAGGGCGTCACGTGGTCCGGCAGCTTGTGCACCACCGAGCGGGGGTGGACGTACATGTACTGTCCGAAGCCGCCGAGCAGCGGCCGCACGCGGACCGGCGAGGCGCCGTAGCGGAGGATGTCCTTGCCCGCGATGCGGTCGGTGTCGTCGCAGAACCGGTACTCGCCCCGGCGGCACCAGTCGCACACCCCACAGGGGAGGTACTGCTCCAGGACGACCCGGTCCCCCTCCTTCACGCCCCATCGGGCCGAGGCCCCGGCGCCGATCTTCGCGATCACGCCCGTGTTCTCGTGCCCCATGATCCGCGGCGTGCGGTCGTCCTCGCCGGCGAGCGTCTTGCGATAGCTGCCCCAGTCGCTGCCGCAGATGCCTGCCGCCTCGACCTTGAGCAGCGCATCGTCGTCCGCGATGACCGGCATGTCGTACTCGCGCACCTCGAAGCGGCCGCCCTCCAAGAGGGTTGCCGCAAGCACCTTCTCCGCCATCGCGTTCCTCCTCGTCTGGCCCGTGGGGTCTCGTCCGTGGGGTCTCGTCCGCCGGTCCCCTGCCGCTTCGGGGCGGCGCTACCGGCGGGCCTGGCCGAACATCAGCTCCTCGCGCGCCGCGACGCACTCCGCAAGCGGCACGGACTGCTTCTCGACGAAGTGCGTCCCCTTGGTCGCGTACGCTTCGGGGTCGGAGGCCTCCGGGGGCTCGATGCCCTCCATCAGGTCCCTGACCTCCGCCAGCAGCAGCTTGCGCATGGCGATGATGCCGAGGTCGGTCACGCCCAGGTGCTCCTGGGTGCGGTCCATGATCGCGGGCATGCTCGCCTGGGCCATCGAGTCCTGGTTGCCCGTGCCGACGATGCCCGTGAAGTTCTGCGTCCGCTGCATCGTGCGGTCGATGAGGAAGTCGTTGGCCTTGTTCCGCACCGTCGTGAACGTGCCGGGGATGCGCTCGGCGTTCTGGAGGCCGCCGGCGTCGTCGGGCCCGACGGGGATCGAGCCGGACTTGATGACCTGGATCTCCTCTTTGGAATATGGCCGGTCGGCCCGGGTCGAGATGTTGAAGGACCAGCAGGTCACGTCGTCGAGGGGCACGAAGGCGTGCCCGCCGCCCGCGCCGCGGGGCGGGATCGTGTAGAAGGGCAGCAGGTACTGGTTGAAGCGCCAGTAGTAGTTGTCCTCGTCGGCCACGCGCCGCGAAGCCACGATGAAGCCGCCGGAGGTCCGGTGGACGAAGAACCGGGGCGCCGTGTCCCCCGCGCGGTACTGGATGTCGAGGTCCTCGCCGTGGCTCGCCCGGCGCTCGATGAACTCGGGCGTGTTGTGCCAGCGGCTCAGGGTGATGTGCAGGAAGTTGGTGTGCACCGAGTCGATGCCGCCCTCGAGCGCCTGGACGAAGTTGCACTCGCGGAGGTACTTCGTGGCGATGCGCTGGTCCTCCGGCAGGTCGAAGTAGGGGAAGTGCGGGAGCGGCGGCATCTTGTCCTTCGGACCGAGGTAGCCCCAGATGATGCCGCCCGCCTCGGCCGTCTCGTACGCCCTGACCCGCACCTTGTCCTTGAAATTGCTCTCGGGCGTCTCGGTCGGCATGTCCATGCAGCGGCCGGTGACGTCGTACTTCCAGCCGTGGTAGGCGCAGCGCAGTCCACCCTCCTCGTTGCGGCCGAAGAACAGGTCCGTCCCGCGGTGCGGGCACATGGCGGCGACGAGCCCCACGCGCCCGCTCGTGTCCCGGAACGCCACGAGGTCCTCGGACATGAGCCGCACGCGCACCGGCGCGCAGTCGGGCACGGGCAGCTCTTCCTCTAAGAGGAAGGGCGTCCAGAACCGGCGCAGATACTCCCCCATCGGCGTGCCGGGGCCCGTCTTCGTGATCGTCTCGTTGTCGGCCACGCTCAGCATTCGTCGTCCCTCCGCGAGGATGTGGTGGGCTGCGGCCATCGGGCCGCCAGACCACGCAGAGGATAACCGAGTTCGCGTGCCCGTGCCCTGGCTAGGCGCTCCGCAGCTCCTGGGCGGACTCGTCCGCAACGGACTCGGCCGGCAACGCCACGTAGAACGTGGTGCCCTGGTCGAGCACGCTCTCCACCCAGATCTTCCCGTTCATCATCTCCGTGAGCCCCTTGACGATGTAGAGCCCGAGCCCCGTGCCGCCGATGTTGATGGTCTCGGCGCGCTGCACGCGGTGGAAGGTGGTGAACAGGTTCCGCTGCTCCTCCTCCGATATGCCGAGGCCCTGATCGGCCACGCTCACGACGACGCACCGGGAGGCGGGGTCGAGCTGCGCGCTCACCAGGACGTCGCCCCCGTTCGGACTGTACTTGATGGCGTTGTCCACGAGGTTCGAGAAGACCTGGGTGAGCTTCTGCGGGTCGCCGATCACGAGCGGCAGCGACGGATCGCCGTCGACCAGGACCGCGTGGTCCGGCGCCCGCCCGCGGGCATCCGCGACGACTGTCTCCAAGATCGCGAGGATGCCCGTGGGCTCGCTGCGGATCTCGAACCCCTCGTTGATCCTGGCCACGTCGAGCATGTCGTTGATGATCGCCTTCATCCGAAGGCCCTCGTCGTGGATCATGCGCAGCCAATCGTGCTGCACGGCGGCCGACTCGTCCCGGGTGAGCAGCAGCTCGGCGAAGCCCAGGATCGTCGTCATGGGCGTCCGGAGCTCGTGGGAAGCGACGGCGACGAAACGGTCGCGCCGCTCCCGGGCACGCTTGCGCTCCGTGATGTCGTGAGCGATCACCGAGAAGCCCTCGACGGCGCCGTGCTCACCGCGGATCGCCGAGACCTGGGCGGAGACATCGATCGCGGTGCCGTCGGCTTTCTGCACCGAGATATCGACGCGATCGACGTCCTCCTCCTCGCGCACCCGGTCGAGGAGCGCGGCGATCACGCCCTGGGCATCGGCCCGCTCGATGCAGGCCAGGGGCTGCCCGATGACGTTCGGCGAGAGGAGGCCGAAGACCCGGTACGCCCCTGCGTTGCAGCTCTTGATGGTGCCGTCGAGGTCCAGGCGGATGACCGCGTCGTGGGAGGACTCGACGATGGCCCCCAGCCGTTGCTCCGCCTCCGTGCGCTTGCGCATGATGGCGTAGCGGATCGAGTGTTCGAGGAGCGACGGCCCGATCCGCTCCTTCGGGATGTAGTCCGAGAAGCCGTCGCGCATGGCGGCCATGTCGACCACGTGATTCCCGTGCCCGCTCATCAGGATCACCGGCGCGCGCTGCTTCTTCCCGTGGACCTCCCGGAACAGGTCCAGGCCGGTCCGTCCGCCCAACCGGTAGTCGAGGAGGTAGACATCGTGGACGGCCTCTCTGAAGCCATCGAGACCGGCTTCGTACGACGGCGCCCAATCGACGGCCGCGGGCGCGCCGCCGACCTGCTGGAGCATGTCGCGGATCATGACGTAGTCGTCTTCGTCGTCGTCGATCACCAGCACGCGGACCGGCTCGTCCATCATGTTGCACCCCCATGCGCGGGCAGCCTCACCATCTCGAACCAGTAGGACTCGATACCCCGCATGACGTCGACGAGCCCCTCGAAGGACACCGGCTTGACGATGAACGAATTCGCGCCCAGCGTGTAGCTGCGGAGCACGTCCTCGTCGGCGCGGGACGTCGTGAGCACCACCACCGGGATATCACGCAGGCCTGGGTCGGACCGGATCTCCGCGAGGGCCTCCTTGCCGTTCATCCGCGGCATGTTGAGGTCCAGGAGGATGATCCCCGGGCGGACCGCCGGATGGGGCGGTGCGAACGCCCCGGTGCGGTGCAGATAGTCCATCAGCGCCCGGCCGTCTTCGACCACGACGAAGGGGTTGAGCAGCTTGGCTTCGTGCAGCGCATCGGCCGCCAGCATGGCGTCTTCTGGGTCGTCCTCCGCCATCAGGATCAACACGGCATCTCCAGCCTTACCCATCGGCACTCCCTCCTTCTGCGTGGTGCTTCGGCATCGAGATGACGAACCGGGCACCCCGTCCTGGGTCCCCCGTCGCGGTGATCGTCCCGCCGTGGCGCTGCGCGATCTTCATGCAGATGGCGAGCCCGATCCCCGTGCCTTCGTAGGCGGTCCTTCCGTGGAGACGCTGGAAGACGGAGAAGATGCGGTCGGCGTACTGCGGCTCGAACCCGATGCCGTCGTCCTCGACCGCGAACCGGACCGTCTCGCCGTTATCCTCGCGGACGTCCCCGTCCGCGACGCCGTCGAGGCCACGGATCCGGACGACGGGGGACTCGCCCGGCCGCCGGAACTTGATGGCGTTGCTCACGAGGTTCTGGAGCAGCTGCCGCATCTGCGAGGGGTCGGCATCGGCCGTCGGGAGGTCATCGATCTCCACCTGTGCCGCCGCCTCCTCGATGGCGACCTCCAGGTCCACGATCACCTCCGCCGCGATCCGGTTCAGGTCCACGCGCTGGAACGCCTCGCCCCGGGAGGAGACCCTCGCGTACGCCAGGAGGTCCTCGATGAGGGCCTGCATGCGCGCGGCGGCGTTCGTCATCCGGGCCAGGTAGTCCCTGCCGGCGTCGTCGAAGGCGTCCGCCTGCGTGGCCTCGAGGCGGGTCGCGAACGATCGGATCTTGCGGAGCGGCTCCTGGAGGTCGTGGGAGGCGATGTAGGCGAACTGCTCGAGCTCCGCGTTCGAGCGGTGGAGTGCCGCCGCGCTCATCTCCGCGAGGGCGAGCGCGTCCGCGCGCTCTCTGGCCGTGTCCTCGAGGGTGGCGATCATCCAGCGGAGCTTGGCGATCATGTGTGCGAAGGCGTTGCCGAGGACGTCGCGGTCCGAGAGGGGGACGACCTCGGCGGAAAGGTCGCCGCTCGCCATCAGCTCGGCCGCGTGGGCGTGCTGCTTCAGGTTGTGGACCATCGCGGCTTGGGCATTGCCGAGCGTGTCGCGTGGGCTCCGGGGCTTGGCGGAGATATCGAGGTCGCCCTCCCCGATCTGGGTCGCCGCATCGGCGGCCTGCAGCAGATAGGCCTGCATCTCGCGGTAGGAGACGGCCATGTCGCCTATCTCATCCGACGACGTGGGACGGATCTCCTCGGAGAGGTCGCCTTCTGCGATCTTCCTCATCGCCTTGGCGACCGCGGAGACGCCGTTGGAGATCCCCCTGGAGAGCGTATAGGCGACGATGAACAGGAGCGCCGCCGCCACACCCATCGCGACCACGACGGTGGCGTTGGCGCGGCCCGTCCTCGATAGCGCCGCTTCGAGCCCATCGTTCAGCGCATCCTGGGTCGCCTGGAGCGCGGCAACGGTGCCCCGGATCGCGGTCATGGTGTCGCCGCCGGCGATCGTGGACGCCACGCCCCCCGAGGTCCCGATGGCCGGTCCGCGCGATTCGATGCCCGTATCCAGCTCGTCCAGCCGGGCGTGGACCTGCTGCTCGAGGACGCCGATGATCACCTGGTGCGCGGAGCTGCCGCTCGTCAGTTTCTCCAGGCTCGCCACCGAATCGAGCGCCGTGCGCACGGCTTCGTCGTAGGGTTCCAGGAAGCGGGCTTGCCCGGTCGCGACGAACACCCGCTGCGAGGTCTCGGCTGCGTCCAATGCCAAGACCACGGCGTGCAGCTTCGCCACCAGCTCGTGGCTCTGCGTCAGGCGCTCGGCGTTCTCGGCCAGCCTCGCCGCGTTGTCGAGGGAGATGAGCGCCGTGGTGCCCATGATGGCGAAGGCCAGACCGAATGCGACGAAGAGCTTCGTCCGTACGCTGATCCTCATGCACTCCAACTCTCTCCCGAACTGCGCTGTGCTGCGGCGGGGGCCGGCTGCCGCGGTGCCAGGCAAGGGAGCTCGAAGTGAGAGACCGGATCCCTCAGACCGAGCGTATCGGCCGTCCGGGGGGCCGGGTAGGGTGCGTACCACCCCTCGGGGGTGAGTGCGTACCCCCTTCTCAGCCGGCCGGTGGGGGGGAAGCACACCCGTGGCGGGCCGCGGGTATACTGGCCGGGCCCACATCCACAGGGGCTCCCGCCACGACACACCATCGGGGCGGTCGGAAAAGGAGGCGCGTATGACGACTCAGCCAGGGCCGGTCGGACAGCACCGGCGCAACCACGACGACGCCGATCAGTGGCGTGCGCCGGCGTTCGTGAGCGAATGGGTGGAGAAGGACGACGGCACCCCTCAGGCCCGGATCCAGACCATGCGCGAGGCGCTCGCGGCGACGCCGTACGCCAAGGACGAGCCGCTCGCGGCGCTGGACGTCGGCGCGGGCTATGGCATGTTCGCGTCAGAGGTGCTCCGAGCGTTCCCGAAAGCGGTGGTGACCCTCCAGGACGTGTCCGAGCCGATGTTCGAGCTCGCCCGCGAGCGCTTCGCCGATCAGGTCGCCCAGATGCGGTTCGTCCGCAGCGACCTGAGCAAGCCCGGCTGGACGTCGGAGATCGGCGGCCCCTTCGACCTCGCCGTGTCCTCCATCGCGATCCACAACCTGTACGACGAATCGCTCATCGCCCGGGTCTACGCCGAGGTCTACGGTCTGCTGAAGCCCGGCGGCACCTTCATCAACATCGACCACATCCAGCGGGTCGGCGGCGCGGAGGGACAGACGCGCTTCCTCCGCGACGCAGGCTTCGCCGACGTGGAGTGCATCACGATCAGCGAGCGCCTGGCCCGGCTCTCCGCCCGCAAGGCGTCCTAGCCCGCCGCCCGTTGATTGCGTCAGCGCGACCCTGTACGCTCGCAGCCAGGCCCGACTGTTCGTGGGCGGGGCCGCCCCATGGAGGTACGCGATGAGTTACAACGGCAGCATCGTCATCGACACGGACAGCCACATCCGTGAGTACTGGGACCTGGACAAGACCTACAAGGGCAATATCGATCCCGCGTACCGCGAGACGTACGCCCACTTCAGCGAGGCGGTGCGGGCGCAGCAGCACAAGCCGGGCGACATCGGCTTCGCGCAGCTCTTCTGGCCCCGGATCAGGCCGCGGCCCCTCGGCGTCTACGAGGGGTTCGAGGTGCAGGCGAACGGAAGCGCCAACGCAGCGCCACCCCCCCAGCCGACGGTCACCGGCAGGGGCTACGACATCGACCCCTCCTGCAACTGGGACCCCGCGGTCCGGCTGCGGGACATGGTCACGGCCGGCGTCGACGTCAGCTTCATGTTCCCCTCCCAGGCCGACGGCTTCTGCATGCTGCGCGACGCCGGCTTCGAGAGTGCCCTGCACCGCGCCTACCACCGGTTCATGAGCAGCTACTGCAGCGGATCGGACGGACGCCTCTGGTGGATGGGCGCGCTCACCATGCGCGACCTCCCGGCGAGCATCGAGCAGCTCCGGCAGTGGGCGAAGGACGACCCCCAGTTCGCGGGGATGCACCTGCCCCGGGCCTGGCCCGACGGCCGGACCCTCGATCACCCGGACCTGTACCCCTTCTACGCGGCCTGCGAGGAGCTCGACCTGCCCGTGTGGGTCCACGGTGGGGCGAACCGCCCGCCGCTGACGCCCTGGGTCGACGCGCCCAACGGCCTCTACCACGCCATCGGCGGGCAGTACGCGCTGGCGGCGCTGGTCGGGGGCGGTGTGTTCGATCTCTTCCCGAAGCTCCGCGTCGGTCTGTTCGAGAGCTTCTGCGGCTGGATGCCGTACCTCATCGAGAAGCTGGACGACGGCTACAAGAAAACCTCCGCGCTCACGCCGAAGATGAAGCGCAACGCCTCGGAGATCGTGGCGAGCGGCCAGCTCTTCTGCGCCGTCGAGGCCGACGAGGAGCACACCCCCTACGCCGTCGAGTCGCTCGGCGAGGACATCTGGCTCTTCTCCACCGACTACCCGCACGGCGGGAGCCCCTGGCCCGACGGCGTGAAGCTCATCACCGAGCAGGACATGCCGGAGAGCGCCAAGGTGAAGATGCTGGGAGAGAACGCCCTCCGGTTCATGCCCCGGCTGGCCGGAGTCGCATCGAAGGTGGCCCAGGTCAGCGGCTGAGGCGCGCTCGGCCCACGGCCCAGACCTGCGGGGAGAAGGAGCAGCGATGGCGGATGCAAAGGTAGTGCCGAACGACGAGGTCCGGATCTCGGCGGACTCGCACATGGCCGAGCCCGTGGACCTGTGGGTGCAGCGGATGCCGGAGCGGTTCCGGGACCGCGCGCTCCAATGGACGGCGCGGACCGGGAGCGGGCAGTACCGGCGCGAGGGCGGCTGGGAGCCGGTCCCCCGCCTGAAGGACATGGCTGCCGACGGCGTCGTTGCCGAGGTCCTCTACCCCACGAGGGCCAAGAGCGTCTTCCGGCTGGACTACGACGCGGAGATCTCCGAAGCGAGCGCCCGCGTCTACAACGACTGGCTGATCGAGTTCTGCGAGGAGGCGCCCGACCGGCTGTGGGGCCAGGCCCTGATCCCCCTCCACAACATCGAGAACGCGATCTTGGAGATGGAGCGGTGCAAGAAGGCCGGGTTCGTCGGCGTCACCACATGGATGATCCCGCCCGACGGCCTCTCCTTCGCCGGTGACCACTACGAGCGCTTCTGGGCCGCCGCCCAGGAGTTCGAGATGCCCGTCAGCATGCACATCAACAACGGGTACGGCGCCTACGCGGAGGCCTCCGCCGCGACGCGGACGCGCAACGAGTGGACCCGGATAGACGAGCTCTCGTTCACCACCAGCGGGCACAAGAAGATCGCCATGGACATGCTCACCGACATCATCTGCTCCGGCGTCCTCGAGCGGTTCCCACGCCTCAAGGTGGTCGTCGCGGAGGCCGAGGTCGGCTGGATCCCGTTCTGGCTCGAGGAGCTGGACAAGCGGTCGAGACGGCGGAACTCGCTGCCCATGATGCCCAGCGAGTATTTCAACCGGCAGGTCTACGCCACCTTCGCCGACGACCCCGTGGGGGGCCATCTGCTCTCCCGGTGGGGCGGCGACAACTTCTTGTGGGCGAACGACTATCCGCACCCCGGCGTGGGCGACACCTGGCTCTTCTCCGGGGCGATCATCGCGCGAGACCTCGGGCACCTGGTCCCGGAGACCAGGGCGAAGGTGCTGCGCGAGAGCGTCGCCAAGCTGTACGGGAAGGAGATCCCCGCGCCCCTGCCCGCCCCGAGCGAGCCCGATCCCTCGCTGGACGAATGGCGGCAGGAGAGGGCGGGGTACTACGTGGGAATCGCCTGAAACGGCCCCAACGGCATCGAGGTACGGTTGTGCTGGAGAGTGCGGCGGCCGATACGAGCAGGGGGCCACGGGCACGCGGGTTGCCTGCCGATGGGCAGAACGGGTAGTCTTGCCGCTAGCTTGGACACGGGTTGACTTGCTTGGCGAGCGCTCCCGTGCGGGAACGCACGTACCCCAGAGGACGGGCGTGGGGATCACGCAAACGAAGTGAGGAAGAGGAAATGCAGAAGACCAGAGCCATCATCGGCCTCCTAGGCGCGTTCGCCGTCCTGGGCCTCCTCGCCGCCTGCGGTGGGAGCGAGCCAACGCCCACCTCCGCCGCAACGGCGACGCCCACGGACGCCGCTCCGACGGCGACGCCGACGGCGCTGCCGCCCGGCGTGACCGCGGAGCCGACGCCAACGCCGTCGGGGCCCTCGGCCGCCGACGCCTTCGCGGCCGAATGGGCCGAGCTCATCGCCGCGGCCCAGGCGGAAGGGCAAGTGGTCCTCGTCCTGGGCGGCTCCGATTCGCGGACCGGCCGGTTCGCCTTCGAGGACTTCAAGCGGCAGTTCGGGGTCGAGGTCATTGCCAGCAGCGGCAGCGGGTCCGACAATGCCAACCGGGTTCTGGCGGAACAGGGCCGCGGCATCTACACCGTCGATGTGATCACGGTGAGCGGTGGCTCCCTCGAGAGGCTACGGGCTGCGGACGCCCTCACCCCCGCAGCGGACTGGCTCGTCCATCCCACGGTGCTCGATCGCTCCCAGGGTTGGTGGCTCGCCGAGACGATCTGGTCCGACCGCGACGGGAAGTACGTGATGGCCGACTCGCTCACAGTCGGACCCATCGGCGACATCTGGTACAACACCGAGAACGTCACCCAGGACGATCTGGACCTGATCAACGACTACACGGACCTGCTGCGCCCCGAATTCAAGGGCAGGATTGCCATGCGGGCGATGAACAGCCCCGGCGGCAAGTCGGTCATCGCACGCCTTTGGCTCACCCCCGGACTCGGCCCCGATTTCCTTGCCGACATACACCGGATCGCCGAGGTCGATCTCGTGATCCCCGAGGGCGACAAGGAGCTCGCCGAGGGCGTGGCGAATGGCAAGTGGGACTTCGGCATCTTCGGCGGAGGCCGGGACTTCCGGGCACTCCAGAACCTCCAGCTTCCGGTGCGGGAGCTCACGCTCACCAAGCAGGTGGGCGGTCTGTCAACGGAGATATCCGGCGGCAACGCCATGGCGAAGAACCCCCCGAACCCGAACGCCGCCAAGCTGTTCCTCAACTGGTGGTACACGCAGGAAGGGCAGACGGCAGACGTAGAGAGCGTGTCGGCCTACGGGCCCATCGGGAGCGTCTCCCTGCGGTCCGACGTCACGCAGGGTACCTTCCCCGACCATCTCTGGGATGTGCTCCAGAACATCCCCCAGTGGAGGGCGGACGGCACGATCAGCGACCACCTCGTCGTCTTCGAGGAGAACGAAGAGTGGTTCAAGATCCGGGACGAGACCGAGAAGTTCTTCAACGACCTGTATACCGAGTTGGGCTACGACGCGTTCATCAATTTCTAGCGAGTAACTCGATCGGGACCGAGTGCTGCGGCCGTCTCCATGGAGGGGACGGCCGCACGTTCAGCAGGAGTGTCGCGTGGCGCAGGGCCTGACAACGCAGCGTCGTCCGGGGCGGTTGGCGGGAAGGATGCGTGCCGAGACCGGCACGTTCATCATGGTCGCCGTCATCTTGGTGCTCGGGTTCTACCTCATGTTCCCCGTCATCCTGATGCTCGTCCTGAGCTTCAACGTGGCGGGGGTGGGAGAGCGCTCGGGCGAATTCCTCGTTCCTCCGATCCAGTGGGGTCTGGACAACTGGACCCGGGCGGGGGACGACCCGCGCATCTTCAGGGCGATCTACAACACCTTCGCCCTCTGGTTCATGAACTTCATCGTGAGCTTCCCCCTGGGTGTGGCCATCGCGCTCATCCTGGCCCGCACGCGCATCCCCTTCACCCACGGGCTGGAGTATCTGTTCTGGATCTCCTTCGTGTTCCCGGGGCTCGCGAACACCGTCGGATGGA
>JADFQE010000040.1 GCA_022561985.1 Chloroflexota bacterium
AGCAGGGGCGGGGGCCGCAGGCGCCGCATCGGGCGCGGGGGCGGGGGCTGGCTTCGGAGCCGATGCCAGCGCGGGCCCGCCCTCTTGCGGGAACGGGTTGTCGACGGTGTTGAGCAGATGCTCTCGAACGTCGGTGAGGGTTTCTTTGATCTCGTTCTTCAGGAGCTTGAGCTCCTGCTGAAGCTCCTCGACGGCTTTATCCATAACGTGCTCTTGAGCGGCGAGGATGCAGCGGGGGCTGCCGATAGCCGTTCGCCGATCGGCAGCCCCCTTTGGCGGGTCGCTGGAGAAACCTGGGACTAGTTCAGGTCGACGATCTTGTCGATCACCGCGGGGGTCGTGCGCTCGATGATCAAGCTGCTGCCCCTGGCGGGCTTCACCTCCAGCGTGAAGGTGTCGCTCGCGGCCAGCCGCGTCGACAAGAAGGCGACCAGGACGGTGATCTCGAACTTCTCGCCGGCCTCGAGCAGCACGTCGGAGTCCCCCTTGCCGAGCTGGGTCTGCGTCCACGTGATGTCCGTCACTTCCTGCACCTTGTCGATGTAGGAGATGACCGTCGTGTGGAGCTTCGTCGTCTCGTCGGAGAGCAGCCCGTCGTTGTCGGCGTCGGTGGTGGTAGCCAGGTTGGTCGGCTCGCCGTCCAGCGCGTTGGAGACGATGAAGACGATCTGGTCGATGTTGCCGTCCGCGTCGGTGTCTCTGGCGACGACCGGGCCGACCAGCACCATGGAGCTGGTCGCCTGCTCGAGGCCGGCGTAGATCGCCTCCTTGCCCTTCTCCGCGGAGAAGAGACCTGCGGACAGGACGGTGTAAGCGAACACCGATGCCACGACGACGAAGGCGATCAGGATGATGGCCGTCTCGAGGCCGGTGACCCCTCGCTGGTCCCGTCGTCGATCAATCAGGCGAGTGATCATTGCGTTTCCTTCCTTTCTCGGCATCCGGCTGATTCCAGGCCTTGCCGCCGCTTCCGGCTGATCCCGGCCTTTCACGGTATCCACGCTAGTTCAGGTCCATCTCGGTGGTGAGCACGGACGGCAAGGCACGTGTGATGCTCAGGTCCGCGCCCTCGCCACGTACGACCGTCAGCGTGAAGACCGTATCGGCGACCGGCATGGGGTTAGCCGCGTGGGTCAGCACGGTGATGCGCATGCGCTCGCCGGCCTCCAGGAGGGCATCGCCGTCGCCCGCGCCCAGCTGCGTCCTCGTCCAGGCCACGTCCACGGTCCGCTGGTCCTTGTCGGAATAGATCACGGACATGCTATGGAGCCTCGTCTCGTCCGAGAGCAACCCATCGGAGTCGGAGTCGGTCGTGATGGTCAGGTCGATCGCCTCGCCCTCGAGGCTGTTGGCCACGACGAAGCTCACCTGGGTCACCTCCGCGGGCGCCTGGATGAGGTCGACGGTGATGGTCGGGGTGCCCGGGTTGCTTGCGGCGTTGATGGCGACGCAGTCGATGCTGTTCAGCGCCCCCGCCGTCGGGGTGGCGATGGCGAGCACCGGTTGCAACCACGTGTTGGCCGTGAGCGCCGGGATATCGATGGTTTCGAGCGCGCTGCCGCAGTTGGCATCGTCGTCGATGATCAGCTGGAGCACGCCGGCCGAGAGGCTCGTCGAGGACTTGATCCAGAGCCGGAGGGCGTAGTGCTTCGGACTGGTCAGGTCGATCGTCGAAGCGGTGTTGGCGTATGAGATCAGTCCGGTGACGAACCCGCCCCCGATCACGAACTGGGCGCTGTCCGCCCCGGATTTGCGGTCGTCCGTGTTGGTGGAGTTGGTGACGTTGGTCAGTTGGACCCAGGTGGCTGCGGTGTCGTTGAGCACCGTGGCGGCGACGGACGTCGCCTTCACGCTGCCCTGGATGTCCATGGCGCTTCGCGCCTGCTTGAGGCCGGAGTGGATCGCCTCCTTGCCCTTCTCCGCGGAGAAGAGGCCGGCCGAGAGCACCGTGTAGGCGAACACGGACGCGACGACCACGAACGCGATCAGGATGATGGCTGTTTCCAGACCGGTGACGCCATGCTGGTCACGGCGGAGCCGATTGAATGTTCGATTGAGCATCGGTGGTTTCCCCTTTCTTCCGAAGTCGTGGCCCGCGCTAATTCAGGTACATCACGTCGTCGATCACGGCGGGCAGGGTCCGCTCGACGATCAAGGCGCTGCCCCGATTGGGCTTGAGCTCGAGGGTGAACTTGTTGTCCGCATCGAGACTGATGGCGAGCTGCGACACGTTCACCGTGATCTGCATCTTCTCTCCGGGCTCCAGGAGGTCGTCGCCGTCGCCCTTGCCGACCTCGGTCTTGGTCCACGCGATGTCGTCGACGCGCTGCGTCTCGTCGATGAACGTGATGATGGTCGTGTGCGTCTGGCCGGTCTCGTCGGAGAGATCGCCGTCGTTGTTCGCGTCGACCGTCGTCGTCAGGTCGATGGGCTCGCCGTCGAGCGCGTTCGCGACCGTGAATATGATCAGGTCGACGATGTCGTCGGCCCCGGTGCTGGAGTAATTCACGCCGCCCACGTCCTTGGCGACGATGCCGCCGATGATCTCCATGGTCCCCCGCGCCTGCTCCAGGCCCGAGTGGATGGCCTCCTTGCCCTTCTCCGCGGAGAAGAGGCCCGCCGAGAGCACCGTGTATGCGAACACGGAGGCGACGACCACGAAGGCGATGAGGATGATGGCCGTTTCGAGGCCCGTGACACCCCGCTGGTCCGCGCGTGCACGCTTCAGCAACTGAATGAACTGCATGTCCACAGTCTCCTTTCTGCACTCCCTAGCGATCCCGTACCCGACCGGTCCGTGCCATCTGCCCGCGGAGCCGTCAGCGGCTCCACGGTCACTGAGCACGACCTTTCGTGCGGTCTTTCCATAAGATAAAGACGGTACGGTCATGGTCTGTCTCTACCGCCCCTACCACTGTCTTTCACCGGGCCAGTGCATCGGGCCAGCCTCGGCAGGTCCGGCGCAAGCCCGGTGCTCGGTACACGACTGCTAGCGTATGTGCCGGTGGTAATGGGGTGATAGGACGCAGGCACCCAGTCCCCAAGGGGGGACGCCCGCAACCTGGTTTGGGTGGCCGCACCCACGGCTGTTGCTGGGTTTCCCGCACGACGCAGCGGTGGTTTCGTTGCACGATTGAACAGGAGAGCCGCGAACCGGCTCCCCTGAACGCGCGGACACAGAAGGTGCCTTTGATGACCAGTGGGATCAATCGTCCCGGGCAGTACTTCGTGAACGAGAACTCGCCTCCGGGCGAGGGCTCGTCGGCGAAACCCCATTCCGCCCTGGAGGCGTTCGGAGAAGTCGCCGCCGCCAAGCGGCTCCGGCTCTATATAGCGGAGGAGCAGCAGATACTCCGCGAGGCCTACCAGACCTTCTTCCTCCCCCACCCGACCATCGAGGTCGTGGGGGCGTCGGGAGACACCTCGATCGAGTCGCTCGTCGGGGCCGCCGCGACGCTCAAGCCCACCGTGATGCTGCTGGGCTTCAAGGTCCTGCACGCCGACACCGTCGACCGTCTCAAGGAGATCCGTCAGGTCGAGCCCAACACCGCCATCGCGCTGCTCTCCGCCTCCTACGACGTGAAGGGGATCAAGGCGCTGCGCGAGTTCTCCCGGGGTGCCAGCGTGGGCTGCGCGTATCTCCTCAAGCACACCATCGACACGGTCGAGCAGCTCACCCAGGTCGTCCAGTCCGTCTCGGAGGGCCGCATCATCCTCGACCCGGCCGTCATGGAAGGCTTCATCAACAGCATCGACGCCAAGTCGACGTTCCTGAAGGACCTCTCCCCACGCGAGCTGGAGGTCCTGAGCTGGATGGCCAAGGGGTACAACAACCACACCATCGCCGACGTGCTCTGCCTCGAGCCGAAGACCATCGAGCGGCACATCAACGGCATCTACAACAAGCTCGGCACGACGCCCGATTCGAAGCACGCCCGCGTGCATGCGGTCACGCTCTACCTGCGGGCGACGGGCGCACTGCCCGCCGAGGACTTCGCCGAGGCCAGCTAACCCCCCGCGACTTCCCCTCTCCCGGCCTGGTGGGATCGTCTGAGCAGGGCAGACCCACCAGGCCGTTCGCTTGCCCGGCGCCGATGGCTCGGGTGCGCGGGCGCCCACGCACCGGGGCGCCGCGGCCCATGCCGTGCCGTGCGCGAGACGCGTGGGAACCGGGCGGGGGGGCTCTAGTAGTCGACGACCTGGACGACGAGGGTGCCCTGGTGCTCCGGGTCCGAAAGGTCGAAGTCGTAGGGCTCCTTGATGGGCCGGGAGTCCGCATCCATGCAGATGCGCACGGTGGGCCGGCCCACGAATCCCAGGTTCCCGTTCGAGACGATGCCGAGCTCGCCGGTGTTGAGCCTCACCGTCACGCCGGTGGGATAGAGGGGGACCTCGCGCACGAACACCTCCACCAGGGCGGGCGCGAGGAGCTCTCCGCTGGAGCCCATGACGTATTCGACGGCCTCGTGCGGCATCGCGGCCGGACGCCGCGGGTGGACGGAGACCAGGTCGAAGTAGGTGTCCGCGACGGCGATGATCCGAGCGGGCTCGAAGATGGCCTCGCCCACGAGACCCTTCGGGTAGCCGCTGCCGTCCCACCGCTCGTGGTGCTGCGCGATCGCCGTCTGCACCTCGGCGCTGGCGCGGCCGCCGGCGGCGACCGCCGCGAGGCCCCAGACCGGATGCCCGGCCACGTGCGCCGCGGGAGGCGAGGCCATCGGCTCGAAGAGGGCGAAGGCGGCTTCGTCCGACAGCTTGGCCCTGATGTCCATGAGGGCAGCGGCCATGCCCAGCGCGCTGAGCTTGAGCATGTCGTATCCGGACTTGCGGCCCAGGAGCATGGCCATGCTCGCCACCTTGATCGGCCGCACGAACCGATAGTCCTCCACGGTCTGCGCGCCCGAGAGGTTGGGCTCGCCAACGACGTCGGGGAAGAGCTCGCGGGCCATCGCGTAGATCGGCTTCTCGAGCTGGCGCATCAGCAGCTCGTGCACCTCGCCGGTCTCGCCGCTCTCCAGGACGATGTCCCGCAGCGAGCGCACGGCCTCGGCCTCGAGCTCCGGACCGATCAGCGGCTGGACCGGCACGTCGGCGACGCGCGGGTCATCCACGATGATCTCACCGACGGTGTAGAGGCGGAGCTTCTCCAGCCGCGAGGTGTCCAGCACCGTGTTCGGCTCGAAGAGCAGGATGCCGGCGTTGTCGTAGACCGGCCGGTGGAGCACCATGCCGGGCCGCGCGTACCGGGCCGAGATGCGGCGCATGGGTCATCCCCCTGCTGCAGCGGGCTGATGCAACGCGCTGCTGCAACGGGCTGATGCAACGGGCCTCACGCGGCCAGCGCCCGCGGCACGTCGCCCACCTTCTGGTAGAAGCAGGTGGAGAGCCGGTCGAGGCCCAGTGACTGGGCCTGGAGGAGCGCCTCGGTTGCCCCGATGAACAGAAAGCCAT
Source organism: Chloroflexota bacterium (assembly GCA_022561985.1). GTDB lineage: Bacteria > Chloroflexota > Dehalococcoidia > Lucifugimonadales > Australimonadaceae > JADFRC01. The sequence goes on from JADFQE010000040.1 coordinate 5,452, forward strand.
CGGGCTTGAGCGCCATGGAGAAGCCCCGCGTGATGTTGGCTTTCGCCTCCTCGGTGAAGTAGATCACCACGTTGCGGCAGAGGATCAGGTCGAACCCGCGCTCGTAGGTATCGGCGAGCAGGTTGTGCTTGCGGAAGGTGACCCCCCTGCGCGCCTCGTCCTTCACGAAATGCCCCTCGGGGGTCTTCGTGAAGTACTTGAGGGCGAAGGCCTTGGGCAGCGCTCTCAGGTCCGCCGGCGTGTAGGGCCCGCCCTCGCGGGCCAGCGCAAGCACCCCATCGTCGATATCGGTCGCCAGGATACTGAACTCCACGGAGGGGGTCGCCTCGGAGAGGATCATGGCCAGCGTGTAGGCCTCCGCGCCCTTCGAGCACCCCGCGCTCCACACGGAAAGCTTGGAACCCCGCTTGATGAGGTCCGGTATGACCTTCCGGCGCAGGATGTCGAACTGCTCCGGGTCCCTGAAGAACTCGGTGACGTTGATGGTGAGGAAGTCCTTGAGCCGTTGGACCTCCTGCGGGCTCTGGCTAAGCGTCCGCACGAATGCCTCGACCGTCTGATCGCGCGCTCTGATGTAGTTATCCAGGCGCCGCCGCATCTGCACGTCCTTGTAGAAGTCGAGATCGATGCGGGTGAGCTGCCGGATCCGCGCCTTCAGCGCCGTGTACTGCCCGTCGTTCATCGCCCTCCGCCTCCTGTGGCCACGGCCGCCCGCGCGCTCACCATCTCCATGATCGCTCCAGCGATCCGCGGCAGCACGGCCACGCGATCGGCGTACCCTGCATCCGCCACGCTCTTGGGCATCCCATAGACCGTGCACGAGCTCTCGTGCTCGACGACGACCTGCCCGCCCTGCTCCTTGATGGCGCGGGCGCCCTCGGTCCCGTCCGATCCCATGCCGGTGAGCACGACGCCGATCACGGCGCTCCCGTACAGACGGGCGGCGGATGCCATCGTCACGTCCACCGAGGGGCGCACGCCATTGACCGGCGGCTCCTGGTTCAGCCGGATGATCCCGCCGGCTCCCACGCTCAGGTGGTGGCCGCCCGGAGCCAGGAACGCCGTGGCCTGCGTGATCGAGTCGCCCGCGACGGCCTCTCTGATGCTGAGCGCGGAGAGGCCGTCGAGGCGCTGGGCCAGCGACCCGGTGAACCCCGGCGGCATGTGCTGCACGATCAGGTAGCCCACCGAGGCGTCGCCCGGGAGATCCGCCATGAGCGCGCTCAGCGCCTTGGGCCCGCCGGTGGACGCGCCGATCACGACGATGCTCTGCGGCGCACCCAGTTTGGGGCGCGAGGGCGGCGTGACGCGGCGCTTGATGCGCGCGGTGGTCAGGAGGCGGCGGAGCGCATCGCTCGAGACGTGGGCAGCCGACTTGACCTTCGTCTGCAGCTCGGCGACCGCCTGGGCCATGCCCGCGGGATTCGAGGCCGAGGGCTTCATGAAGAAGTCCACGGCACCCAGGTCGAGGGCCTGGAGCGTCACGCCGGCGCCCTCCGAGGTGAGCGAGCTCAGCATCACCACGGGGGTGGGACATTCGGCCATGATGCGCTTGAGACCCGTCAGCCCGTCGGTGCCGGGCATCTCCACGTCCATGGTGAGAACGTCCGGCTCCAGCAGGGCGATCTGCTCCACGGCCTCGGCGCCGTCCGCCGCATAGCCGGCGATCTCGATCTCCGGGTCGGCCGCGAGCTTGCGGGCGATCACGAGACGGGCGAAGGCCGAGTCGTCGACGATCAGCACCCGGACAGGGCGAAGGGTACCGTGCCCTGCCGCGGCGCTGGCGGACGCGCTCATCAGGCGATCATCTTCTGGACGGCGGCGAGCACGCGGGCCGAGTCGAAGGGCTTCACGATGAAGTCCTTGGCGCCGCTTTTGAGCGCGTCGAGCACGATGGACTGCTGGCCCATGGCCGTGAGCATCGTCACGCGCGCCTCCGGGTCGATCTGCCGCAGCTCCTTGAGCGCCGTCAGGCCGTCCATGTCCGGCATCGTGATGTCGAGCAGCACGCAGTCCGGCTTCGTCCGCTTGTACGCATCGATCGCCTCGGCGCCGTTGGAGGCCTCGACGACGTCGTAGCCGTTCTCCGCCAGCAGCTTGGTCGTCTTCATGCGCATGAAGGCCGCATCGTCGACGATGAGTATCTTTGCCATGCTGTCCCTCCTACAGGTTCCGCGTGGGCCCTACAGACTGTGCGTGCTGCTCATGCTGGTATTCACCACGACCTCGCCGGAGCGAGCGGCGAGGCGGACGGTCCGGCCCGCCGATCCACCGGTGTCCTCCGCAGCCACACGGAGGCCCGCCCGGCGCAGCGCGCTCTTCGTGGCTTCGATGTTGGATATACCGATGCTGAAGATGCCGCTGGCCTCGCTTGCCATGGTCATCTGCGCTCCACCGGCGATCCGCACCTGCAGCCTCGATTTGAGCCCGCCGGCCTTCGTCATGGCTTCGACCAGTGCCGGGACCGCGGTATCCGCGAACTTGCCCGGCGCCGTGAGCGTCCGGCCCTCCGAGCTGGGCAGGACGATGTGGGCCATGCCGCTCACCTTCGCCACCGGGTCGTGGTAGCACAGAGCGACGCACGATCCGAGGCCCAGGCAGACCAGCACGTCGTCAGCCCCCTTCGATACCCTGATCTCGCCCAGACCGACCACCGAGGTGTTGTCTGGTGCGCTCATGCGGCCCTTCGCGACTTGGACAGGCCGCGGATCAGGGTGGGACTGGGCATCACCAGGAAGGTCCCGTGGACGCGGCGCTGATCGGTGCCGAACTCGGTCTCGACCACCACCACCTCGTCGCTGAAGACCATGATGTCCGCGATCACCGCATCGATGATGGCACCAGCCATGTCCATCATCACCGCCGGGGGGGACATGCGCAGGGACATGCCGCTCGTGTCCCCCAGCGTCTGGAGGAAGTAGCCCCCCATGACGTTGCCCACCTCGCCGAGGACCGAGCGCTCCATCTCGCCGAGGTCCTTGGTGGTCCCAGGCGGATCGCCCATGGCCATGTCCACGAGCTCGAAGGCGACCTCGGGGACGTACACCAGCACCATGTGCCCCTGGGCGTCGCCGCTGAGCGCGAAGTACACGGCGGCCGTCGCGGCCTCGGGCCCCCCGAGCAGCTCGGTGGCCTCCATCAGCGGCACGCGCCGGGTGGAGACCACCCCCGTGGCGATCTCCTGCCCGAGCATCTTGGACAACCCCCTCAGGGCGTTGGCCATGCCCGCGCCCGACACCTGCGCCCAGGCCTCCATGTCGCTCTCGCTCAGTGGCTCCATCAGTGGATCTGCCACGGCCATACCTCCTTATGCCTCCCCAGGGCTTCTGCCTCCCCAAGGCTTCTGCCTCCCCAAGGGGGCTTGGTGCCCTCCCCCGATCGCCTGCCTCCAGGCCATCGCAAAGCCGGGTCTTATGCCTACGCCACCGCCACGGGCTCCTCGGCCGGCCCGCGCGCCATGATGCTGTTGACGAGGCTCGGGATGTCCACGATGAGCACCACCTGGCCATCCCCCAGGACGCTCACGCCGCCGATGCCCTTCACGTCACCCAAGAACCCACCGAGCGGCTTGACCACGATCTCCTGTGACTCCGAGAAGGCATCCACCGACAACCCCAAGAGCCGCTCGCCGAGACGTACCACGACGACCTGGCGCACGCTGCCGGCGGCGTGCTCCGCCCGGCTCAAGCCGAACGCCTCGGAGAGCGATGTGAGCGGCACGACGGCATCGCGCACGCGTATCACCTCCCGCCCGGCGATCGTCGGTATCTCGTCGGCGTTGCGCACCGTGGTCTCCCAGACGTAGACGAGCGGTATCGCGTAGTGGGTCGTGCCGGCACGCACGAGCAGCGCGTGGAGCGTCGCCAGGGTCAGCGGAAGCTTCAGCGTCATGCGGGTGCTCTGGCCCAGGACCGTCTCGGCGGTCACCAAGCCGTTGATCGCCTCCACGTTGGAGCGCACGATGTCCATGCCGACGCCACGCCCGGACACCTCGGTGGTCTTCTCGGCGGTCGATGCGCCGGGCAGGAAGATGAGCTCGATGGCTTGCGCCTCGGTGAGCCTCGCCCCGGCCTCGGCCGAGATGAGTCCCTTCTTGACGGCGGCGGCCTTGACCCGCTCCGTGTCGATCCCACGGCCGTCGTCCTCGACCACGATGACGATGTGCCCCTGCTCCTGATAGGCCCGCAGCTTGAGCACGGCCGTCTCCGGCTTGCCCGCGGCGATCCGCTCCTCGGGGAGCTCGACGCCGTGGTCGACGGCGTTGCGCAGCAGGTGGATCAGCGGATCGCGGATCCGCTCGATCACCGTCCGGTCGATCTCCGTCTCGCTGCCCGAGACCTGGAAGTCGAGCTTCTTGCCCATCTTGTGGCTCAGGTCGCGGACCATGCGCGGCAGGCCGCTGAAGACGGTGCCGATGGGCTGCATCCGGACCTGGCGCGTGCTCTCCTGAAGCTCGTCCACCACCTTCACGATGTGCGCGGAGGTCTCCCCGAGCGCCTCGACCATGTCGTCGCCCTTGTAGCGCTGCTCCAGTGCCTTCCCGATCTGCACGATGCGGGTGCGGTCGATCACGAGCTCGCCGATCTGGTTCATCAGCTCGTCGAGGCGCGCCACGTCGATGCGGACCGTCTGCGTGCGCCCGGCGCCGGTCCTGCGCTGCCCGGCACCCGCCGCATCGGGCGCGTCCTTCGCAACAGCCTCGGGGACATACGGCTCGACCTCCACGCCCGCGATGTCATCGAGCCCACCAACCTCACGACGGACGTCGTCCTCGCTCGATCGGGTCGAGACGATCGCCCGGAGGAGCTGCGAGGGCGCGCCCGAATCGATCGCGGATTGCGAGGGCTCCGAGGCGATGACCTCGCCGAGGTCCCCGAGGGCCTGCAACGCCTGGAAGAGCCGCACCGAGCTCCAGATCGTATCGGCGGAGATGTGGACGTCGACCGCGAGCAGCTGGGCGTCGCCGGATGCCAGGTCGGCGATGCGCTCCCGGGCGGCCGGGCCCAGCACGATCGGCGCGGCCGGACCGGCTCCCGCCGGCGCGCTCCCCGCGTCCTTGGCGCCCGGCTCTCCCTCTGCGGATGCGCCGGCGGCCTGCGCGAGCTCAGCCATCGCGGCGCTCACGTCCAGGGAGCGGCCGGTGGGATCGGCGAGCTCGTCGCGGAGCACGCGCATCGCATCCAGGCTGTGGAGCAGCGCATCGACGGCCGGCGTCGTCACCGCCAGGGCGCCGGTGCGGAACAGGTCCAGCAGGTGCTCCATGTGGTGCGCCAGCTCGGCCATCTCTTTGTAGCCGAGCATGCCTGAGGAGCCCTTCAGCGTGTGGGCCGCGCGGAAGATCTCCTGGAGCAGCTCCCCCGCGTCCGGCTCGCGCTCGAGCCGCACGACGTCCTCGTCGAGCAGCCGGAGCTGCTCATCTGCTTCCTGAAGGAATACCTCCAGGTCCTCCGGGGTCACGTCGGGTGCCAGGTCCATGGGGACGTTCCTCTCATGGGCACGGAGAGGGGGCGTTCCGACGCCCCCTCTCCGTGCTGGGTGTGATGGGTTAGGCCGCGGCCACAGGCTCCAGTTGGCCCATGAGCGCCCGCTCGTCCTCGGACAGCGCGCGGGCAAGCTCCAGCAGGATGACGAGGTGCTCCCCGAGCTTCACCACGCCGACCACGTAGTCGGAGTCGTCGCCAAGGACCACGTCCGACGGGGGCTCGATGGAGTCGACCGCGACGCGCAGGACCTCGGTGACTTCGTCCACGATCGCGCCGATGTCGGTCCCGCCGATGTCGACGACCACGATCCGGGTGTCCTGCGTGTATTCGGTGACCTCGAGGCCGAACCGCTTGCGCAGGTCCAGGACGGGGATGACCCTGCCACGGAGGTTGATCACGCCCTCCACGTGCTGCGGCGTCCGTGGTATCTGGGTGATCTCCTGCATGCGGATGATCTCCCGCACCGTCCCGATGTCGACGCCGTACGCGCCACCGCTCAGGTTGAACACCACGAGCTGCCGTTCCGAACCCACCACTTGCTCTGCCATGTCGAGATCCCCCTGGGGAGAGATGTGGCCGGGCGCTTGAGGCGCCCGGCCACCCCTACCGCTTAACTTGCCAACGCCAACCTATCGTCCGTGGATCGACCGCCGCCCCGGGCCGCGGCGCGGGCGGCCCACTGGCCCGCCCCGTCGTCCAGCTTGAAGGTCCCAACGATCTCCTGGAGCTCCTGCGCCATCCCGGCCAGGTCGGTGGCGGAGCCGACGACCTGCTCCACCTGCTCGCTCATCTGCGCCGCCGTGGCGGACATCTGCTGCGTCGCGGCGCTGTTCTCCTCCGTGATGCCGGCGACGCTCTCGATGGTCTTGGTCACATCCGCGCTGTTGGTCGCCATCTCCTGGGCCGAGGCTGATGTCTCCTCCGCGATCGAGCTCACGGTGTCGATGTTCTTGACCATCTCGTCGGTGGAGGCACTCACCTCCTCGGACGCCGCTGAGATCTGCTCGATCTGGCCCGAGACCGTCTCCACGGCTTCGTTGATCTTGTTGAGGGCCGCCCCCGCTTCCTCGACGAGCGCCGCCCCGTTGGCGACCTCCTTGCCGCCTTCCTCCGTCGCCTTGATGGACTCCTCCACGCCGTGCTGGACGGTGTCGATGAGCCCCGCGATCTCCTTGGTCGCGTCGGTCACGCGCTCCGCGAGCTTGCGCACCTCGTCGGCCACCACGGCGAACCCACGGCCCTGCTCGCCCGCCCGAGCGGCCTCGATGGCCGCATTGAGCGCCAGCAGGTTCGTCTGGGCGGCGATGTCGTCGATCACGGCAACGATCTTGCCGATCTCGGCCGACTGCTGGCCCAGCTCCTCGATCTTGCCCGAGGCCGTCGTCACCGCGTCCCGGATGCGGTCCATGCCGTCCACCGTCTTGTGGACCGCGTCCATGCCCTCGCGGGCGGCCTCGCTGGCCTGCCGCGATCCGTCCGCCGCAGCCTGGGCGTTCTTGGCCACGTCCTGCATCGCGTTGGAGACCCGCCGGCGATCAGCCGGCAACGGGTGCAGCCTCGAACCCCTCGAGCAACCGCTCGAGATCGAGCAAACTGATGAGCCTGTCGGGCAGCTTGACGATGCCCACCAGGTAGTCGGAGTCGGCCGACGTCACCACGCTGGACGGCGGCTCGATCGATCCAACGGGGACCCGGAGCACCTCGCTCACGGCATCGACGACGAAGCCCATGCTCCGGGTGCCCGTATCCACGACCACGATGCGCTGGTGCTGGCTGTCCCCCTCGGCCTCGGCGAGGCCGAACCGCTTGCGCAGGTCGACCACGGGCGTCACCTTGCCCCGCAGGTTGATGACACCCTCCACGTATTCGGGCGTCCGCGGCATCCGGGTGATCTCCTGCATGCGGATGATCTCCCGCACCGTGCTGATGTCGACGCCGTATGCCTCGGCCGCCAGGTCGAAGATCACGAGCTGGCGTTCCGCCTGTGCGCTGTCGTCGGCCATCCGATGCTCCTCCTCTGGCCGTGGGGCTCAGGCCGTAAGGCCTTCCCTGTAGCCATGGGGCCGGCGAACCCGTCTTCACAACCCCCGCCGGCCGTCCGCTTAGCGAACAAGAACGACCGTACCAGTGGTACCGCGCGAGAACATGGAGGCCAGTATGTAATTCCGGATTGGTGCGCACCACCAACCCATTGGGGGCAAGCATGTAATCCGGCCTCCAACCCTGGAACCGAACGAGATGCAGATAGGAAAGACAGCCGCTTTCCCCATCGTTATTCGTTTCTGAAATAGCATTCAGAACTAACTAGTCGTCACTTGACTGTTCAGGGAGTATTCATTTATAGATGAGTCATTCCGCCCCCACAGTGCCCGTTCATGGCGCTCTGGCACTCCGGGGGATGGAGGTCTCATCCAAGGGCGGGGGTCCGACGCTGGGCCCGCAGCCCGACTCTGGGGAGGGAGTTCTCGTGACACACGCCAGGCAGGTGGTACGACTGTTCGTCGCGGAGGAGCAGCCACTGCTCCGACAGGCATACGCGTCGCTGCTCGCGGAATCGGAGGGCATCGCGGTCGTCGGCACCGCGCCCTTCGGAGAGCGTGCGGCACTCGAAGAAGGCGTCGCCGCATCGACGCCGAACGTGGTCCTCGTGGGGACGCGCTTCCTCACGCCGGAGACGATCGACGGGCTGCTGGCGCTGCGCCGGCAGGTACCGACCACCGGCTTCGTCCTGCTCTCGTTCGCCTACGACGTGCGGGCGATCACCGGGCTGCGCGAGTTCTCGAAGCGCTCCGTCGCGGGGTGCGCCTATCTCCTGAAACACACCATCGCAAGCGTGGACCAGCTCGCCCAGGTGGTGATCTCCGTCGCCGAGGGACGCGTCGTCATCGACCCCAAAGTGCTCGACGACCTGGTCGCCGCCACGGAGCCGCGCAAGGGCACCCTCAAGCTGCTATCGCCCCGGGAGATGGAGGTGCTCGGCTGGATGTCGCGCGGCTACCGGAACGGTCCGATCGCCCGCATGCTCCACCTCGAGCCGAAGACCGTGGAGCGGCACATCAATAACATCTACGCGAAGCTCGGCGACTGCCCGGCCGCCAAACACCCGCGCGTGCAGGCGATCTCCACGTTCCTGACCGCCGCCGGCTATCGGCGCGAGTCGTGGGACGAGGGGGAGAGCGACCCCTTGGCCGGCTACGACGGCCCCAGCAACGCGCCCATGTTCCAGGCGAGCACGACGGCGAGCAGCGCGATGGAGGGCAGCAGGAGCTTGGACGGCACGAGCCAAGCGATCGCCACCGGCCCGGCGATCTTGAGCAAGAAGAGGCCGGCAGGCAGGCCGCGAGCGGCCTCGAAGACCGGGTTGACCTCCACGTAGCCGGAGCTCAGCGCGTAGAGCGTGACGAGCAGGTCGACGGCGCCCAGCGCCACGAAGGCCAGCTTCAGGCCGGTCCCGTGGGCGAAGGTCGCCGTCGTCAGACGTAGGTCCAACAAGCGGCGGGGTCCCTCTCCGCCTGCCGCGGCCCGTGTTGCAGGGGGGCCGCACCAGGCTTTCGCACCCGGCTTTCACACTCGGCCTCGGGGCCGGGTTCGGCGCATTCTAATGCCCGCAGCCCAGATGGCAAGTGGCCGCCGCTCGCCCGTGTGGGAAGGCTGAGGCGGGGAAGGCGTGCGGTCCGGTGTTCAAGGGGTGGCGAGTGGTGGCAACGACAGGGTTCGAACCTGTGACCTAGCGCTTATGAAGCGCCCGCTCTGCCGCTGAGCTACGTTGCCACCGAGGGCGTGGGGAGCCAGCCGCTCGACCCACCGCCTCAGCCGATGATACCGGAGGTGCAGAAAGGGCGTCAACGGGGCCACGGCCTGCCAGCGAGGCCCGCTACGGTGCCTCAGGAGGCCGCGGCGGAACGCTGCGCCGGCCCCCGGCGCGACGGCAGCCAGAACGCCGCCACCAGCGCCAGCAGGTTCAGGGCAAGCGCGTAGGGGAAGACGACCGCGAAGGCGTTCCCGCCGGAGACCCGGTCCACGATGATGCCCGCGATGAGCGGGGACAGCGAGCCGAACAGCGCGTTGTTCCCCCAGAGCAACCCCACCATGCTCCCCTCCAGCCGCTTCCCCTCCGCCAGATCGAGCGCTCCCGCCTGCGTCAGGTTCGCGACGACGAACCGGAACATGCCGACCAGTGCGATGAGCACCGTGAAGCCGAGCCCCAAGCTCGGGGAGACCGACAGCAGCCCCAGGGGCACGAGGCTCCCCACGAGCGCCCCGATCATGACCGGCTTGCGGCCGACCCGGTCCGCCAGGGCGCCGAGCAGCGGGGGCACGAAGATGCCCAGGACCGAGAACACGACGAGGTGGTACGCCACGACGAACCCGATCCGCGCCACGCCCACGTCGGCGTCGACCTCCCGCAGACCCTCCGCGATGAACAGCGGAAGGAAGAAGATGAACGAGCGGTCCGCCATCCCCCGCAGGCCGGAGACGAGCAGCAGCGGGCGCAGCGCCGTCTCCGTCTTCAGCAGCCGCCCGAGCTCGCCGAGCTGCTCGCGCAGGCCGCGGGTGTCGGAGGCACTCGTCTGCAGCCCCAGCCGCGCCAGGACGATGTACAGGCCGATCGAGACCACGGTCATGATCCCGAACCCGGCAAGCAGCACCTCACGCCACGTGATCAGCGCGAGGACCAGGCCAACGACTAGGGGCGTGAGCGTCTCGCCGAGGCTCCCCGCGGAGCGGTGCAGCGACATGACGAACGCGCGGTTCGCCGGGAAGGTCGTGGACAGGAGGCCGAGCCCGACCGGGTGCCAGAAGGAGCCCGTCGCCGAGCCGAGGGTGAGCGCCAGCAGCAGCACCGTGTAGTTGGGGGAGGCGGCAACGAGCAGGTACCCGAGCCCCATCAGGAACAGACTGCCCGAGAGCAGCAGCCCACGGCGCCCCGAGAACATATCCACCACGAACCCGCCGCCCATCGTCAGCAGCCCCGCCGAGCCCTGGCGCACGGCGGCAAGCGCCCCGGCCGAGAAGCCGGTCAGGCCGAACGCGTCGTAGATCGACGGCAGCAGGACCAGGAACCCGTCCGCATACATGTGCTGGAAGGCATGCCCGGTGACGATGGCACCGGCGATGCGCTTGCGCTTGGGGACGAGGGCAGCGGCAGGAGCCTCGGCAGTCTGTGATACCGCCAAATGAACACCTCTATAACAGGAGGGGCGGTGGGGCAGCGCGATGATAGCACGCGCCCGTCCCGCCGCCACCCTCGCACGCTCCACCGCTCGCGCGCCCAAAGACCCGGTGCTAGACTCGCCGTCTCCCCGAGGACCGGCTCCACCAAGCAGCTCCACCGGAGGGCCGGACGCATGACGGAAACGCTGATAGGCAAGGCAGCCATCGTGACCGGCGCGGGCCGCGGCATCGGGGCCGGCGTCGCGCGGCTGCTCGCGGCCGAGGGCGCCGCGGTCGTCGTCAACGACCTTGGCGTCGAGCTCGACGGCAGCGGCGGGTCGGCCTCGCACGCCGACGCGGTCGTCGCTCAGATCGCAGCAGCGGGCGGCACCGCCGTCGCCAGCCATGCCAGCGTCACCGCGTCCGAGAGCGGCGAGGCGCTGGTTGCTCAAGCGCTCGATGCGTTCGGGCGGTTGGACATCGTCGTGACGTGCCACGGCATCCTGCGCGACCGCATGATCTTCAACATGACGGAGCGGGAGTGGGACGACGTCATCGACGTCCACCTGAACGGGACCTTCAACGTCGTGCGCCACGCCGCCCGCCACATGCGCGAGCAGCGCGCCGGGCGCATCATCACCTTCAGCTCGACCTCCGGCCTGTGGGGCAGCTCCGGACAGGCGAACTACGGCGCCGCCAAGTCCGGGATCGGCGGGCTCACCAAGGCCGTCGCGCGTGAGCTCGGGCCCTACGGCGTGACCACGAACGCCATCGTGCCGATGGCCGCGACGCGCATGACGACGGCCGTGCCGGAGGCCGCGCGGGCCGCGCGTGCATCGAGCGGCATCGCGCTCGGCACGCCCGAGGGGACGACGGAAGCCGACTTCGACCCCGACGACGTCGCGCCCTTCGTCGCCTATCTCGCCGGCGACCACGCGGCGGACGTCAACGGCCAGTTCTTCTTCGTCTACGGCCCCTCGGTGAGCCTGATGTCCCAGCCGCGGCAGGAGAAGACCATCCTCAAGCCGGAGGGCTTCTGGTCCGTCGAGGAGCTCATGGACGTGCTGCCGCGGACCATCGCCAAGGACCTCCCGAACCCCGCGCCGGCGGCGAGCGCAGGATGAGCGAGCATCGCGTCCTGGAAGGGCGAGTCGCCGTCGTGACCGGCGCCGGAGCGCCCGTCGGCAGGTCCATCGCGCTGGCGATGGCCGCCCACGGCGCGAGCGTCGTCGTCAACGACCCCTCCCACGCCGGTGAGACGGCGGCCCAGATCCGCGAGGCCGGCGGCGAGGCGGCCGCGAGCGACGACCCGGTGGCCGAGCACGCCGGGGCCCGGCGCATCGTCGAAGCCGCGCTCGATGCCTACGGCCGGCTCGACATCGTCGTCGTCGGTCCCGCGAGCTCCCCGCCCGAGCGCCTCGTCTCGGACATGGGCCGGGAGGAGTGGGACGAGGCCATCGCCGTCCACCTCAAGGCCCACTTCAACCTCATCCAGCCGGCGAGCGCGCTCATGCGCGAGCAGCGCTCCGGGCGCATCGTCACCTTCAGCTCAGCGGCTGGCCTGCGGGGAGAGATACGCCAGGCCGCCCACGGCGCCGCGACGGACGGCGTCGCCGGACTCACGCGCGTCGTGGCCCGCGACCTCGGGCGCTACGGCGTGACGTGCAACGCCATCGCGCCCTCGGCCGAGACGCTGGCGCCCGGCGGCCCCGCGCACCTCGCGGAGGCCGTCGCGGCGATGGTCGTCTGGCTGGCGTCGGAGGCGGCCTCGGACGTGAACGGCCAGGTCTTCTCCGTCGACGGCGGCCTCGTGGGGCTCGTGTCGCACCCAAGCGCTGGCCGCACGATCACCAAGCCCGGCGCCGAGCGCTGGACCGTCGAGGAGCTCGCCGCCCTCTTCCCGGCGACCCTGGGCATGGACCTGCCCAACCCGGCCCCGGCGCGTCCCGCATAGCACATCCCATCACGGAGGCTTTCATGGCAGAGCAAGCGAGTCCCGCCGTCCGGTTCCGCCAGGCTTTGGAGCGGCCCGAGCTGCTCCAGATACCGGGCGGCTTCAGCCCGCTGATCGCCCGCATGCTCGAATCCTTGGGGTTCGAAGCGTTCTTCATGGCCGGGTCGCAGACCACGGCCCACGTGTACGCGCTGCCTGATATCGGGCTCATCGGCATGCGGGAGATGATCGAGGCGGCGCAGCGCATCACGGCGGTGTCCGACATCCCCGTCCTCATGGACGGCGACACCGGCTACGGCAACGTGCTCAACGTGCACCGCACGGTGCGCGAGTGCGCCCAGGCCGGCGTGGCGTGCATCTCGCTGGAGGACCAGGAGGCGCCCAAGCGCTCCGGCACCTCCGCCGGCCGCCGGTGCATCCCGGAGGACGAGGCGCTGGGCAAGATCCGGGCGGCCGTGGCGGCGCGCGACGGGATCGGCTCCGACATGCTGATCTGCGCGCGCACCGACCTGATCGGGTCCGAAGGCGGCAGCTACGAAGCGGCGCTCGATCGCTCCATCAAGTTCGTGGAGCAAGGCGGCGCCGACTTGGTGTGGATCAACACCGTCGAGACGCGCGAGCAGATGCGCGAGGCCTGCGAGCGCATCCCCGCGCCGGTCATACCGCACTACGGCGGCGGACCGCCGGGGCCCTCGACGGAGGAGATGCGGGAGCTCGGCGCGGCGGCGATGCTCTTCCCCGGCATGATCGGGAACGTCGGCATGCAGGCGATGTGGGAGTTCCTCAACGACTTCAAGGAGCGCGGCGTCGAGGCGCAGCGCGACTGGGGACTCCGCACGCGCGAGAGCAAGTGGGGGGCCGTCGACTACCGCCGGCTGCTCAAGCCGAGCCCGGACGAGATCCAAGCCATCGAGGCCGACTTCCTGCCGCAGGAGCTCCAGCGGGACTACGAGCACACCTGGGGGCACGGCACGCAGGTCTGAGCGCCGCCCCGGCGCCGGGGCGGCGCGCCCGTCTACTTCGGCAAAGCGCCCACCCGCGGGAACCCCCAGGCCTCGACGACGATCCTGCTGTCGATCCGGGACGACTGCACCTGGCATTCGCCGCCGCAGATGGTGATCTCTCCCTCGAAGGTCTGGAGGAGCTCATAGGGCACCGTGCCCTCCACGAGGTAGGAGGCCTTGCCCGCGAGCATGGCGAAGTTCAGGCGCTCTCACGGTCATTCCTTCACTCCTCTTCGGCCGGCCGTGTCCGGCTGACCGAGCCTTCGATCTCACGGAGCGTCGGCTGTCATACGCGCTCCGGGCGCCGGCCGCGCCTAGAACGGCGACGGCATCGGGCCAACCGGGACCTCGATGAGCGTCGGCGCTTCGATGGCCAGCGCCTCGGCGAGCGCGAGCTCCAGCGCGTCGGGGCCCTCGGCGCGCACGCCACGGACCCCGTAGGCCTCCGCGAGGCGCACGAAGTCCGGGTTGTGGAGCTCCGCGCCGATGACGCGGCCGCCGAAGCGGACCATCTGGTCGCGGAGCACGTTGCCGTAGGCGTTGTCGTTGAACACGACGACCACCGCGTTGATGTTGTGCTGGACCGCCGTGGCGAGCTCCTGGACGTTGAACTGGAACCCACCGTCGCCGGAGATCGCGACGACCGCCCGTCCGGGCTGCGCGACCTTCGCGCCGAGCGCCACCGGATACGCATAACCCAGGTTGCCGAAGTACGACGACGTCAGGTAGGTGCCCGGCTCGTAGACCGGGTAGAACGGGCGGCTGTAGTAGCCGAGCTGCGTCATGCCCGCGACCAAGATGCCGTCGTCGGGGATCGCGGAGCGGACCGCTTTCATCAGCGCGTCCTCCGGCTCGACGCGAAGCTCCGGGCCAAGCCGCGCAGCGCGGACCGCCTCGAGCTCCACCCGCCTGCTCGCCCGCGGCGCCGACGATGCGATCAGCAGCTCGTGGAGCGCTTCCAGCGTCGCCCGCGCGTCGCCGACCACCGGGTGCGTGTTCGCGAAGTTCCTGCCGACCTCGTCCGGGTCGATCTCGATCTGCACGACGCGCTGGGACTCCGTCGGATAGGCGAGCGCGAAGCGCGTGCCGACCGCGAGGATGACGTCGTGACCGTTCAGGAACTCCCGCATGGGGTCTTCGCGCTTCATGGCCCCGAGCGACAGGTAGTGGGCGTCGGAGATCGCGCCCTTGCCCTCGGGCGTGGCGACCACGGGCGCCTGGAGGTGCTCGGCGACCCGCGCAAGAGCCTCGGACGCGCCCGAGGAGATCACGCCGCCGCCGGCCCAGATCAGCGGCCGCTCGGCGGCCGCGAGGATCCGCGCCGCCTCCTCGATGGACCCGCGCTCGGCCGCCTCGCGCACGTCGTCGCCGGGCTCCAGCAGCTCGATGTCGGCCTCCTCGGCCAGCGTCTCCGGCGGTATCTCGATCTCCACCGGCCTCGGGCGCCCCGTGCGGAGCTGGCGGAACGCCTCGCGCACCACCGCCGGTATCTCCGCCGGGTCCAGCACGCGGTAGACGGCCTTGGTCACGGGCCGGATGATGTCCTGCTGGTCGTTGACCTCGTGCAGGATGCCGCGGTCGACGCCGATCAGGTCGCGGTTCACCTGCCCCGCGATCACGAGCACCGGGGAGGACGCCGCGTACGCCGTGCCGATGGCGGCGGACGCGTTCATCAGGCCCGGCCCCGGCACGACCAGCGCCGTTCCGGGCCGTCCGCTGACGCGCGCGTAGCCGTCGGCCATGTACGCGGTCGCCTGCTCGTGGCGCGGGTGGATGAAGCGGATGCCCGGCTCGTCGTAGAGCGCGTCGGTGGCGGCATAGATCTGCACGCCCGGCAGCCCGAAGATCACGCGCACCCCTTCGCGCGCGAGCGAGCGCGCAAGGGCCTGGCCGCCGGTCATCCTGGGCATGCGCCCCTACACCTTGGCCGTCATGTACGCGCGGCCGCCCTCTTCGATGGCGACGTCCTTGGGCAGCACCATGTCGAGGGAGCGGACGGCATAGCGGGCGCCGTCGTGCGCCTCCGGCGGCTCCTGGCCCTCGCGCAGCTCGCGGAGCGCGCGCAGCAGGCGGCGCCGCACCTGGATGATGGCCGCATCGGAGCTGACCAGGTGCTCGAGGCCACGGTCCATGCGGGGGCCGCCCTGGTCGTCCTGGACCGCGAAGTCCTGGCCCGGCACCGACTT
>JADFQE010000125.1 GCA_022561985.1 Chloroflexota bacterium
CGATCCCACCGAGGCCGAGCCCATCCCAGAATTCGTGTTCGATCAGTCGCTGCCCGACGAGTTCGACTCCTGAGGGTCTGCCCCCCGCTGTCCTCCAGGACAGGCTGAGCCATTCGGCCGCCCCCTTTCTTGCGTTGCGATCCCAGTGACGGAGTGAGGTGGACCCGGTTGCGGACGTGATGTCGTAGAGTCGGGGGGGTGGGGGAGCTTGCGTAGCGGGTCGGGAGGATGCAGAAGTTGCGAAGCCCGCGGCTGTATGGGGCCGCGGGCTTCACTATGGATGGACGTGGGCCTCTGTTCTGACGAGAGGGGTCCCGGGCCATCACACGTGGAGCGGAAGATTGGGCCAGGCTGGTGGTCGAGGCAAGCCGATCTTCGCGACGACAGCGTACGAGGTAGACGCGCGCGGCGAGCTACGGGCGGTACTGCCGGCTCGGTGCGTGTATGCGTCACCGACGGATACGTGCTCGGTGTACGTGGATCACCGGCGTAGCCGCAAGACGGGACCACGCTACCCGGTGGCGGTGGTGGGCTGCACGGAGCATCCAGTGGGTCGCCACACGCTATATCCTCCGGGGCACGTACCGTACGGGCGTGAAGCGGTGGTGTCGTGCAGCGCGTCGGGCCCGCTACTGCGTGCGGGAGATACGGGGGATCGGGGGTGGGCGACGACGCTGTTCTCTGCGGCAGTGGACGCGGCGGGTGGCGCGCGGTGGCCGTCGGACAGCCCGGCGGATGACAGTCGACGCCGGCGAACGCAGGGTCGTCGTCTGGAGCTGGCTGGCCGGCTGATGGGCGTGCATCCGGAACTCGATGAGGGCACGCGCGAGCGTGTGGCGACCCGTCTCGGGGTGGGAACGATGACGCTGGCGAGTGGTGCACGGAGCTGGTCGAGGAGCTGGTCGCAGCGAGGTGCGGCGGTTCTCACTGTGCTCATGGCGTTGGCCCTCGACGGTGCGCTACTGGACCAGATCCTGGCGTCTGGCGTGATCGTGGGCGTGTGGACGGACGTGCGACGCTGGGACCTGGCCCGAGGGACCTGGGTCGTAACCCGTGCGAGCCGTTCCAGCCCCACGGAACACCCCACCGTCGTGCGCCCACGGGGCCGGAGCCCACCACCCACGACTTTGCACGGCGCGAGCGGACAGAAAACGATCTAGCGTCGTGTTCATGATCGAGAACACGCCCCGTTCCCCTGGTCCTGCGCCGTCTGCGTCGCCTGTGGCGCTTCTGCGGTACTCCGTGCTCGCTCAGGTCGAGGCACTCGTGCTCGGTGGGTGCCGGGTGAGTGCGGCAGTGCGCGAAGTCGCGGGGCGAGACCACGCCCGTCTGGATGATGCCGGCGGTCGCGCTGTAAGCGACTATCGTGTAGGCGAACGCACGATCCAGCGCTGGCGCGCGGCCTACGCGGTGGGCGGTCTCGCGGCGCTCGAGCCCGAGAGCCGGCGGCGGACCGAGACCTCGCTCGTGCTGAGCGAGAAGCTCGTCGCCTTCCTCCGTGCCGAGAAGACGCGCGATCCCCGGGCCAGTGTTCCTGAGCTACTACGTCGTGCGCGCCTGCGTGGCATCGTGCCCGACGACTTGCCCGTCGACCGGACCACGGTCTGGCGGGCCTGCCGACGCATGGGCCTCGTGACCCGCGCTCGTACAGACACCAAGCGCGAGGGCGACACACGGAGGTGGCGCTACGCACACCGCATGCGCTGCCTGCTCTGTGACGGCAAGCACTTCCGAGCCGGAGGTGAGCGGCTACGTCGGGTCGCGCTCTTCTTCCTGGACGACGCCACCCGGTACGGCTTGGACGTGCTCGTGGGCACCTCGGAGTCGACCGAACTCTTTCTGCGCGGGCTCTACGATGTCGTACACAAGCACGGGCTCGCGGATCTGCTGTACCTCGACCGTGGTCCCGGCTTCATCTCGAGCGACACGCTCACCGTGGTCCAGAGCGGGCTCGGTGCCTGGCTGATCCACGGCAAGGCGAGGTACCCGGCGGGGCGCGGAGCGATCGAGCGCTTCAACCGCACCGCCCAGGATCAGGTGTTGCGCGCGCTGGACGGCGCCGCCGAGGTCGACCCCGACTGTGGTGCGCTGACGCTGCGTCTGCGCCACTACCTCGTGGGCTACAACGACACACCCCACGAGACGCTCGGTAAGGACACGCCACGGCAGCGTTGGGATGCGGGACGCCCACTGCGCTTTCCAGACGACGAGACCGACCTGTACTTCCGCTTCGTCGTACGCACCACACGCAAGGTCTCGGCGGACCACGTCATCAAAGAAGGCGGCCAGCTGTGGGAGGCGCCCTGGGGTCTCGGAGGGCGTCAGGTCGAGGTGCTCCGCCACGTCCTTGACCGACGGCTATGGGTCTTCGAGGACGGACGCAGGGTCGAGCTGGCCGAGCTCGACCCCCACGCGAACGCGACCGAGCGCCGCGGCTCGGGCACCCCGGGCTCCGAGGGCCCCGATCCGGGTCCGCGGCCCGACGAGGGGGTGCCCACGACCGCCGCTTCCCTCGCGTTCAACCGCGACCTGCTCCCCCTCGTCGACGGCGACGGTGGCTTCATCGACGTCGAAGGTCCGCCAGAAGAACAGCAGGAACCACGAGAAGAACATGAGGAGGAGCCATGAGCATCGACCTGAGCCCGATGGGGTTCCGTAAGACCCCGTTCACTCGCGAGCTCTCCGTCGCGGAGCGCTTCGTGCTGCCCCATCAGGCTGAGGCGACGGACGCCCTGATCGAGGCCGTCCGTCAGCGCATGAGCGCCGCGCTCATCGCACCGGCCGGTACCGGCAAGACCATGGCGTTGAGGGTCCTATTCGACGCGCTGCCCGAGGCGCGCTACCAGGTCCGATACGTTAAGGTGACCGGGCTGTCGAAGCGCGATCTGTGCAAGGAGATCGCAGCGGCGTGCGGGCTCTCAACGGCCGGCATCTTCCCGTCGCTCGTGCGCAAGCTGCAGGACGCCTTCTGCCACACCTCAGGCACCAACGGCCTACGTCCGGTCATCCTGCTCGACGAGGCCCATGATCTGCGGCCCGAGTCCCTGGCGATGCTGCGCCTGCTGACCAACTTCGAGATGGACAGCCGGCTCGTACTGTCCCTCGTGCTCGCGGGTCAGCCGCCGCTGCGCACGATGCTCGCCCGCGCGGACCAGCAGGCCATGGCTCAGCGGCTCGCCCACTACGCGACCCTCAGACTACTGTCCCGCGACGAGACCCACGCCTACGTGACACATCGGTGTGTCGTCGCCGGTGCCGAGGTCCACCCCTTCGATGGCGATGCGCTCGAGGCCATCTTCGAGATGAGCCATGGCAACCTGCGCGCGATCGACCGCATCGCGCTCAAATCCATCGAGCTCGTCGCACAGGCCGGTGCCTCGGCGGTCTGCTCGGGCAACGTCATCGCGGCACGCAAACTACTGTGGCCGTGACTGAGGGAAGGACCCCGGGAAGGACCCCGGGAACCCCGGTACTGCCCACGCTCCGGGTCTATGCCATCGACTCCAAGCCGGATGAGGCGCGGTGGCTGGTCCGGGATCTGTGGGGCGCCTCCGCCGTTGGCGTGATTGGAGGCGCGCCGAAGACCTGCAAGTCATGGTTAGGGCTCGACCTCGCGGTCTCGGTGGCTTCGGCCACCGCCTGCCTCGGTCGCTTCGAGGTGCTGAGCCCGGGCCCGGCCCTCGTCTATCTCGCCGAAGACGGGCTGCCACGTGTACGCGAGCGTGTCGCCCAGATCTGTGAGCACCGAGGCATCTCACTGAGTGGCCTCGACCTGCATGTCGTCACGGCACCGAGTCTGCGCCTCGACATCGAGCGCGACCGTCGCGCGCTCGACGCCACGATCTCCGCGCTCCGGCCCAAGTTGCTCGTGCTCGACCCGCTCGTACGTTTGCATCGCTTGGATGAGAACAGTGCCGCAGATGTCTCCGGCTTGCTCGGCTTTCTTCGCGAACTCAACCGCCGTCACGACGTCGCCGTCCTCATCGTTCACCACATGGCCAAGCGCGCTCGACGCGACCTCGGTCAGGCGCTCCGCGGCAGCTCCGACCTGCACGCATGGATCGATTCCGCTTGCTACCTCGTCCGCCACACTGAACAGCGCCTACGACTCACCGTCGAACACCGTGCCGCGCCCGCACCTGAGCCCATCTTGCTCACACTCGCCGGCGGCGACGGCCAGCCCGTCAGGCTCCAGATCGTCGACGACCACCACGACGACGACAGACCGCCGACGCCCCTCGCCGAGCAGGTGCGCGCCGTGCTCCGTCGTGCTGGCGAGCCACGTTCCAGGGCAGCGCTCCGCAAGCAGCTCCGCGTCAACAACACTCGCCTCGGAGATGCGCTCCGCGACCTCGAGCTACGCGGCCTCGTCGTGCGCGGATCCGACGGTTGGGCGCTGGCCGCCCTCAACGGCCCCGCACCCGATGACCCTTCCCAGCTCTCCCTTTCCTGCGGCTGACCTCGCGCATCCCTGCACCCCTGGCACACGTCCCGACGCCACCCATCTACACCCGTTCCGGACGTTCCCCACCTAGGGCGCGCTCGGAACGGAACGCCTCCTGCCTACCCCACACTCCATGTCAGCCTACCCGCAACCGCTCCCGTCCCTGGGATCGCAACGCAACAGCAGGTGCCACGACAAGGCGGGTGTCGCGACTTCACCTAACAAACGGCCTCCGGCTTCGGCCGCCTACGGCGGCCTCCGACCCAACCGGCCCAATG
>JADFQE010000041.1 GCA_022561985.1 Chloroflexota bacterium
TCGGCCTCCGGGCCGTACATGAGCCTCCTGCGGGACGACGTGCGGGTCGAGGAGCTGGGCGGCTCGCGCGTGCGCTACGGCATCTGGGCGCTCGCGCGTGCCATCCGGCGCCTGCGGCCGGCGCTCGCCTTCGCGACGCTCCAGCAGGGGAACGTCGCGCTCCAGCTCGCGGCGGCGCTGTCGGTCACGGGCGTGCGCACGGTGCTGCGCGAGAGCAACTACCAATCGCTGCCGGGGGTGCGCCGGCCCTGGGCGCGTGAGCGGGCCGTCCGGTGGGCCTACGGGCGCGCCAGCCACGTGGTCGCCCTCTCAAACGGCGTGAACGAGGACCTGCGAGCGCGCTACGGCGTGAGTGCGAAGCGTGTCGTGACCATCTACAACCCCGTCGAGATCGAGGAGATCGGGCATCTGGCGGCTGCAGAGCCGGAGGGTGGCGCGCCGCCGCCCGGCGGGGGCTTCCACGTCGTCGGTGCGGGCCGCCTGACGCGGCAGAAGGGCTTCGACCTGCTGATACGCGCACTCGCCCGGCTCGATGCGGTCCCCTGGCGCCTCACGCTCCTCGGCGACGGCCCCGACCGCGGCGCGCTCGAAGATCTTGCGCGCACGCTCGGCGTCGGGGAGCGCGTGTCGATGCCGGGCTTCGTGGACAACCCCTACGCGTGGATGGCGCGCGCCGACCTCTTCGTGCTTTCGTCGCGCTGGGAAGGCTTCGGGCACGTCATCGTCGAGGCGATGGCCTGCGGCACGGCCGTGCTCGCGACGCGGTGCCCGGCCGGGCCCGACGAGATCATCACGGACGGGGTGGACGGCCGCCTGTGCGCGCCGGACTCCGTCGAAGCGCTCGCTCAGGCACTCGAAGCGCTCGCGGGGGCGCCCGAGGAGCGGCGGCGGCTCGCGGAGGCGGCCCGGTCGTCGTGCCGGCGCTTCGACGCCCGCGTCATCGTCCCGCAGTACGAGCAGCTCTTCGAGAGCGTCCTGGCCGGGGGTGCGTGAAGTGAGCGCGATACGTCTTCTGCTGATCGGCCCCCGTTCCACGAGCGACGCGTCGCACCGCGCGGGCGGCATCGAGACGGGGATCGGCGACCTGCTCCGGCAGTTCGGCTCGTCCGAGCACGCGGACGCCGTCGCGCTGACGCACCTGAGCAACGGGACGTCCCGGGACCCCACCAAGCGCGGGCGCGTCGACGTGCTCAACCTGGCGCTCGCGCTGCGGCTCTACCTGAGGCTGGTCCTGCTGCTCCTGCGCGGGATCGTGACGGGACGGCGCATCGCGGTCTGCCAGGTGCACACGAGCGGCGACATCAGCTTCCTCAAGGACTCGGTGCTCGTGCTGATCGCCAGGGTCTTCGGCGCGCAGGTGGTCGTCTCGATCCACGGCTACGGCTTCGAGGGGTACCTGGCCGGTCTGCGGGGCCCGATGCGGCGCTACGCCCGGTTCATCTTCGCCCGCTTCGGCGGGGTGCGCGTGCTTGCCGGGTCGGTCGCCGAGGCCGTGCGGGACGAGATGGGCGTGGACCCGGCCCGCATCCACTACGTGCAGAACGGGGTGGATACCGAGCGCTTCACGACGGCTTCGGCGAGCGACGGCTTCGTGGTGCTCTTCGTCGGCGGCTTCGGGACGGTCAAGCGCAAGGGCGCCCTGGACCTGCTGGCGGGCTTGCGCGTGCTGCTCGATGGGGGCGCGGCGGCCCGCGTGCGGATCGTCGGGACCGACGCCGAGCCGGAGGCGCGCGAGGCGATCGAGGCGTACTGCCGCGAGCACGGCCTGGGCGACGCCGTCGACGTCGAGGGCGGCGTCGAGCACCGCCTCATGCCGGACGTCTACGGCGCCGCCGCGGTCTACTGCCTGCCGTCGTACCGCGAGGGCGCCCCGCACTCGGTCCTCGAAGCCATGGCGGCCGGCCTTCCGGTGGTCGCCACGCGGATCTCCGGCCTGCCGCACCTGATCGAGGAGGGCGAGGGCGGATTCCTCATCGAGCCCGGCGACGTCCCCGCGCTCGCTGAGCACCTCCAGACCCTCTATGATGATCCCGAGCTACGCAAGGCCATGGGGCTGTTCAACCGGCGGCGCGCCGTGGAGCGCTTCTCGGTGAAAGCCCAGGCTGACGCCCTCATCGACATCTACCGCTCGCTGGTCCAAGGACCCGCTCGATGAAGAACGTTCTCGTCGTCGGAGGCGCCGGGTACACCGGCGGCACGCTCGTCGACCGCCTCACCGAGGCCGGGCACAACGTGCGCGTGTACGACAACCTGCTCTACGAGATCGAGTACCGCAAGCCGGTCGACTTCGTGCTCGGCGACATCCGCGACGAGGAGCGCCTCAGGCCCCAGCTCGCGTGGGCCGACGTCGTCGTCTGGCTCGCCGCCATCGTGGGGGACGGTGCGTGCGCCGCCAACCCGGACCTCGCCGTCGAGATCAACCAGACGCGGGTCGGGTGGCTGACCGACAACTACGACGGCCGCATCATCTTCATGTCCACGTGCTCGGTCTACGGCGCGAACGACGATCTGCTGGACGAGGGCGCGCCCGTGAATCCGCTCTCGGTCTACGCGGTCACCAAGCTCGCAGCCGAGTCTCACGTGCTGGAGAGCGGCGGCCTCGTGTTCCGCCTCGGCACGCTCTTCGGCGTCAGCGACACCTACGCGCGCCTCCGCATGGACCTCGTCGTGAACCTGCTGACCTCCCGCGCGTTCTTCGAGCGGCGCATCTCCATCTTCGGCGGCGACCAGTACCGGCCGCTGCTGCACGTGAAGGACGTCGCCATCGCCATCACGGCGAACGTCGAGTCCGGCCACGCCGGAGCATTCAACCTGCACGCGGTCAACATCCGGATCCGGGAGTTGGCCGAGCAGCTCAGGCGCCCCTTCCCCGACCTCCAGATCGACTTCACCGACATGACCTTCCAGGACAACCGGAACTACCGCGTGTCGAGCAAGAAGGCCGAGGGAGCGTTCGGGTTCGCGCCGCGCTACTCGGTCGACGACGGGATCGACGAGGTCCGGGAGCTGCTCGAGCAGGGCCGGATCAAGGACGTCGGCAGCCCGCGCTACTCGAACAGCGACTTCATCCGCTCGCTCTATCCGCGCGAGAGCTAGCCCAGGCTTGAGCCCAGGGTCAAAGGGGGGACACACGTGGCAGACAACGGACCGAAGCTCATCGAGGGGGGGTTGGCGGTCGACGACCGCGGGGAGGTCGGCTTCGTCAACGGCTTCGACTTCCCCGGCATCAAGCGCTTCTACACGGTCGCCAACCACCGCGCGGGGTTCGTGCGGGCCTGGCACGCGCACAAGCTCGAGCACAAGTACGCGCTCGTCGTGACCGGCGCCGCCCTCTTCGGCGCCGTCGAGGTCGACGACTGGGAGAAGCCGTCGAAGGGGTCCGACGTCGCGCGGTTCACGCTGTCGGCGGCGAAGCCAAGCGTGCTGTACATCCCACGGGGGTACGCCCACGGCTACATGACGCTCACGGCGGATACCAAGCTCATGTTCTTCTCGACCTCGACGCTCCAGGAGTCGGCGGACGACGACTTCCGGTACGAGGCGCGCCACTGGGACATCTGGGAGGTCGTGGAACGATGAGCGAGATCGGGGATTTCAAGCACCACTCGACGTGCCGCTTCTGCGGCAGCCCGGACCTCGCCCAGGTCCTCGACTTCGGTGCGGTGCCGCTGGCCGGCGGCTTCCTGGCCGAGGACCAGATCGCGGCCGAGAAGGTCTATCCGCTCTCGCTCCAGTTCTGCCGCGGCTGCACGCTGGTGCAGGTGGGCGACGCGGTCTCCGGCGAGACGCTGTTCCACAACTACTTCTACTTCTCGTCCAGCATCCAGACCCTCGTCGGCCACTTCGCCGAGTTCGCCGACGAGATCGTTGGCCGCTTCGCGCGCCCCTCCGAGGCCTTCGTGGTCGAGATCGGCAGCAACGACGGCGTGCTGCTCAGGCCGCTGGCCGAGCGCGGCGTGAGGGCCCTCGGCGTGGACCCGGCGACCAACGTCGTCGCGTCCATCAAGGGGCTGGGCGGTCGGCAGGGCAACGGGCAGGGCAACGGGCTGGGCGATAGGCAGGGCGACACGCCGCCGTTCACCGTCGTCAACGACTTCTTCACGGAGGCGGTCGCGAAGCGCATCCGCGCCGAGCACGGGCCCGCCGACTCCATCGTGTCGAGCTATTCGCTGGCGCACATCGACGACATGGCCGACGTGATGAGGGGCGTGAAGGCGCTGCTCGCCCCCGACGGCCACTTCGTGTTCGAGGTCTACTACCTCGGCGCGCTGCTCGGCGAGCTCCAGTACGACATGGTGTACCACGAGCACGTGAACTACTACTCGATGGCCGCGCTCACCCGCTTCTTCGCCACCTTCGGCCTGGAGTTCTTCGACGTGAAGGAGCTGCCGCTGCGCGGCGGGACCCTGCGGTACTACGTGCGGAACGCCGGGGCGCCGGGCCCCCCCGTCGCGGACTCGGTCGAAGAGCTCATCGAGCGTGAGCACGAGCGGGGCCTGGATTCGCTCGACACCTACCTCGCCTTCGCCAAGCGCGTCGAAACGTCGCGCACCGAGCTCATGGCCACGCTCGCCGATCTCAAGCGCGAGGGCAAGGAGATCGCGGGCTACGGAGCCTCTGGGCGCGCCACCACCATCATGAGCTACTGCGGCATCGACGCGCGCCACTTGAGCTACGTGGTGGACGACGCCCCGGCGAAGCACGGCTTCTTCACGCCGGGCTCTCACCTGGAGATCAAGCCCTGGTCGGCGGCGGAAGCCTCGCCCCCCGACTACATGCTGCTGTTCGCCTGGAGCTTCGCCGACGAGGTCATCAAGAAGCGGGCCGGCTACCTCGCGGGGGGTGGGAAGTTCATCATCCCGCTGCCCGAGGTCCGGATCGTCGGGTAGGCGAGTCCCCATGACGCGCGTCTTGGTCCTCGGCTCAACGGGCATGCTCGGCCACATGGTCCTCGACACGCTGCGCGCCGCGCCGGCGCCCAACGCGTCAGCGCCCGGCGCGCCAGCGCCCAACGCGCCAGCGCTAGACGTCGAGGGCACGCAGCGCGCCCGTCCCGGCGCCGAGGGCTACCTCGACGCCGAGGCCGGGCCGGAGCCGGTGCGCGCGCTGCTCGGGCGCTCGCGCTACGACTACGCCATCAACTGCATCGGGCTCACGAAGCCGAACATCGACGAGCGGGACGCCGGGTCGGTGCAGCGGGCTGACGCGGTGAACGCGCGCTTCCCGCACGAGCTCGCGGCCGCGGCCGCCGATGCGGGGACGCGGGTGATCCACGTCTCGACCGACGCCGTCTTCTTGGACGATGGGGGGACGTGCTTCGAGGACACGCCGCCCGCGCCCTCCGGCGTCTACGGTAGGACGAAGCTCGCGGGCGAGCTATCGGAGGAGCACACGCTGACGCTGCGGTGCTCCATCGTCGGCCCGGACCCGGCGGGGGGGCGCGGGCTGCTCGAATGGTTCCTCGCGCAGCCGGACGGCGCCGAGGTGACGGGGTACACCGACCACCGGTGGAGCGGCGTGACGACGCTGCAGCTCGCCGAGCTGGTGCGCGAGCTCATCGTGCGCGATGGCTTCGAGCGCGTGCGGGCTGCTGCGCCGGTGCACCACGTCTGCCCCAACGAGCCGCTCTCGAAGCACGCGCTGCTCGTCGCCTTCGGCGCCGCGTTCGCCAAGCGCGTCACCGTCGCGGCCGTGCCGGGCCCGAAGCCTGCGCTCACCCGGGTGCTGGGCACGCGCTTGCACGCGCTGGACGGCTTCTACGGAGACGGCATCGGCCTCGAAGGGGCCCTCGCCCGTCTCGCCGATCTCAACTTGATGCATCTGGAGCAACGATCCCCATGAGCAAGAAGCTAGCACTGATCCTGGGCATCCGGCCGGACGTGATCCGGGCCAGCCTCATCCTCGGGATGCTGCGCGACGACCCCGAGTGCGACCTGCAGTTCATCTGGTCCGGCCAGCACTACTCCGACAACATGAAGGACGTGTTCTTCCGGGACCTCGGCGTGGCCCCTCCCGACATCGAGCTCGGCGCGGGCGGGGAGACGGACGCCGATATCTCCTCGGCCGTGATCGCGCGCCTGGCGCCGGTCCTCCGGGAGATGGCCCCGGAGGCGGCCGTGTTCCTCGGCGACACGAACACCGTGATGGGCTGCTTGGCCGCCGCGCAGCTCAACATACCCATCGTGCACATCGAGGGGTGCATGCGCTCCTACGACTGGCGCATGCCGGAGGAGAAGTACCGCACGGTCATCGACCACCTCGCCGACGTCGTCTACGCGTACTTCGACGAGTACAAGGCCCAGGGCGTGGCCGAGGGGCTGAACCCCGACAGCATCGTCGTGACGGGCAACCCCATCGTGGACGTGCTCGACCACCACTACTACGGGCGCAAGGACCACTACGAGGCGCTGGCCGACGCGGAGTTCTTCGCCAGCCGGGGCATCGTGAAGGACGGCTACTACGTCATGACCTGCCACCGGAGGGAGAACGTCGGCGACCTCGATGCGCTGAAGGCCATCTTGGCGATGGTCGGCGCAGCGGGGCGGCCGGTCTACTTCCCGGCGAGCTACCGCACGCAGAAGATCATCGAGGCGAACGGCCTGAGCGTCCCGGCCAACGTGATCACGGTCGACCCGGTGGGCTACGAGGAGTTCCTGGTGCTGCTGGTGAACTCCCGCGGCGCGCTCACGGACTCGGGCACGGTCGTCGAGGAGACCTGCGTGCTCGGGGTCCCGGCGCTCCAGATACGCAAGTCCACCGAGCGCCCGCAGGTCTACGACGTCGCGTCCTGCGTGAAGTTCGACCCGGCGGTGCCGGAGGAGTACCCGCCGGCCGAGGTCTTCCGCAAGGTCGAGTCGCTCTACGGGAAGAAGTGGACGCACACCCTCGGCGACGGTCGCTCCTCACGGCGCATCGCGGACGATCTGCTCTCGCGTCTGAAGGAGGGCCGCTTCCGCCGCCACGCGCCCGCCGACTACCACCTGGACATCAGCCGCTCCTACCGGGGCGACGGGCTCTCCTGAGGGGCGTGCTCTCCACGCGCGCACGGCCGCATCGCCTATGAAGATACTCATCCTCACGCAGTACTACGATCCGGAGCCGCTCCCCAAGCTCGGGGAGCTGGCGCGCGGGCTCCACGAGCGCGGGCATGAGGTCACGGTCGTGACGGGGTTCCCCAACTACCCCCAAGGCACGCTCTACGAGGGCTACGCGATCCGTCCGTGGTCGGTCGAGAACGACCGCGGCGTCCGGGTCGTCCGGCTGCCGCTCTACCCCGACCACTCCCGATCCTCCGCTCGGCGCATGGTGAACTACGGCTCCTTCGCGCTCTCGGCGTCCGTCCTCGGCCCGGCGCTGTGCGGGGGCGCGGACGTGATGTACGTCTGGCACCCGCCGCTCACCATCGGCGCGGCCGCGCTCGCCATCGGGATGGCGCGCCGCGTGCCCTTCGTGTACGCCGTGCACGACCTGTGGCCGGAGATGGCCGTGGCCGCCGGCATGCTCAGGGACGGGGCGCTGACGCGGATGCTCGATCGCTTCGGCCGCTTCGTCTACCGGCGCGCGGCCGTGGTCGGCGTCGTCTCGCCTGGGTTCGTCGACCACCTGGTGGTCAAGGGCGTGCCGCGCGAGAAGATCGAGGTCCTGACCGACTGGGTCGACGAGACGCTCTACCGTCCCGTTCCCCCCGACCCGGACCTGGCCGAGCGCCTGGGCACGGCGGGGCGCTTCAACGTCGTCTTCGGCGGCCAGCTCGGCGTGGCGCAGCACCTGGACACCGTGCTCGATGCGGCGCGAGCGCTCCTCGCGTCGCGCCCCGAGGTGCAGCTGCTGCTCGTCGGCGACGGCGTCGAGCGCTCGCGCCTGGAGCGCAGGGCGGCGGACATGGGGCTCACGAACGTGCGCTTCGCCGGCCGGTTCCCGGCGGCGGAGATGCCGGCGGTCTATGCGCTGGCCGACGTGCTGCTGATCCACCTCAAGGCGGACCCCGCGTTCCGCATGAGCATCCCCGGCAAGACCTACCCGTACATGGCCTGCGGCAAGCCGGTGCTCGCGGCCCTCGAGGGCGTGACGGCCGATATCATCCGGGAGGGCGATGCCGGGCTCACGTGCCCGCCCGAGGACCCCGGCGCGATGGCGGCCGCCATCGTCCGGCTGCTCGATATGACGGCCGAGGAGCGTGCGCGCATGGGCTCATCCGCCCGCCGCACCGCGCTCGCCAAGTACGCACGCAGCGTCGTGCTCGATGAGCACGAGCGGGTGCTCACCGCGGTCGGGAGCGGCTTGCGGGCCTCGATCCACGGCGCCGGGGGGACAAGCCGATGAGCGAGTACGTGGAGAACGAGCGGATGCCGTCCGAGGCGCCCGAGCCCTGGACGAAGCGGCCGCTCGACCTGCTCGTCATCGTGGGCGCGCACCTGGTCCTGCTGCCCATCTTCGCCTTCTTCTGGGTGGCCGTCCCCATCGCGATCTGGCTGGACGACCGTGGCCCGGTGTTCTTCCGCCAAGCGCGCGTGGGCAGGGGCGGGCGTATCTTCAGCCAGCTCAAGTTCCGGACGATGAGCGTGGACGCCGAGCAGACCGGGCCGCTCTGGACGGGGGTGAAGGACCCGCGCGTGACGAGGGTGGGGGGCGTGCTGCGGCGCACGGCGCTCGATGAGCTTCCGCAGCTCGTCAACATCTGGCGGGGCGACATGAGCTTCGTCGGCCCGCGCGCGCTGCCCATCGAGATGCACAAGGGGTACGTGGCCGAGGAGCCCGACTTCGTGCTCCGCCTGGCGGTGCGTCCGGGGCTGACGGGGCCGGCGGCGATCGATCTGCCCCGGCACTGCTCGGCGGCGCAGCGGCTGGAGGGAGACCTGTACTATGTCGAGAACATGAGCCTGTGGCTGGACCTGAAGCTCATCTTTCAGTCCGCGTGGCTCACGCTGACCGGCCGGTGGGGCTCAGGCCCCCGGCGCGCCACCGAGCCCGATGACGATCCCGATGCTCCCAGCTTGCGATAGGAGGGACGCTAGGCGCGCGGACCACTGGTTCGTCCTAGACCACCATGAGCCACTCCACTCTCACCGATGAAAAGCTGGATCCGCAGCTCGCAGAGGGATCGGTGCGTCCGGTGCTAGCCTACGTCGCGGGCCACGGACGGAGCGGTACCACGCTGATAGACCGAGTGCTCGGTGGGCACCCAGACGTCCTTGGTTGCGGCGAGGTCTCAAGCTTGATACGGTCCCTGGCCTCAGGTGCGGAAGTCAAGAGATGTACCTGCGGGGCGGCGCCCAGGGAGTGCGAAGTCTGGGCGCCGGTCGTAGCCGGGTTGGCCGCGTCCCATGCCCGAAGCGGACCGGCCATGCAGCATTGGGAGAGGACTCGCTCAAGCGTCGAAGCCGGCCCGAGCCTCTGGCGGCTACTCCTGCCGTTCGGGGCTGCGAGATGGCGCCGAGCATATAACGAGCTCACACGGCTGACTCTGGGGGCTGTGGCGGCTGGGGCCGCACCGAGCCAACGAGTGATCGTGGACTCGTCGAAGACAGGATGGTCGACGACATGGAGGCCCCTGGCGCTCCTGCGCTGGGGGGATATGGACGTGCGCGCCATCCATATCGTCCGCGACCCTCGGGGTACGGTCTGGTCGGTATTGAAAACCGCCGGATTCCGGAGGCCGGCGTACCGGCTGCGCAACGTCGTTGTCGTCGTGCGTACAGTCTTAGGGTGGCTCGCGTCGAACACGGCCGCGAGTGCACTCCGGGTCTTGCTTCCGGAGGGCCGCTACCTGCGCGTGGGCTACGAGGAGCTTGCCGCGAGCCCCATCCCCGAGTTCCGAACGATCACGTCGTTTCTTGGCATCGATCCGCTCCGATGGGATGGGGACAGAGCGGTGCGCGCCGGTGGACACCAGTGCTATGGCAACTCCATGAGAGGGCGGGAGCACGTGATAATCGAGGAAGACGTCGCGTGGAAGGAGGAGCTTCCCATCGGGTTCAGACTCGGCGTCAAGCTCGTGACCTTCCCGTGGACTTTCTGGTACGGACGGCACCGGTCCACCACCCTGAGCCGCCCCACGGCACCCACGAGTACCGGCCGGCGCGGCTCCGACCCCCGGCGTGCCGTTGAGTCCGATGGCGATACGAACGATCCCAGCTTGCGGCCCGATGGCCCTCGGTCCCAATAGGAGGCCTGCTTCATGCGTCTGCTCGTGACCGGCGGGGCCGGTTTTCAAGGAAGGCAGCTCGTCGCCCATTGGCTCCAGGCGGGCCATGAGGTGACCGTTCTCAACACGTACTCGGAGGCGGCGGAGCGCGCCGCCGCGGACCTGGCCCGCGACGCACGCCTCGTGTGGGGCAGCGTGACGGACAAGGAGATCGTCCACAAGACGGCCCGCGGGCAGGACGTCGTCGTCCACCTGGCGGCGCGCATCAGCGTCGACGAGTCGATCGCCGACCCCGCCGCCATCCTCTCCGTCAACGTCATGGGGACGTTCAACGTGCTTGAGGCGGTGCGCGAGGAGGGCGCGCGGATGATCTACGCCAGCAGCTGCGAGGCCTACGGCTACGCCAAGCCTCCGGTGACGGAGCAGAGCGAGCTGCGGCCCCACAGCCCGTACGCCGCCAGCAAGGCCGCGGCGGACCGCCTCTGCTACGCCTACTACAAGACCTACGGGGTCGACGTGACCATCCTGCGCCCGTGCAACATCTACGGCGAGGGGCAGAAGGCCGACCGGGGCGGGGCGGTGATCCCGACCATGGTGGGGCGGGGGCTGGCCGGCAAGCCCATCATGCTCGCCGGCGACGGGAGTCAGCGGCGGGAGTACATGCACGTCAGCGACCTGGTGGCGGCCTACGACCTGTTCCTGAACGCCACTGGTCACGGCGGCGAGATCTTCAACGTCGGTACTGGAGAAACCATCTCCATCAAGGACATCGCCGACGTGGTCTCCGCCAAGCTGGGGGTTCCCGTGGAGCACCACGAAGCGCGTCCGGGCGAGGTGCTGGGCTTCGGGCTGGAAAGCTCCAAGGCGCGGGCCCTCGGTTTCAGTCCCCAGGTCGGGTTCGAGGACGGTCTGTCCCGCTACATAGAGTGGCGGAGAGACCAGCAGGGATCCTAACGAGAAGAGCCCCACACCGGTGGGGCTCTTCTCGTTAGGCCATTCACTCACACCGATCTGGGGGGCGCTTTCAGTCAGCGGCTGCTTCCTTCTTGCGCACACGGCCCCCCGTCCCGTTCGCGTCCGGCTTCTTGAGCCGGAGCTTCTGCAGCGCTCGCGTGATGAGGCGGCCCCCGCGGCCGCTCCCCTCGCTGCCGTTCACGCCGTGGCCGTACTGGGAGTAGTGGTAGTCGCCATACCCTCGCTTTCCTCGTGGAGTCACCTTGTTGAGGACGGCTCCAATCATCTGTGGATCCGCTTGCAGCAGCATGTGAAAGGCCATCTTCACCGGCTCGCGCCGGGTCTTGCTGGAGTCCACCACGAGGAGCACGGCGTCCACGAGCGACGCGACGAGCATGGGGTCGGTCACCGCGAGGAGCGGAGAGCTGTCGAAGAATACGAAGTCGGCGGCTTCCTCGAGCTCCGCGACCACCTCCCGCATGCGCTCGGAGCGCAGCAGCCTCGGTGGGTCCGGTGGCAGGGGACCTGCCGGGATGACGCGGAGCCCCTCGATCTCGGTCGGACTCGCCACCTCATCGAGCGTCCCGGTGCCCAGCAGCAGGTGCGTGAGCCCTTTCCTCCCCCTGAGGTCGAACACCCGGTGCAGGGATGGCCTGCGCAGGTCCGTATCCACGAGGATCACCGACGAGTCGCCTTCTCTCGCGATGGAGGTCGCGAGGTTGATGGCCGTGGTGGTCTTGCCCTCCTCCGGGCCCGCGCTGGTCACCAGCGTGCTCTTCAGGCCGGAGGTGCCCAACGCTGCGAACCGCAGGTTGGTCTGAAGGAACTTGTACGCTTCGCTCAGGGCCCGTGGCGGGTCCTCGTCGATGATCAGCGAATCGCGGCGGCTCCCACCGCGGTGCCGGACGACCGAGCCGATGGTCGATAGGCCGCCGATCCCCCGGGTGGCGGTGACGGTCCGCAGCTCGTCCGGGGTCCGGACGCGATCGTCCAGATACTCCCGCAGCGCCACGATCAGCCACGAGAGGACGAAGCCGAGCACGATCGCCAGCAGGACGTCGCGGAGGACCCCCGTGCTCTGGGGTGCCGTGGACGGGACCGCTACCTCGACGATGCTGAGCGAGCTGAGCGTCGATGCCTGCCCGGCGATGAGAGCGGCGTCCGGCTCGATGCCGTACTCGCTGAGCGAAGCCTGGAACTGCACGATCTGGGCCAGCTGGCGCCGGCGGACCTGATCGATCGACTCTCGGGCGAGCGCGTTGGCGACGTCGGCGGCGCGCTGCGGGTCCGGGTGGCGCACGGAGATGTTGACGATGCTGCGCGTCGAGTCCGTCACGATGAGCCCCAGGGACCGGGACCCCGTCGCGAGCTCCATGGTGTCGGCCACCGCCTCGATGACCGGGCGCGTGGTCAGGAGGTCTTGGAAGTCCTCGGCGAACCGTCGATTGGCCTCGCTGTCGCCGGCGGAGAACGACCCCGGCACCCGCGCGCTCTGCACGAGCACCTTCGCGGTGGCGTTGTAGAGGGGGGTCCTCGATGAGCCGACGAGGTAGGCGGCGCCGCCCGCGGCCGCCATGGCGATCGCGAAGACCCACCAGTACCGGAGGGCGAGCGCGAGGTAGACCTTGATGTCCCCGCCGTCGGAAACCTCTTCGAGCGGTGCATCCTGCATGAAGCGTTCGGAGGTCAGCATGGGCTGATTCTACCGGCACGGCACCTTGACTATCAACGCGTGGATCGGGCAGATCGGGCGGTGGGACAACGGCTGACGGAGCCCCGTGGTCACGGTTCGACGCATACGTCAACACGGACAGCCGGAACGCCGGGCGCGGACCGCGTTGTTGCCGCCCGCCCGGCCACGGTACCATTGCTCCTGCGCTCTCGGCGAAGGCCGGAGCCCGCGCATCACCGCAATGACCACCCAGGCAACACGCATCGATCGAAGCTCCGGGATAGCGCGCGCCTTCGAGGCCGGCTGGCTCGCGGCGGCCGTTCTGGTCCCCATCGCGATCATGCACGAAGACTTCATGATCGGCTTCATCCAGATGCCCAAGGTCTTCGCCCTCCGGACCGTTGCGCTCTACCTCGTCGCGGTCTTCGCCATCGAGTGGGCGATGGGCCGCTGGGGGGGGGCTGGGTGGGGGGGGCCGGAGTGGGGGGGGCCGGGTGGGGAGCAGCCGCTGGCGCGGCGCTGGCGCGCGGCCGTGCAGGCCCACCCCGCGAAGCTGGTCATCATGGGCGCCGGAGCGGTCCTGCTCGCAACGCTCGTTTCCGTCGCGTTCGCCCCCGTGAGGAGCATCGCGATCTGGGGCATCGACCCTGGCTGGGACACCTACGGCCTCGTCAGCCTGGCCGCCTATCTCGTGATCTTCACGGCGGTGGCGACGCACCTGCGGACCGGGGCGCAGCTCCGGCGGCTCGTGTGGGCGCTCACCGGCGTCTCCGTGGCCATCGGCCTGCTGAGCGTCGGCCAGCATTTCGGGGTCGACCCGTTCCGGAGCAATCCCGGCCTGGCCGAGCGTGCGCGGTCCACCTTCGGCAACCCCATCTTCGCCGGGTCCTATCTGCTGATGACAGTGCCGCTGACGATCGCGCTGTTCACCGCCTATCGCGACCGCTTCGCGCCGCTCGTGCACGTCGGGCTCGGTGCCGGGCTCATCGCGCTCCAGCTCTCGGCCGTCCTCTTCGGTCTCAGCCGCGGCCCCTGGGTCGGGTTCGCCGGCATGGCGATCGCGCTCGTCGGCCTGCTCGCGTGGACGTTCGGCTCGCGGGTCATGCTGCGCGCCGTGGCGATCACCACCGTCGGCTTGGCTATCGCCTTCGTCGTGAGCGCGGTCCCCGTCCGGGGCGTTGGGGGAGGGGGGCCCGCAGCCGCGCCGGTGATCGAGCGCATCAGCACGGTGATCCCCGACATCGGTGGGGGCCTGAACAGCCGCTCCGTCATCTGGAGCACCGCGGCGGCGGTCTACGTCGGCGTGCCCTGGGTCGACACCGCGCTCTATCCGGAGATCCCCGACATCGGCTTCCGTCCGCTCCGGCGCCTCGTCGGTTTCGGGCCGGACCACTTCGGGTACGCATACCCCATGGCGGGCGAGTCGACGTATACCTTCGAGCTTGCGAGCCACGGGCATAACTTCTTCATCCACACGATGATCGAGCTTGGGTTCCTGGGCGTCGCCTCGTATATGTTCATCTTCGGTGCGCTTGCGGTGGCGTTGTTCCGCATGGTTCGAGCGGCCAGGGCCGGAGCGTATCCCGAGTGGTTCGCGCTCCTCGCGGTCGGGCTCAGCGCCTCCTTGGTGGGGCGCGTCATCGAGCAGATCCCCGGCAAGGCGCAGATCTCCGACCTCGCTCTTTCGTGGATGCTGGCGGCGGTCGTCATCGCCATGAGCACGATGCGCTTCGGCGAAGCGGAGGCAGCGCCCGCGAGGCCACCGAGGCGTGCGCGCAGCCGCCCGCGGGGTTCCTCGTCGAACCCGTTGCGCGTCGCTGGTGCCGCGGCCGTGGTGGTCGCCGTCGTCGTGGTCTGGTCGGTATCGGTCGTGCCCTATGTGGTCTCGGCGCGCGTTGGCCTTCTGGCCGACCGGGCCACCGGGGCCGGCGAAGTGCAGCGTGGCCTCGACCTCTACGAGAGGGCGCGCGACATCGCCCCGGACCTGGCCGTGAATCGCCTGCGCCTCGGTCAGGTGCTCTACGCGGCGTCCGGCCGGGTCGCGGACGAAGACCGCGCCGAGGCCATCCAGAAAGCGTATGCGGAGGTGCGGGCGGTGCTGGACCGCAACCCGCTGGACCACCGTGCGTGGTCGCGCGCGGGAGAGTACCTGCGCGAGCTGGCCGTCGCCACCGGCGGCGTACCGCCTGCGGAGGCCGTCCGGGACACCGAGGTCTTGGTGCAGCTGATGCCGGGCTTCTGGCAGGCGCACGCCGCCCTCGCCTGGTCGTACGTTCGCATCGGGGAGTACGAGCGGGCGCTGCAGGTGGCGGACGACGCCAAGGCGCTGAGCTTGACCACCACCGTGTATGCCGACACCCACCTCCTGTACTACGTGTACGCAGTCGCCTACGAGGGCCTGGGCAGGACCGAGGACGCGATCAAGGCGGCGAGGACCTCCATCCGCCGCCGGCCGAACACCGCGGCCCAGCAGCTGCTCGAGCGGCTCACGGCCACTCCGGCGAGCGACGACGCTTCGTAGCGGCTACGCCGCTGGACCCCGCATCGGTGGCGCGCTCGGGACGATGCCCGCCACGGGCGTCCATCCCTTCGTCTCGACGGGCCCTTTACACGCACGGGGGAAGCCCGGAGAATGCGCCCCGGATCGGCGGTGACCACCTGCTTGGTACGCCAGCGGCCGCAGATCCGATTCCTGCACCGCCCACGGTTCCAGTTGCTAGGGCGCGCGTGCGGATGGGCGGTTGCGGCGTGAGACCCATGACGACTCCACCGCGGACAGCGATAGCGGTGGACGGTGTCCACCAGAGGTTCCGCCACGCGATCGAGGGCGGATGGCTCGTGGCGGCGGTCCTCGTCCCAGCGGCCATCACCCACGAGGACTTCATGGTCGGCTTCATCCAGATGCCGAAAGTCTTCGTGCTCCGCACGGTCGCGCTCTACCTCATCGCGGTGATCGCGTTCGGATGGGCGTTGCGCCCCCGGTCGACTCGCCGTGCCGAGGGGTCCGTCCGCTCGCGGCTGTGGCGGGCACTATCGCTGCATCCGGCGCGCGCCGTCTACATCGCGGCCGGCGCGGTTCTGGTTGCGAATCTCGTCTCCATCGCCTTCGCAGCCGTCAAGAGCATCGCTATCTGGGGTATCGACCCAGGCTGGGATACCTACGCCTTCTCCAACGTCGCCGCTTATCTGGTGATCTTCGGTGTGATGGCCACGCATCTTCAGACCAAGGCCCAGGTCCTGCGTCTGGTGTGGGCACTGACGGCCACGTCGATGGTCATCAGCCTCTACGCGCTTGGTCAGCACTTCAGCGTGGACCTGTTCCGGAACGATCCGAGTCCCCAGGAGCGGGTGCTCTCGACGTTCGGCAACCCCCTCTTCATGAGCTCCTATCTGCTGATGACCATCCCCCTGACGGTGGCACTGTTCTTGTCCTACCGGGACCGCATGTCGATCCTGTCGCAGATCTGGATCGGCGCGGGCCTGATCGCCCTGCAGGCAACGGCCATCGCCTTCAGCCTCAGCCGCGGGCCCTGGGCCGGCGTCGCCGTTGCCGAGATCACCTTCGTCATCCTGCTCGCTTGGGTCGCCGGGGGACGCCATGTCCCACGCCGCCTTGGCATCAGCGCGGTGGCCGGCGCGATAGTCGTCGTCATGATCGCGCTGCCGGTGGTCGATAGGAGTGATCCGTTGGCCGACGGCAGTGGTCCGGTGCGGAGCGGTCCGGTGCGGACTGATATCTCGACGGGCGACGCGATCACGGAGCGTCTTGGCAGCTTCGTGCCGGCCATCGCAGGGGGCCTGAGCCACCGTTTCACGATCTGGACCACGGCCGCGGAGGTCTACCTCGGCGCCCCATGGGTCGACACCGAGCGCTTCCCGGAGCTTCCCGAGCTTCGTTTCCGGCCACTCCGGCCCATCGTGGGCTACGGGCCGGATATGTTCCGGTATGCCTATGCGTTGGCGGGCGAGGGCACCTACTTCACGTACGACCTCGCGGGGCACGGACACAACTTCGTCGTGCACACCGCGCTGGAGCTGGGCCTTCTGGGCGTCGCTTCGTACGCGGCGCTCATAGGGGCACTGGCCGCCGCGTTGTTCCGCATGCTCCGGGTGGCCAGGACTGGGGTCTACCCGGCCTGGTTCGCGTACCTGCTCGTGGGACTCGCTTCGGCGCTCGCGGGCCGCATCGTCGAGCAGATCACCGGTAAGGCACAGGTCGCGGACCTCACCCTGTCGTGGATGCTGGCCGCCCTCGTCGTTGCGATGAGCGTCATGCGTTTCGAGCCTGCGAGCGGCGCTACCGCGGATGTGCCGCGCCGCTCGCGGCGGAGCCGCCGGCAGCCGATGGCACCGTTCAGCCTGCTCCGGATCGGGGGTGCGAGCGCCGTCGCCCTCGCCGTGTTGGTCCTCTGGGTCCAGGCCGTGGTCGCGGATGTGCAATCCGCCAGAGTCTTGGCCCAGGCGGACCAGTCGGCGTCGGCCGGGCTCGCCCGGCGCTCGATCGAGCTTTACTCGAAGGCTCGCGATCTCGCGCCAGCAGCGCCCGCGCCGCGCCTTGGCTTGGCCGTTGCGCTGTTCGACGAGGCGGGCCGGGAGGGTGAGGACCAGGACAAGCTCGGGCTGTTGCAGGCGGCGTATCGCGAGGTCGCGTCGGTCCTCGATCGCAACCCGCTCGACCGCCGCGCCCGAGTGCGTGCCGCGGAGTTCCAGCGAGAGCTCAGCGTCGTCGAGCCCGGCGAGCGGGATCGAGCGGTACGTGACAACCAGATCCTGGCCGAGCTCTCACCGGCGAGCTGGCTCGCGCACGCCGCCTTGGCCTGGTCGTACGTCGCGCTGGGACAGTACGAACGGGGCCTGGAGACGGCGCTCTACGCGGAGCGGATCAGCGCCGACGCGGACGCTGGGGCAAACCGCCACATCGTGTATTTCGTCAAGGCGACCGCGCTGCAGGGCCTCGGGCGCACCGATGAGGCCATCGCCGCGGCGGAGCGCTCGCTGGCGCTCTCCCCTTTGACGCGGGCACAACATCTGCTGCGGGAGCTGACGGGATCAGCGGTTCCCGGCTAGGGTCCAGCGAGGTGGGGGCGTGACGCGGGCCGCCCCCTTTACACGCGCGGTGGCAGCACGGAGAATGTGCGGGGGGAGCGGGCGGTTAGCTCAGTTGGTTAGAGCGCCTGCTTCACACGCAGGAGGTCGCAGGTTCGAATCCTGCATCGCCCACCACTCCGATGTGCCGAGGTGGCGGAACGGCAGACGCGCTGTGTTCAGGGCGCAGTGTCCTTACGGGCGTGCGAGTTCAAATCTCGCCCTCGGCACCACATCGTTTCGTGCGCTAGTAGCTCAGCATGGATAGAGCGCATCCCTGCGGAGGATGAGGTCGTGGGTTCGAGTCCCGCCTAGCGCGCCACCGTGGCCTACCCGGGATCCGATCCCGGCGGCGGCCCGCTTTCGATCGGACGCGACTACCGCGCGGCCGCTTCTCCCTCAGGCGCGGAACCCGTTGTGCCAGTGCGTCCCGTCGCAGAAGGGCTTGTTGCCGGAGCCGCCGCACCTGCAAAGCGCGAACCGGGCGCGGATTTCATACGGCTTGCCGTCTTCGGAGACCACGGGGATCCGGCCCACGACGAGATACGGGCCGTCCTTCGAGGCCGTGATCCCGGGCTCGCGCTCGGTCTCCACCGGTGCCGAGGAACCGGGCAACGCGTAGGAGAGCGCTCCGGAGGGGCATAGCGCGACGACAGGAGCGATCGCGTCGGCCCGCTCGGCCGTGGCGTCTATCCACGGCTCCACGCCGAGCTTGAACACGCTTGCGAGGTGGTCCGTGCAGTTGCCGATGTGGGCGCAGATCGAGCGGTCGTCGTAGATGGCGATCCCCTCGCCGGGGTATGCGTCGCGCCGCGCCTCCGTCGTGCCGCGGTCGGCCACCTCGGTGCCGGCGAACGGCTTGGTGAGGTGGGTGCCGTCGCAATACGGCTTGTTCGATGAGCCTCCGCAGCGGCACAGGTACACCTGCTCCTCGGTCTCCCCGGCCGCCGTGGCGTCGGCTCTGCGGACGGGGACCCGACCATCGACTTGGTAGGGCCCATCGCTCGTGGGAGTGATGCGGGGTCCGGTAGGCTCACTGACCACTCTCGTACCTCCGTGCGTTGATCGGGGCTCGGCGTATGCGGTCGAAGCGGACCTGCGGGCCTCGAGAGCTGCTGGTGCCCCGTGGCGGCGAGCGCTTCCTGACAAGCGGGCATTTGCATTCTAGCCCTGGGACGTGCCCAACGCATGGGCTCGGATCCACCACGGTTCGATGTAAACTTGGACCGTCGGCGCGCCCACGCGGTCGATCCGGAGGGAAGCGATGCTCACCCAGGAACAGAACGAGCGACTGACCAAGGTGGGCCCCGGCACGCCGATGGGCGAGCTGATGCGGCGGTACTGGCAACCCATCGCGGCCTATTCCGAGCTCTCGCAGAACCCGACCAAGGCCATCCGCCTGCTCGGCGAAGACCTGGTCCTCTACAAGGACCGCTCGGGCACGATGGGGCTCCTCGAGGCTTCGTGTGCGCACCGGCGCGTCCACCTGCTCTACGGCATCCCCGAGGACAACGGGTTGCGCTGTCCCTACCACGGCTGGCTCTACGACGAGGCCGGCCAGTGTTTGGAGATGCCGGCCGAGGCGCCGGAGAGCACCTTCCCCAGCCGCGTGAAGATCAAGTCCTACCCGGTCCAGGAGCTCGGTGGGCTCGTGTTCGCCTACCTGGGCCCGGAGCCTGCTCCCCTCGTGCCGCATTGGCGGCCGTTCGTCCGCAAGGGCATCCGGGACATCGGCTGGGCGGTCGTCGGCTGCAACTGGCTCCAGATCCATGAGAACTCGCTGGACCCGATGCACGGCGAGTTCCTCCACCGCTACTACTCCAACTACGTGATGGAGCGCCAGGGCGTCTTGGCGGACCGAGGCAACCCCCGCCACGGGCGCTCCTACACGGAGGCGCCAGGGATCGAGCGGAACTGGCGGAAGGGGGCGAAGATCGCGCACCACACGAAGGTCGGCTTCACGGTCTTCGAGCACGGCATCCTGAAGCACCGGCTCATCCAGGGGGAGGACGAGGCGACCTCGCCCTCATGGCGCATCGGTCATCCCATCTTGGTCCCGAACATCGAGCACGGGTCCGGCGG
Organism: Chloroflexota bacterium; assembly: GCA_022561985.1. GTDB lineage: Bacteria > Chloroflexota > Dehalococcoidia > Lucifugimonadales > Australimonadaceae > JADFRC01. The sequence goes on from JADFQE010000041.1 coordinate 19,938, forward strand.
CGGCGGCTTCCAGATCCGCGTGCCCATGGACGACACGCACACCTACTACATCTGGTACGGCGTGCACGAGCCGCTGGAGTGGGAAGAGCAGGACCAGAAGCCGGAGGACATACCGGTCTTCCGCGTGCCGATGCCGGGCGTGGACGAGAACGGCGTCCCCGTCTGGGACCTGCTCGACAACAACAGCGGCCAGGACAACATGGCCTGGCAGTCCCAGGGCCCCGTGACGCAGCGGTGGCTCGAGAAGCTCGGCCAGTCGGACGTCGGCCTCATCATGTTCCGCCGGCTACTCAACGAGCAGATGGACATCGTGGAGGACGGCGGCGACCCGATGAACGTCTTCCGGGACGCGGAGAAGAACGAGGAGATCGTCCTGCCCTTCGACGGACAAGAGGGCGTGGGCGAGAGCAGCGACGACGTGTACGGCTACGGCGGGAACCGCGGCGTCAAGGTCGGGACGGGGCGGACGGGTAAGTACAGCACCCTCGGCCTCGAGCGAGCACGGCGCGCGGGCGCGATCCTTCCGCCACCGGTACCACCCATCGCGCGGGGCATCCCGGAGAACTCGCCGGGTTAGGCAGGAAGGGCGCCTTCGTGAACCTCGCCGACCAGCAGTACGTTCGCGCCCCCACTCAACTGCTCCTACCAGATGTAACCTGTGGAAGGTGAACTTCGTCCCGGACATCCGCACGTTCGGGCTGGACTACAACGCGAACCGGGGCGCCGGTGGGCAGCTCACGAACTTCGCGATCGCCAACAACTCGATGGCGGTGCACTGCAGCAGCTTCCCGACGGGCACCTACAAGAAGGGCCACCGC
>JADFQE010000042.1 GCA_022561985.1 Chloroflexota bacterium
GGAGGCGCCACGGCTCGGGGATGTCCACGAGCACCCGGTCGATCCCGCGCTCGGCGATCCCCTCGTAGGCGTCGGCGACCACGATGGTGTGGTTCTCCGCGCCCGGTGCGAGCTCGGCGACGTTGCGTCGCGCCGGCGCGACGATCTCCTCGCGCACCTCGTAGGACGTGAGCGCGCCCGCGGGCCCGATGGCGCGCAGGACGGCAGCCGCGGCCGCGCCCGATCCGAGGCCGACCTCGACGACGTGTGCTCCGGGGTAGAGGTCGGCGTGCATGAGGATCGCGCCGAGGTCCTTGGGGTAGATGACCTGGCTCTGCCGGGGCAGATCGAGCACGCCCTCGGCGAAGGTGGGCCGGAGCACCAGCATGCGGTGCCGCTTGTTCGTGAGCACGGTGAAGCCCTCGGTGCGGCCGATGAGCTCGTCGTGGGGGACGTAGCCGAGGTGCGTCTCGAAGAGGGCGCCGGGCGCCAGCGTCACGCGGTAGCGGCGGCGGCGGCGGTCGTACAGGATGATGACGTCGCCATCCGCGAGGGGGGCGCGGCGGCGGTCTGGTTCGTTGGACATGCGATGGAGAATATCAGACAAGGGCACTGCCCTTGACCCACAAGAGGGTAGAGTCGCTGACGACGGCCCGCGTGGCCGTTCAACAGCGGTCCGGCCAGCGCTCAGCCGCGCTTGCTGACCACCGTCGTTCTACGCTGGCGAGTGGGTGCAGGGTTTCACCCTGCCTGGAGCTTCTTGAGCTCCTCCATCACGGCCTTGGGGTCCGGCAGCGTGCCCTGGTGCTGCTCCTTGTGCCGGACGATGCCTTCGGGATCGATGATGAACAGCGAGCGGCGTGCCGTGCCGGAGTCCTCGTTGAAGACGCCGTAGGCCTTGAGCGTCTCGCCGTGCGGCCAGAAGTCGGTCAGCAGCGGGTGGGGCGTGCTGCCCAGCGAGTTCGCCCACGTGCGGAGCGCAGCGCGGGGGTCGGCGCTGAGGCCCAGGACCTGTGCACCGGCTTCCGCGAAATCCTTTGTCGCTCGACCGAACGACGAGGTCTGGCTCGTTCAGCCTCCGGTGAAGGCGGCGGGGAAGATGTGGAGGACGACCCACTTCTCGCCCTTGAAGTCGGCGAGGGAGACGTCCTGGTTCTCGTGGCTCTTGAGCGTGAAGCTGGGGGCTGGCTGCCCTACGTCGACCATGCGGAGCCTCCGGGTTCGGGTTGGTGTGTGTAGCCGAGGATAGACCGGTCCGGCGGACGCGTAAAGGGCGCGTTGGGAAGGGCCCCTCAGCCCTCGCGCCGCCAGCGGAGCTGTGGGTGGCGGGCGGCGGCGGTCTCGTCGAGGCGGGAGACCGGCGTGTCGAAGGGCGCGTTCGCGAGGAAGGTCTCGTCGCGCGCGGCCTCGGCGTCGATGTCGGTGAGCGCTTCGATGAAGGCGTCGAGGGTCTCCTTCGACTCCGTCTCGGTCGGCTCGATCATCAGCGCCTCGGCGACGACCAGCGGGAAGTACATGGTCGGGGCGTGGAAGCCGTGGTCGAGCAGCCGCTTGGACACATTGAGCGCGTTGGCCCCCGGCCGCTTCTTCGCCGAGAAGACGACCTCGTGCATCACGCGCCGGTCGAAGGGGAGGTCGTAGAGCTCGCGCAGCATGACGAGCAGGTAGTTGGCGTTGAGCACGGCGTTGCCGCTGATGTCGAGCATCCCCTGGCCGCCGAGGAGCGAGATGTAGGTGAACGCGCGCAGGAGGACGCCGAAGTTGCCCGCGGAGCCGCCGATGCGTCCGATGCTCTTGGGCGGCAGCTCGAGCCCGTACATCGGCGCTTCCCGCTCACCCTGAGCCCCTCGAAGGGTCCGCCGGATCGCCACCGGCCCCGGCAGGAACGGCGAGAGCGTCTCGTTCGTGCAGATCGGGCCCGCCCCCGGCCCGCCGCCGCCGTGCGGCGTGCTGAAGGTCTTGTGCAGGTTGAGATGCACCACGTCGAAGCCGAGGTGGCCCAGCTTGACCCGCCCGAGCAGCGCGTTCATGTTGGCGCCGTCGCCGTACACGAACCCCCCGGCCTCGTGCACGATGCGGCACATCTCGATGGCGTTGCGGTCGAACAGACCGAGGGTGGACGGCTGCGTCAGCATGATGCCCGCGAGCTCGCCGTCCGCCTCCTTGCGGAGCGCGTCGAGGTCGATGTTGCCCTCGGCGTTGGACGGGATGGAGACGACGTAGAACCCTGCCATCGCGGCGGACGCCGGGTTCGTCCCGTGCGCCGTATCCGGGATCAGCATCTTGCGCCGGCGGCCCTCGCCCCGCTCGTCGAGGGCGGCGCGGATCGTGAGCACGCCCGCCAGCTCTCCCTGCGCTCCCGCCAGCGGTGCGAGGCTGGCCGCCGCCATGCCGGTGATCTCGCGCAGGTACTCCTGGAGCCGGTACATGACCTCGATCGCCCCCTGGACCTGACGCTCCGGCTGCGCCGGGTGCGCCGAGGCGAACCCCGGGACCGCGGCCATCGCCTCGTTGAAGCGGGGGTTGTACTTCATCGTGCAGCTGCCGAGGGGGTAGAAGTGCGTGTCCACCGAGAAGTTGAGCTGGCTCAGGTGGGTGAAGTAGCGGACGACCTCGCCCTCCGTGACCTCCGGCAACTCCAGGCCGTCCCGCAGCAGCGAAGCGTCGGGCAGCGGCTGCTCCGGGACGTCGGAGGCGGGCAGCGAGGCGCCCGTGCGGCCTGGGCGCGAGCGCTCCATCAGCAGGCGGCGCCGGTCGTGCGCCTCGGCGGTGAGCGTTGCGTTGCGCGCGGCCACGGCTACTTGATCCCCGCGAGCACGTTGAGCAGGCCGTCGATCTCGTCCTTGGTGTTGACCTCGGTGACGCAGAGCAGCATCCCGTTCTCGAACCGGTCGCTCACATCGAGCCCGCCGATGATCCCCGCCTCCTCGAGGGTGATGCTCACCTCCTCGGCGGGCTTGGGGCAGCTCACGACGAACTCCTGGAAGAAGGTGCCCTCGATGGGCAGCCGGTAGCCGGGGAGCTCGGCGATGCGCCCGGCGGCGTAGTGCGCCTTCTGGTAGCAGAGGCCGGCGACGTGCGGGAGGCCGTGCTTGCCCATGAGCGCGGTGTAGGCGGCCGCCCACAGCCCGATGAGCGCGGTGCTCGTGCAGATGTTGGAGGTGGCGTGCTCGCGCCGGATGTGCTGCTCGCGCGGCTGGAGCGTGAGCACGTAGCCCGTGCGGCCCTCGGTGTCCACGGTGCGTCCGACGAGGCGGCCGGGGAGCTGGCGGAGGTACTCCTGGCGGCAGGTGAAGATGCCGACGTAGGGCCCGCCGAAGCTCGGCGGGACCCCGAGCGCCTGCCCCTCGCCCGTCGCGATGTCGACGCCGCACTCGCCGGGCGCTCGGAACATGGCCATCGCCATCGGATCGCAGGAGACGCAGTGCAGCGCGCCGGCGCGGTGGGCCAGCTCCGAGCGCGCCGCGACGTCCTCGACGTACCCGAAGAAATTGGGATACTGCGAGAGCACGCACGCGGTCTCCGGCTCCAGCTCGGTGGCATCGGGCGCGATGGCGTAGACCTCGATCTGCTGCGGACCGGTGTAGGCGCGGACCACCTCCGCGTAGTGCGGATTCACGGTGTCGACCACCGCGACCTTCGCGCGGCCGGTGATGCGGCACGCCATCAGCGCGGCCTCGGCGAGGGAGCTCGCGCCGTCGTACATGCCGGCGTTGGAGACCTCCATGCCGAAGAGCTGCGCCGTGAGCGTCTGGAACTCGTACGTGCCCTGGAGCGTCCCCTGCGAGACCTCGGGCTGATACGGCGTGTACGACGTCAGGAACTCGCCGCGCGTCACGAGCGGCGAGACGACCGCGGGACAGTAGTGGTGGTAGACGCCCGCGCCCAGGAAGCTCGGGTGTGCCCCCGCGTGGAAGTTGCGCTCGGCGAGCGCTTCGAGCTCGCGGCGCAGGTCCATCTCGGAGCGTGGCGCCGGGATGTCCAGGTGGGGGTGGCGGTGCTCGGCGGGGATGTCGTCGAACAGCTCCTCGACGCTGCCCACGCCGATGGTGGCGAGCATCGAGGCCCGGTCGTCGTCGGTGTTGGGGATGTAGGGCGAGACGAAAGGGGACTCCGGCACCTGTGACCCTCCTCATCCCGCAAAAGGGCTTCTCGCCCCTCTGCACTCCCCCGGCAGGGCATAGCCCTGCACCTCCTCGCTGCCGCGCCGCCGGAGCGGCCCGGCGCGCGCCCAACCGCCTATGCCGGAGAGCGCGTCCGGCGCGCGCAGAGTGGGTCAAGGGCTGTGCCCTTGTTAGGCCGTGAGCGCTCCGTACTGTGTTGCGTCGAGGAGGGTGTCGAGCTGCGCTGGGTCGTCGGGCTTGATGCGCACCAGCCAGCCGTTCTCGTAGGGGCTCTCGTTGACCAGCTCGGGGTTCGCCTTGACGCCCTCGTTCACCTCGACGATCTCCCCCGAGACCGGCGAGAACAGGTCGGAGACCGCTTTGACCGACTCGATCTCCCCGATCGGGCCGCCTTGGGTCACCTGGGTGCCGACCTTCGGGAGCTCGACGTACACGACGTCGCCGAGCTCGGCCTGAGCGAACTCGCTGATGCCGATGAGCACCGTCCCGGACTCTTCGACGAGCGCCCATTCGTGCTCTTTCGAGTACCGTCGGTCGTCGGGGATCGCCATGCGTGTTACCTCAAGACCTGCGAGGGGGACGGGGTTAGGGACGGGGACGTGAGTAGAACGGGAGTGTCACGACGACGGCGTCCAGCAGGTTGCCGCGAACGTCTACCTGAAGCCGTTGCTGGGGGGACGCCAACCCCGCCGGAACATAACCAAGGCCTATGTTTATGTCAAGGGTCGGCGCGTAGCCGCCGCTTGACACCTGGCCCACCACGGCGCCGTCCGCGAGGAGCGGCGAGTGCGAGCGCGGGAGCGCTCCGCGGCCCGTCATCTCGAAGGCCACGAGCCGGCGCTCGGTGCCCTCACGCGCCGCCGCGCGCACCGGCCCCGCGCCGCAGAAGTCGCCCTTATCGAGCGCGACGAAGCGCCCGAGCCCGGCCTCGATGGGGTTCGTCTCGGAGTCCATGTCGGAGCCGTGCAGCAGCAGCCCCGCCTCGAGCCGCAGGGTGTCGCGCGCGCCGAGGCCGCAGGGGACGACGCCCCGCTCCAGCAGGAGGTCCCACAGCCATGCGGCGTCGGCCGAGGCGGGCATCAGCTCGACGCCGTCCTCGCCGGTGTAGCCGGTGCGTGCGACCAGGGCCGAGCGCCCCTGCACGCTGCACTCCGCGATGCGGAAGGGCCGGACCGAGTCCGGGTCGAAGTCGGAGATGGCGGCGACGATCTCGACCGCCTTCGGCCCCTGCACGGCGAGCATGGCGACCTCGCGCGTGACGTTCTCGAGCCGCGCGGCCCTGAAGCGCTCCGCCGCCCAGCGCTCCAGCCACGCGTAGACGCGCTCGGCGTTCGCGGCATTGGCGATGAGCATGAAGCGCTCGCCGGCGAGCCGGTACACGATGCCGTCGTCGATGATGCCGCCGGCCTCGTTGCACAGCACCCCGTAGCGGGCGCGCCCAAGCGGCATCGCCTCGCCGATGTCGGCCGTGTGCACCCAGTCGAGCAGCGCGCGGGCCTCGGCCCCCTCGACCATGATGCGGGCCATGTGCGAGACGTCGAACACGCCTGCGCCGGAGCGGACGGCGCGCGCCTCGGCCAGGATGCCCTCGTACTGCACGGGCATGTCGTGGCCCGCGAAGGGCACCATGCGCCCGCCGAGACGCACGTGCGTCTCGTGGAGGGCCGTGTGCAGGAGTGGGGTGTCGGTCATGGGGCTATCGTACACGAGCGTTCCATGCGGCCTTCGGTGGCGCCAGGCCGGGCCTGGCGGGCACGCGCTTGCTTGATATCGCGCGCTCGGCGGCGTTAGCTACCGCTGGCCTTGGGCGGCCAGGGGTGCGAGGGGGACGCGCGTGACGCTCGAATTCGGCGTGTGGGACCAGCTCCAGGTCTACGAGGTCCAGCGCGCCTCGACGGCCGCGGAGGCGTACGAGCTGCACTTCCGCCAGGCCCAGCTCGCGGAGCGGGTCGGCTTCGGCTACTACTGGTCGCTGGAGCACCAGGGCTCGTACGTCGGCGCGGTCACCGCACCGACCGTGTACCTCGCCGCGCTCGCGCAGCACACCGAGCGCATCCACCTGGGCACGATGATCTGGCAGCTCCCGTTCCACAACCCGGTGCGCCTCGCGCAGGAGGTGGCGATGCTCGACCACCTCTCGCGCGGGCGGGCCGAGTTCGGCACCGGCATCGGCGTGCACGAGCACGAGTTCATCCGCTGGGGCATGAGCTTCTACGACCGGCAGGAGATGAGCGAGGAGGCGCTCGACATCATCGAGATGGCCTGGCGGGACGGCCGCGTGACCCACGAGGGGAAGTTCTGGCGCTTCGACGAGGCCATCGTCCAGCCGATGCCCTATCAGCAGCCGCACCCGCCGATCTGGGCCGCGGTGCACAGCTCGCGGGCCATCGCCTTCGCCGCCGCGCGGAACTACCACATGGCCCAGAACATCGACGTCGACGACGTGATGGTCGCCAAGTTCGCGGAGTGGCGCGAGGCGTGGACGGCGCACGGCCACCCCGGCCCCATGCCCAAGCAGTTCCTGATGCGCGTGGTGCACGTGGCCGAGACGGACGCCAAGGCGCGCGAGCAGGCCGAGCCGTACCTGATGGAGGCGAACAGCCTCGGCCGCGAGCTGGTCGCCTCAAGCCGCGTCGGCTTCGGCGAGAACCCCCGCGGCATGGGGCACGAGGACTCCGAGGACATCCGCGAGCGCGGCCGCGTGTTCCGGGAGTCGGCGAAGTCCTACGACTTCTGGATCGACAACGGGCTCGCGCTCATCGGCAGCCCCGAGACGGTGGCGCGCAAGGTTGCGGAGGGCGCGGAGCGCATCGGCTACGACCACTTCGCGGCGAAGTTCCACATCGGGCGGATGCCGGCCGCGATGGTGGAGTCGTCGATCCGCCTCTTCGGCGAGGAGGTCATTCCCTCGTTCCGCTAGCGTGGCGCCGCCCGTCCGGGGCTACCCCATGAGGGAGAAGCGGTCGGGGAGCAGGCCGCGGCCCGTCGCGGCGAGCGCCAGCGCGGCGCCCTGGCCGGAGGCGACGGCGAGGTCCGCCAGCAGGTGCAGCGTCACGGACAGCGCCTCAGGCGGCGCTTCGACGTCGGCTCCGATGGCGTTCGCCAGGTCCAGCGTGTGGACGGTGAGCTCGACCACCCGCGTCTCCAGGTAGTCGCCCAGCCGGATGCCGCCGTTCGGGTGGGCGATGACCATGTCCTCCGAGAGGCCGTCGAGCAGCTGTAGAACGCGGTCCGCGGCCGTCCGAACGGCCGCCGCTGGATCGTCGCCGAGCTCGGCGCCCGCGTCGCGGCCGCGCGCCGCGATCTCGTCGTTGGCGTCGGCGGGTGCGAGGGAGATGCGGTAGTGCTCGGCCGCGCTCAGCACCGTGGCCTTTTCGGCGGGCCGGGCGCAGAACTCCTCGACGCTCGTCAGCGATCGGCTGGTGTGTCCGACGAGGTCGCGGACGTTCCATTCGCCAAGGCCGACATCGTCCCATTGAGCGGTCTTCACGCGGGCGACCGTGTCGATGAAGAAACCGACCGCCTGAGCGTAGGCTTCTTTGCTCATGGCTCGCTTACCGCAGCGACTTGGCGGCGGCCACCATGTGCTTCAGCGACTCCTCGACCTCGTCCCAGCGGCGCGTCTTGAGGCCGCAGTCCGGGTTCACCCAGAGCTGCTCGCGGGTCAGCACGGTGAGCGCCATGTCGAGGCGCTCGCGCATCTCCTCCATCGAGGCGACGCGGGGGGAGTGGATGTCGTAGACGCCGGGGCCGATGTCGTTGGGGTAGGGGTGCTCGTCGAAGGCGCGCAGCTTGTCCATGCCGCTGCGGGAGCTCTCCATGGAGAGCACGTCGGCGTCGAGGTCGCTGATCGCGTCGATGATCTCGTCGTAGGCCGCGTAGCACATGTGCGTGTGGATCTGGGTGGTGTCGGCGACGCTCGATGAGGCAAGCCGGAAGCATTCGACAGCCCACGCGAGGTAGTCGGCGCGGTCCTCCCCGCGCAGCGGCAGACCCTCGCGGATCGCCGGCTCGTCGATCTGGATGATGCGGGTGCCTGCCTTCTCGAGGTCGGCGACCTCGCCGCGGATCGCGAGGGCGAGCTGGCGGCACGTCTCGCCGCGCGGCTGGTCGTCGCGGACGAACGACCACTGGAGCATCGTCACGGGGCCCGTCAGCATGCCCTTGACCGGCCGCTTCGTCAGCGACTGGGCGTAGGTGGTCCACGTCACCGTGATGGGCTTCGGGCGGTGGATGTCGCCGAAGATGATGGGCGGCTTGACCATCCTCGTGCCGTAGCTCTGGACCCACCCGTTCGCCGTGGAGACGTAGCCTTCGAGGCGCTCGGCGAAGTACTCGACCATGTCGTTGCGCTCCGGCTCGCCGTGGACCAAGACGTCGAGGCCAAGCTTCTCCTGGAACTTGATCACGCTGGCGATCTCGTTCTTGAGGAATTCCTGGTACTTCTTCTCCGAGACGCTCCCCCGGGCGCGGGCGGCCCGCATCTTGCGGATCTCCGCCGTCTGCGGGAACGAGCCGATGGTCGTCGTCGGGAAGGCCGGCAGCTTGATGACCTTCGCCTGCGCCTTCCGCCGCTCGGGGAAGGGGCTGGCGCGGTGCAGCATCTCGGGCGTGATGGCCGCGAGCGCCTCGGCGACGCCCGAGCGGTGGATCCGGGCCGAGGAGCGGCGGCCCGCCATGGCCTTCGCGTTGGCCGCGAGCGCTCGCTCGGGGGAGGCGTGGGCCGTGTCGACGGCCGCGGTGATCGTCGCGATCTCCTCGATCTTCTGCTTGGCGAAGGCGAGCCACGACTTCATCTCGGTATCGAGATCAGGCTCGTTGCCGAGGTCCACCGGGCTGTGCAGGAGCGAGCACGAGGGTCCGACCATCACCCGGTCGGAGCCGACGGCTTTGACGGCGTGGGTCACGACCTTGATGGCCGCGGCGAGGTCCGTCCGCCACACGTTGCGTCCGTCGACGAGGCCGAGGGAGAGCGACATGGACTCGGGCAGCTTGGCGATCACCGAGTCGAGCTCGTCGCCCCCGCGCACGAGGTCGAGGTGCAGCCCCGAGACGGGCAGCGCCAGCGCGACCTTCATGTTCTCGCGGAGGTCGCTGAAATAGACCGCGACCATCAGCCGCAGCTTCGACCCCGCGGCGGAGAGGCGGGCGATGCCGCGCCCGAGGGTCGCGCGCTGCTTGTCGTCCAGGTCGATGCCGAGGACCGGCTCGTCGATCTGTACCCAGTCGGCGCCGGCCTCCGTGAGCCGCTTGAGCACGTCCTCGTAGGCGGGCAGCAGGTTCTCCAGCAGCGCCAGCGGGTCGCCGTCGGGCTCGTCGGCCATCTTGCCCAGCATTAGGTACGTGGTCGGGCCCAGCAGGACCGGCCGCGTGTGGATGCCCAGGGCCTTGGCCTCCAGGAACTCATCGATCGCCTTCGTCGAGTTCAGCGTGAAGGTCTGGTTGCGCTCGAACTCCGGCACCAGGTAGTGGTAGTTCGTGTCGAACCACTTCTTCATCTCCATCGGCGGGACGCCCGCCCGCTCGCCGTCCGCGGTCGTTCCGCGCGCCATGGCGAAGTAGGTGTCGAGGCCCACCATCCCGCCCTCGTGGCCGTAGCGCGGCGGGACCGCACCGACCATCGCGGTCGTGTCGAGGACCTGGTCGTACAGCGAGAAGTCGTTGGAGGGGATGTGGTCGATACCGAGCCGGCTCTGGAGGAGCCAGTTGTCCTTGCGGATCGTCGCCGCCGTCTCCAGCATGGCGGCTTCGTCGACGCTGCCTGCCCAGAAGCCCTCGATGGCCCGCTTGAGCTCGCGGTTCGGTCCCATACGGGGGAATCCCAGGTTCGTGGCGATGGTCAAGGTGCTCTCCTCCCCGGAATGTAGGGATGTGAAGGAACGGAACGCGACGACCTCCTCCGTTCGGGAGGAGGCCGGACGGGCGCACCCATCTGCCACTGACGAGGCCGAGCAAGGCCGGGCCGGTGGACCGCGCCCGGCCGGCTCGCCGCGGAGCCGCCGGCGCTTCGCGCCTCGGCCATTCTATCGGAGGGCCGCCCCGCCGACAAACACGCCTCGTCCGAGCGCACCGTGGCCCCGGCCGCGCCGAAAGCCTCGTGGTACCATGCAGCGGTCATGGCTGCGCCTCGCAACTACTGGATGGTGGCCGTCCGGCCCGACTACTACGACGTGTGCCGCGACCAGGGATTCACGCTGCTCGGCATGGGCCGGAACCAGCGCAAGCGCGTCCAGCGCATGGAGATCGGCGACCGCGTGCTGTTCTACGTCATGGAGCGCATGATCTTCGGCGCGACGGCGTCCATCGCCGCCACCTACGTCGAGGACCCAACCCCCCTCTGGCCGTCGATCGATCCGGACGAGACCTTCGCCTGGCGCGTGAAGATCAAACCCGACATCGCGCTGGACGACGAGCACGTCATCGACGCTCGACTCCTGGCGCCCACGCTTGAATACGTGAAGAAGTGGGCGCCGGAGCTGTGGCACATGGCCTTCCAGGGCCCCCTGCACCTCATCCCGAAGAAGGACTTCGGCCTCATCGAGGACGAGATGCGCCGTGGCCGCCCGCGGCCCGTCGTCGACCTGGTCCCGGACCCCCGGCACGGCCCCGCCGCCCGCGAGGCCGCCTTCAGCTCCCTGTCCCTGGCGCCCGCCGGGGCAGCCGGGCAGCCGCCCGCCAGCGACGCGGGGCAAGCGCCCGCCGGCGAAGCCGGGCAGGCGTAGCGGGGCGGGCCTTGGCACTCGCGATAGACCTCTCCGGCACGGCGGCCATCGTCTTCGGCGTCGCGAACCACCGGTCCATCGCGTGGGCCATCGCGCGCCACCTGCACGACGCCGGCGCCCGGCTCACGATCACCTACCAGAACGAGCGTCTCGCCAAGAACGCGCTCGGTCTCATCGCGGAGCTCGATGACGCCCGGGCGGTCGAGTGCGACGTGCTCGATGCCGCCTCGGTGGACGCGGCGGTGGAAGTCGCCTCGGCCGATGCCCCGCTTGCATCCGCCGTCCACAGCGTGGCCTTCGCCAACCGCGAGGACATGGAGTCCGACTTCTCGGCCACGGGCATCGAGGGCTTCCGCGTCGCGCTGGAGGTGAGCGCCTATTCGCTGCTGCCGGTCGCCCGCGCCACCTCGGCCAAGATGCCTGATGGCGGGAGCATCCTGACGCTGACGTTCCACGCGGCCGACAAGGTCTATCCGGGCTACAACGTGATGGGCGTGGCCAAGGCGGCGCTCGAGAATGAGATGAAGCAGCTCGCCGCCGAGTACGGCCGGCGCGGCATCCGCGTGAACGCGATCTCGGCCGGCCCGCTGAACACGCTGGCGGCGCGGGGCATCTCCGGCTTCACGAACATGCAGCGGGTCCACGCCGAGCGCTCGCCGCTGGGGCGCAACATCACCCAGGACGAGGTCGGCGCGGCTGCGGCCTTCCTGTCGAGCCCGCTCGCCTCGGGCATCACGGGCCACGTGCTCTACGTGGACGCCGGCTACAACGTGATGGGCGTCTAGGGCAGGGCACCGCCCTGCCTAAGTCGTGCGTTGGGGCTGGATCTCTTCCAGTGCTGCGAACTCCTCGTCGTAGAGCCGGCTGAGCTCGGTCAGCTCGTCCGCTTCGAGCGGTGGCACCTCGGTGCCGGCTGCGTATTCGCGGAGCTGGTCGCCGGTCACGATGTTCGGCAGCACCGCGGCGATGGATGGCTCGGCCAGGCAGAACTGGATCGCCGCCTGTGCGAGCGTGCGGCCGGTCTCGCCGGCGATGAACGTCACGAGGTCGCGCTTGTGGAAGGCGCGGTCCAGCCACTCCTGCTTGCGGTGCGCGCGGTGGTCGGAGGAGTCGAACTCGACCGTCTTCTGGTCGGCGAACTGGTCCGTGAGGATCTCCGAGGCGTGGGGGACGCGCGCGAGCAGGCCGGTGTTGTGCTCCTGTGCGGCGTCGAAGAACGAGCGGGCCGGCTGCTGCTCGATGATGCTGTAGATCACCTGCATCGTCGCCACGTCGCGCTCGGCGATGGACGCGTCGCCCTCGTCCTTCCAGCCGATGTCGGGGCCGAGCGCCGTGCCGAAGTGGCGGATCTTGCCCTCGTGCTGGAGCTCGCCGAGCAGCGCGAACAGCTCGTCGTTCATGACCGTATCGATCCGCGGGTTGTGGAGCTGCCACAGGTCGATGTAGTCGGTGCCGAGCCGGCGCAGCGAGTCCTCGCAGGCCTTGCGCACGAACTCGGTGTCCCAGCACTGCGGGCGCTCCTTGTGGTGGCCGTCGCGCGGGGCGCTGATGTCGTAGCCGAACTTGGTGCCGATCAGGATCTCGTGGCGCCGGTTGCCGAGCGCCTCGCGCATGATCTCCTCGCCGAACCCCTCGCCGTACGTGTCGGCCGTATCGAAGAACGTGATGCCGGCTTCGAGGGCGTCGCGCAGGAGCTTGATGGCATCGGGCTTGTCCACCTTGCCCCACCAGCCGGTGCTCACGGTCCACACGCCGAAGGCGACTTCGGAGACGGTCATTTCCGTTTTCCCGAGCTGGCGGTACCTCACGAGCCACGTCCTTCTGGGGTGTTTGCTGGAGCGGGCGAGCCGCGCTCGTATTATAGCGGCCGTCCTGGGGTCGCCGGTGGGTGGGCGCACCCATAGCGGCCTCCGGCCGGGGCGCGGCCTTCGGGCCAGGGCGCGTCGGGCGCGCCGGCTCCGGGCTAGGGCGCGGCCGGGATGCCCAGCTCCTCCGCGCTCACGCGCCCGCCGAGCATGCGCAGGTAGTTGGCCGTGGTCGCTTGGGCGACCGTCGCGACGTCGGTCTCCTGGAGCTCGGCGAGCTTCGCCGCGACCTGCGGGAGGTGCCACGGCTCGGTCCATCGGTCGCGGTGCTTCTTGAAGGGCTGCGGGTAGGAGTCGGTCTCGATGACGATGCGCTCGAGGGGGAGGGCGGCGGCGACCGCCTGAAGCTCCGGCAGCCGCAGCAGCGGCTTGGCCAGCGAGATGTGGAAGCCGAGGTCCATCGCCGTCTGCGCGAGCGCCAGGCTGCCGTCGAAGTAGTGCCATGCGCCGCCGACCTCGCCCGCGCCCTCCTCCCGCAGGATGCGCAGCGTATCGTCGCTCGCCTCGCGGGAGTGGAAGACGATGGGCAGCCCAAGCTCCCGTGCGAGCCTGATCTGCCGGCGGAACGCGTCTTGCTGGATGTCCCAGCGGGGCGAGCGCGGCATGTAGTCCAGCCCCGTCTCGCTCCATTCGACGACGCTTGAGTGGCCGGCCAGGGCGCGAAGCTCGGCTTCGACCGCGTCGTCCATCGGGCCCTCGAGGTCGGCCGGATGGAGTCCGACCCCCGCCCGGACACCGGGGTGTGAATCGGCCAAGAGCCGCACCGCTGCGCAGGACTCGATGGTCGTGCCCGCTGCTATAATCAGCACCACGCCGGCTGCCCCGGACCGCTCCAGCACCTGAGGCAGCTCCGAGGCATCGTACTGGTCGATGTGCGTGTGTCCGTCGACGAGTGCGTGGCGTGAAGTCGGGCCGTCGGCTCGGTCCCCCTGGTCTATGGCGGGCCTCCTGAGTCTATGGCGGGATTGTAGCCGACCATCTGCGCGAGGAGAACGGCGTGTTCCTGAGCGCGCGATCGGGGTGGCTCCGGCGGCTCCACCGGAACCGTCTCGCACAGCTTTCCCTCGGCGCCGGCGCCAGCGTGGGGCTGACCTACCTGGCCGTCCGTAGCCTCGCCTGGCGCGACGTCGCCGCCACCTTCGCCGACTTCCCCGTGTGGTCCGTCGCGGCCGCTCTGCTCCCGATGGCCGCGGCCATCCTGCTGCGCGCCGCGCGCTGGCACGTCCTGCTGCCGGGCGGGGCCGTCTCGCTGGGGCAGGTGGCGCTGGTCCAGAACACGGGGCTCGGCGTGAACAACATGCTGCCGGTGCGGATGGTCAGCGAGCCGATCCAGCTCGCGCTCATCACGCGGCGCTATCACGTGCCGTTCCCGACCGCGCTCGCCACGCTGGTCGCGGGGAACGTGCTCGACATCTTCGCGACCACCATGCTCATGGGGTTCGGGATCCTGCTGGTGCCGGGCTTGCGCGAAGGCAGGGTGAGCATCCAGCTTGCCGTCGCGCTCATCCTGTTCGTGGTCAGCGTGCTCGTGTTCATCGTCGTCGCACGAGGGTTGGACGCGATCCCGATAGCCAAGCGATTGCGTTTCTTCCAGCAGCTCACCATCGCGGTCGGCCTGCTCCGGGACATGCCGGGACGGCTCTTGCTGTCCTTCCTCGGTACCGTGGGGCACATGTTCTTCATCGGCGTCGCCGGATGGGTGGTCGCCTCGGCCCTGGGCATCGACGTTGGGCTCCTCACCATGGCCACGATCCTGGTGGCGGCCACGTTCTTCACATCGGCGGTCCCGTCCCTGCCGGGCGGCGCCGGGACGTACCACTTCGCCGTGATCAGCATGATGACCGCGGTGGGCGTGGACCATGCGGTCGCCTTCAGCTTCGCCATCGTCATGCACCTGATCATCTTCCTCCCGCCGTCGGTCCTCGCGCTTGGGATGATGTGGAAGGTCGGTGCCGGCATGATGCTCGGGAGCGGTGAGGTGGGGTTGGGCGCGCAGCGCGATCTCGTTCCCTCCGGCGCCGATCCCGATCGCCCGGCGCGCTAGCGGCGGGCCCGGTCTCATGCGAGCCCTGCTGGCCGCGCTCCTCACCTCGGCCGCCCTGACCGCGGCCGCGTGCTCGGCCCAAGCGCCGACGGCGACTCCGCCGCCGCCCGGCACGCTTACGCACACGCCGGCGCCGACCGCCGGCCCGCCGCCCGCGGGCACGCTGCGCGTTGCCGTGACGGGCGCGGCCCCGCACCTCGACCTGCACCGGGTGGTCTCGGAGTGGGCGACGCTGTTCGGGCCGGGCCCTGCGTACAGCCGCCTGCTGCGCTTCGTGAGCGGCCCTCGGGCTTCTCTTCCCAGCCTCGCGGTCGAGTGCGACCTCTGCGAGGAGTGGCGCGTCGTCGACGCCCTCACCTACGAGTTCGACCTGCACCCGGAGGCGCGCTGGCAGGACGCCGAGGGCTTCGCCTCGCGGCTCCTCACGCCCCAGGACGTCGTGTTCAGCCTGAAGCGGCTGCGAGCGGATGGGTCCCCCCACGCGAGCCTGCTGGCCGCGGTCGATGGCATCACGATCATCGGGGCACGGACGGTCCGCCTGAGCCTGCGCTACCCGGACGCCGACCTGCCGCAGAAGCTCGCCAGCCCCTACGCCGTGGTGCTGGCGCCTGACGCTCTCGATGGCGTCGACGTGCGCTCGGGCCGGGTCGTGGGCTCGGGGCCCTGGCGCTTCGAGCAGAAGCTCTCGGGAGGCGTGGAGCTGACGGCCTGGGAGGGCTACTTCAGGCCGGGCGAGCCGGCGGCGAGCGCGGTCGTCTTCCAGCCGGCCGTGCGCGCCGATGTGGCCGCCGGCCTGCTGCGGAGCGGGCGCGTGGACATGGCGCGCGTGAGCGAGGAGGAGTGGCGTGCGCTCCCGGCTGGGGAGTTCCGCTCGGTCGTTGTGCAGCGCCAGGGCAGGGGCATCGTGCTTGGCCTCAACGCCCGTCGCGCCCCCTTCGACGATGCGCGCGTCCGCCGTGCCGCGTTCCTCGCGCTCGACCCGCACGCGGCGCTCGCCGAGGTCTTCGGCATCGGCATGGTCGGCATCGGCGTGCCGCTGATCGACCCGTCCTGGGCCCTGGACGAGGGCACGCTCCGCGCCGCGTTCGCCGACCCGGAGGGGGCCGCGGCGCTGCTGCGGGAGGCCGGGGACGCCCGCCCGTCGATCACGCTCGTCGTCGCGAACTTCGGGCCCGCGTACCTGGCGCACGGCGAGGCGCTCGCGGCCGATCTGCGCGGCGCGGGGTTCGACGTGCGCGTGGAACCCGTCTCGCGCAACGCCTACCTGACCCGCGTGTGGCGCGAGCGCGACTTCGACGCGTTCGTCGGGCCGCTGCCGCCCACCGACACGACGAGCGCGTTCCTGCTGTCGCTGCTGCACAGCGAGGGCAGCTCCAACGTGACGGGCGCGGCCGACGCTGCGCTGGACGACCTGATCGAGCGTCAGGCGGCCGAGACGGACGTGCGAGCCCGGGGCGAGCTCGTGCGCGCGGCGCAGGAGGCGGCGCTGGAGGGCGCATGGCTCTTCATGCCGGTGATCACGGCGGAGCGCTGGGCCTTCTCGGCGCGCATCGGCGGCGTGGTCGCGGCGATGCCGGCGGGGGCGGGCGATCTGTGGAAATACGTGCGCGTCGAGGAGGTTGCGCCGGGTGGGTAGCACGCCGCTCCGCGCTCGTCCAGGGGATATATAATGCCGGCGAGCCGCGTGCGGCCTGCACCGCCCCGGCCTTCCCAGCATCTGATCTCTGTGAGAGCCCGAGCGAGTTCGGACATGCGCAATGGAGGCGTTGAATGGCGAAGCCCATACATGTTACTGACGCTGAGTTCCAAGAGATCGTCCTCGATTCCAAGACGCCTGTGTTCGTCGACTTCTGGGCGGAGTGGTGTGGCCCCTGTCACATGATCGCGCCGGTGGTCGAGGAGCTCGCGGAGGAGTACGACGGCAAGTTCTCGTTCACCAAGGTGGACGTGGACGCCAACCCGAAGACCGCGATGCAGTTCGGCATCCGAAGCATCCCGACCATGCTGCTGTTCAAGGACGGCCAGGTCGCGGATCAGGTGATCGGCGCGGTGCCGAAGGCGATGCTGAAGAGCAAGATCGACAAGGTGCTCTCGGCCTAGCGCGCCAACGCGGCCCGCAACCCGATATGGACTAAACTAGGCGGCGCCTCGGAGACGGGGCGCCGCCTTTCGCGTCCGCGACGCGGGCGGCACGTGTGGGAGTGGATGGGTCCCGGTGGGTCTCGCGGTCTTCAAAACCGTTGCCGGGCCGGCTTCCCGGTCCGGGGAGGGTTCGACCCCCTCGCACTCCCGCCAGCGGCCCCCGACCGGCTCGTTCGGGGGAGCCCTTCGCAGCGGCGCCCCGGCGCGCCATCGGGATGATGCCTGTAGACTAGAGTCAGATCTCACCCCTGGTGGCCGCTGCGCAGCGGCTGCCGACCTATCGACGGAGGCTGATCCCATGACCACCGATCCAGGCGGTGCGTCGCTCATCGCGCCGCACGGCGGACAGCTCAAGGACCTGATCGCGGACGAGGCGGGCCGTGCGAGCTTGGCGAGCGAGGCCCAGGCTTTGGTGTCCTGGGACCTCACGCCGCGCCAGGTGTGCGACATCGAGCTGCTGCTCAACGGCGGCTTCTCGCCGCTGGATGGCTTCATGACGCGCGCCGACTACGACCGCGTCTGCGCCGAGATGCGGCTCGCCGACGGCACGCTCTGGCCCATGCCGATCCCGCTGGACGTCACCGAGGCCTTCGGCGAGGGACTCGTCTCCGGAGCGCGCATCGCCCTGCGCCACCCGGAGGGGATGGTGCTCGCCGTGATGACCGTGTCCGACGTCTGGACGCCCGACCGCCGCGCGGAGGCCGTCGCCGTGTTCGGGACCGACGACGACTTCCATCCCGGCGTATTCAGCCTGCTGGAGGGGACGAACCCCGTGTACGTGGGCGGGTCCATCGAGGGGATCGAGCTGCCCCCGCAGCACAGCTTCCCGGCGCTCCGGCGCACGCCGGCCGAGCTGCGCGCGCTGTTCGAGCGGCGCGGCTGGACCGACGTCGTCGCGTTCCAGACCCGCAACCCGATGCACCGCGCGCACATCGAGCTCACGAAGCGCGCGGCGGCCCAAGCCGGCGCCAAGCTGCTCATCCACCCCGTCGTCGGCATGACCAAGCCGGGGGACATCGACTACTTCGTGCGCGTGCGGGCCTACGAGGCCATCCTGGAGCGCTACCCCGCCGACTCGACCGAGCTCAGCCTGCTGCCGCTGGCCATGCGCATGGGCGGGCCGCGCGAGGCGCTCTGGCACGCGATCATCCGGAAGAACCACGGTTGCACGCGCCTCATCGTGGGCCGCGACCACGCCGGTCCCGGCAACGACCGCTCGGGCAAGCCGTTCTACGGCCCCTACGACGCTCAGGAGCTCCTCCGGGAGTACCGCGACGAGCTTGGCATCGAGGTTGTCGAGTTCCAGGAGATGGTGTACCTCCAGGCGGAGGACCGCTACGTCCCCGCCCCCGAGGTGAAGGACGGCCAGAAGGTCCTCTCGCTCTCGGGGACGGAGCTCCGGCGGCTGCTGGCCGAGGGCGAGCCCGTCCCGGAGTGGTTCTCCTACCCGGAGGTGGTGGACGTCCTGCGGGACGCCTATCCGCCACGGGAGCGCCAGGGCTTCACGGTCTTCTTCACCGGCCTGCCGAGCTCCGGCAAGTCCACCGTCGCCAACGTGCTCGTCTCGATGCTGATGGAGCGGAGCAGCCGGCCGATCACCCTGCTCGACGGCGACATCGTCCGGAAGAACCTCTCCAGCGAGCTCGGGTTCTCCAAGGAGCACCGCGACATCAACATCAAGCGGATCGGGTTCGTGGCGAGCGAGATCACGAAGCACCACGGCATCGCCGTCTGCGCGCCGATCGCGCCGTATGCGGCAACGCGCCGCGAGGTGCGCGACATGATCTCGGCATACGGTGGATTCGTGGAGGTGCACGTCGCGACCCCCCTCGAGGTCTGCGAGCAGCGCGACCGCAAGGGCCTCTACGCCCAGGCCCGCGCCGGCCGGATCACCGGCTTCACCGGCATCGACGACCCGTACGAAGCGCCCGAGCACGCCGAGGTCGTCATCGACACCACGACCGACAGCCCGGCGGAGTCGGCGGAGCAGGTGCTGCGCTTCCTGAGCGATGCCGGATATCTGCCGGCCGGGCACTAGTCGCGCCCGCTACCTGCCGCTCGGCAGATCGCAGATCTGTACGATCTCGGGCGGGTTGCGCTGGGCATCTGACCCGGCTGGATGACCCGTGCGTCAGGTAACGACGCCCTGGAGCGTCCCGGACCTAACTCTCGCAGGCCAACTTGACAGGAACGGCGTCGTTGCGGCTAAAATGGCACGATGCGTTCACCGACTGAACATCAGGAAGCGGATTTCTCGGAGGCGGAGCTCGGCGTCCTCGCCGAGGTCTGGCGCGACCCCGAGACGACCCAGCGCTCGCTGGGCCGCCGGCTGGGGATCTCGCTCGGTCTGACCAACCACCTCGTCCGCAAGCTCGTCGGCAAAGGCTACGTGCGCGTGGTCAAGTCGAACTGGCGCCGCCGCTTCTACGCGGTCACGCCCAAGGGCATGGTGCAGAAGGTCCGCCTGACGCTCGGCTACGTCGGCAACTTCCTCGGCGACTATCAGAACGTGAAGCTCATCCTCCGGGAGGAGCTGAGCCCGCTCGCACTGCACAAGGAGTCGCGGATCGCCATCTACGGCCCCGGCGACTTCGGCGAGCTCGTCTACCTCGCGGTGCGCGACCTGGGCATCGAGGAGGTCGACGTCTTCGGGGTGAACGGCGCGGGCGGCGCGAGCTTCCTGGGCCGCCCGGTGCGCGACGTCGCGGACCTCGCGCCCGATGGGTACGACCGCGTCCTCGTCGCGGAGCTCGTCGATCCCGAGGCGGCCTGCGCGCGGCTGCGGGAGGCCGGCGTCCCGTCCGAGTCCATCGTCACCTTCTTCGCGCTCCCGAGCGTCGCCAGGCGCGCGGCGTCGAAGCGGGACGCCTCCACGGCGGAGGGGGAGTGATGGCCGGGCACTGGTACCTGGCGCGGACTCGCTCCCGTGCGGAGTATGCGGCGCGCGACCAGCTCTCCTCCCTGGGCGTGGACGTGTTCATGCCCAGCGTGGTGACGCCGGAGCCCCGTCCCGGCCGCGACGACACGCCGCTGTTCCCGAGCTACCTGTTCGTCCGCTTCGGTCCGGACGAGGACCGTGGCGCGCGGCTGCGGATGGTCCCACCGGTCATCGGGCTCGTGACCTTCGGGGGCGAGGCCCCACCGGTCGAGGAGAGGGTGATCGAGACGATCGCCGAGCGCGTGGACGCCATCAACGCCGGTGGCGGTCTTCGCATGCTTCCCGAGGCCGGCGGCCGGGTGATGCTCACCGTCGGCCAGACCGAGCTCCCGGCCGAGGTGGTCGACCACACGGCGTCGCCACGCGCTCGCGTGCGCGTGCTGCTGGAATTCCTCGGCCGCCAGGTCCCCGCCGAGATCAGGGTGGGGTCGACGGCGCTCACCGGCACCAAGAAGCCGGTGGACCGCATGCTCTCCGCCCCGGT
>JADFQE010000126.1 GCA_022561985.1 Chloroflexota bacterium
TACGGCCGCCCGCCCACCATCACCAAGGCAAAGGCAGGGCACCCCCCTGCACCCACGAAAGGGGCGCGGCGCAGACGGCCAGCGGGTCGTTGAGCGCAGCCGGGGCGCGGCCCTGCCCGTGTGATACGCTACGCCGCCCGCATCACACCCACGAGGAGCCCCATCGCATGGTTGAGCGCACCCTGGTCCTGCTGAAGCCCGACACGGTCCAGCGAGGCCTCGCCGGCCGCGTCATCGCCAGGCTTGAGGACCGTGGACTCAAGATCGTCGGCATCAAGATGGTCCACATGGACCTGGCCCTGGCCAACCGGCTCTACGCCGAGCACGTCAACAAGCCCTTCTTCGCAGGCCTCTCCGAGTTCATGATGTCCCGCCCCATCATCGCTATCGCCGTGGAGGGCAAGGACGCCACCGCGCTCGTCCGAGCGACCATGGGCGCGACCGACCCGCAGAAGGCGGCACCCGGCACGGTCCGAGGCGACTTCGGGACGGACATCGGACGCAACCTCATCCACGGCTCGGACTCACCGGAGGCGGCCCAGCGCGAGCTGGGCATCCTGTTCGGCGCCGGCGAGACCTTCGACTACGACCGCGAGAGCGACCGCTGGATCAACGAGTCCTGAACGAACGCGCGCGCTTCATGGGGATGGGGAGCTACTGGAGCCGGACAACCGTCTTGGCCGCTTCCCAGAGCTCTTCCAGGCGGTAGTGCTCCCGCTGCTCCTCGTCGAAGACGTGAACGATCACGTCGCCGAAGTCCAGCAGCAGCCAGCCCGAGTTCGCCGTCCCCTCCCGGTGGTGGATCGCCAGGCCGCTCGCCTTCGCGGCGGTGCTGATGTCATCGGCGACGGCGTTCGTCTGGCGCGGCGTGCCCGCGCTCATGATGATCATGTAGTCGGTGAACGACGCGATGTCGCGCACGTCCAGCAGGATGATGTCGCTCGCCTGCTTGTCCGAGGCCACCTCGACCACCCGGTGCGCGGCGGCCGCGATCTCCTCGGGTGCGAGCAGGGAACGTTGGGGGCGTGTGGGGGGCTTCTTGAGGGTCATCGAACCCATTATAGGGGCGCGGACGGGCCGCCGGTATAATGGCGGGCGTCACCCATGAGCACCGCCACGAGCAAGCACCCCCGCGTCGTCGTCGCCATGTCCGGAGGCGTCGATTCCTCCGTCGCCGCCTACCTCCTGGCCCGCGAGGGCTACGACGTCATCGGCGTCACCATGCGGCTGTGGTCGGCCGGCGACGAGGCCGTGACGCCCGACCACCAGGGCTGCTGCTCCATCGACGACATCGAGGACGCGCGCCGCGTGTGCCAGACCCTCGGCGTGCCGCACTACGTCCTCAACGTCGAGCGCGAGTTCCGCACCCACGTCATGGACTACTTCGTGGCGGAGTACCAGCGCGGCCGCACGCCGCACCCGTGTATCGCCTGCAACGACCGCATCAAGTTCGACTTCCTGATGAAGCGCGCGGCGATGATGGACGCCCCCTTCGTGGCGACGGGCCACTACGCGCGGGTGTCCGGCGCACCGGGCCGGCGCATCCTCAGGCGCGGCGTCGACCCGGCCAAGGACCAGTCCTACGTGCTGTTCGGGCTGACCCAAGCCCAGCTCGCCCACGTGCTGCTGCCGGTGGGGGAGCACGCCAAGGGCGCCATACGCGAGCTCGCGCGCAGCGCAGGGCTCCACCTCGCGGACAAGGCCGACAGCCAGGAGATCTGCTTCATACCGCAGGGGAGCTACCGCGACTTCCTCAAGACGCGCGTGGAGCCGCGGCCCGGCGAGTTCGTCGATGCGGACGGCCGCGTGCTGGGCACGCACCCCGGCATCGAATACTTCACCGTCGGCCAGCGCCGCGGCCTCGGCGTCGCGCTCGGCGAGCGGCTGTTCGTCACCGAGGTGCAGCCTGACTCAAGGCGGGTCGTCCTGGGCCCGAAGGAGCAGCTCATGCACCGTGGGGTGCGGATCGAGCGCGTCAACTATCTCGACGGCGATCCGCCCCCGCACGCCGTGCACGTCACGGCGAAGATACGCTATAACGGTCGCGACACCCCGGCCGTCCTCGAGCCGGACGGCGATAGCGCCGTGCTCCGGTTCGCGGAGCCCCAGCGCGCGGTGACGCCGGGCCAGGCGGCCGTCTTCTACGACGGCGACCGCGTGCTCGGCGGCGGCTACATCGACGGCCCCACCGCCTAGGGCACGGCCCTGGACCCATAACCAGGGCGCAGCCCCGGTCGCATGAGAGGCCCCCCCGGGCAGGAGCACAGCGTGTCCGACGGCCCGGCCGGTCCCACGCAGGACGAGGAGCGGCGCCTCTGGAGCCAGGGCTTCTCACGCATCGCCGGCATCGACGAGGTCGGCCGCGGCCCCATCGCGGGCCCGGTCGTCGCGGGCGCGGTCGTCCTGCCGGACCTCACGGGCGCCGAGCACGCCGACCTGCCGCTGGTGCGCGACTCCAAGACGCTCTCGGCCGCTCAGCTCGCGCGGGCCGACGCGGCGGTGCGCGAGCTCGCACTCGGCGTCGGCATCGGCGTGGCGAGCTCCGAGGAGATCGACCGCATGGGCATCGCGCCCGCCACGCGCGAAGCGATGCGCCGAGCGGCCGATGCGCTCCCCGAGCGGCCCGACCACCTGCTCATCGACGCATTCCCGCTCGATTGGCACCGCACGCCGTGCCTCGCCATCATCAAGGGCGACGCGCTCTGCACGGCGATCTCGGCCGCGTCGGTCGTCGCCAAGGTCTACCGCGACGCGCTGATGTGCGAGCTGGACGAGCGCTACCCCGGCTACGGGCTGGCGGGCCACAAGGGCTACGCGTCGGCCGAGCACCTGGCCGCCGTCGGGTCGCTGGGGCCGAGCCCCGTGCACCGGAAAAGCTTCTCGCCCTTCAAGCCCGCGCTGTTCGACCGCGATGCCCTCCGCACGTAGCGAGCTTGGCACGCGCGGCGAGGCGCTCGCGGCGGCCCACCTCGAAGCGCTCGGCATGCGCATCGCGGCGCGCAACTACCGCACCCGCTACGGCGAGGTCGACCTGATCGCGCACGAGGGCGACACGGTCGTGTTCGTCGAGGTGAAGACGCGGCGCGGAAGCGCCTACGGCACGCCCGAGGAGTCCATCACCCCCCGCAAGCTCGACCACCTCGCCAAGACGGCGGTGCTCTACCTCCAAGCGAACGGCCTGGAGCAGCGCCCCTGGCGCGTCGACCTCATCGCCATCAAGCTGGGCAGAGACGGCCCGTCCATCAACCACGTACGGTCGATCGTGGAGCGCGAGACCTTCTAGCGCAGCCAGCACAGCCAAAGGGGTGTGCAGAGGGGCTCCACCCCTCTACCGGGGGCACGGGGGTGTCCCCGGTAGCTAGCTACCTTCTACGCTCGACGCAGCGCGAAGCCGACGACGCCCGGCCCCGTATACGTGCCGACGACCGAGCCGATGCGCCCCACCAGCAGCGGCGCCTTGGAGAGCGGCTGGAGGAACTCCGTGAACGCCTGGACGTCCTCGGCCGCGGCCTCGTGGATCAGGGCGATGTCCTCGTACGGCCCGCCCTCCGCCGCGATCTCCTTCATGCGCTGAAGCGCCTTCGCCCGCGTGCGCACCTTCTCGTGCGGGTGGACCTCGCCGTCGACGACCTTCAGCACCGGCTTGATGGAGAGCAGCCCGCCGAGCAGCGCCTGCGCCTTCCCGATGCGGCCGCCCTTGGCCAGGTATTCCAGCGTCTCCAGCGTCAGGTAGAGGTCGGTCTTCGACGACGCGTCCTCGGCGACGCGCACCACCTCCTCGGCCGTCGCGCCGCCCTTCGCGGCGACCGCGGCCGCACGCACCACCAGCGTCAGGGCCATCGATACGAGCTCGGTGTCGACGAGCTTGATGCTCGCACCGGACAGCTCCTGAGCGGCGCCGTGGGCGGAGTTCAGCGTGCCGCTCAGCTTCCCCGAGACGTGGATCGACACGACCTCGTCGCCCGCATCCGTGAGCTCCTTGTACACCGCGAGGAAGTCGCCGACGCTCGGCTGCGACGTCTTGGGAAGGACGCCTCCGCCGGTCAGCCGCTTCATGAACTCGTCCCGCGTGATCTCGACGCCGTCCTTGAACGCCTCCTCGCCGAAGAAGACGGTCAGCGGGACGACGGTCACGCCCAGCTCCGCGGCGAGCTCCGGCGGCATGTCGGACGTGCTATCGGTCACGATCTTGACGGTCATGTGGTCCTCCCGCCGCCCTCGCGGCTGTTATTCGATCGACACCAGGTAGTGGTAGTGGGGCTGCCCACCGTCGATGACCTCCGCCTCCACCCCGGGGAACCGCGCGGTGATCCCCGCAGCCGCCGCGCCGGCCTCCTCCGCCCCGACGTCCGCGCCGTAGTAAAGCGTGACGAGCGCACCCTTGCCTGGCGCCGCCTCATCGAGCGCCGCCACCAGCGCCTCCGCCGGGGTCGCGGCCGCTGCCATCAGGCGCCCGTCCAGGAGC
>JADFQE010000003.1 GCA_022561985.1 Chloroflexota bacterium
GAATCAACTTGATGACCGATCCTGCAGCTCTTCGCATACGGCGCCAACGGTTCCTTCGATGCATCGACGAAGCACGGAGCATGTACGACCTTGTCGTATTGGACTGTACCTTCGAGTTCATTCATGACACGGACCGCGATCGAAGCAGCCACCCATATCCTTATACCCGTCCGAGCGGACAGATATTCCCTACTTGGAGTCCAGATGCTGACGCAATACATTGAAGAGTTGCCCACCCTAGAGAGATCGCCACATATCCTAATCGTTGTCAATGATGTCATCAATTCCAAGTCCGCGAATGAGGTGATAGGCCAGCTGCGTTCTCATGCCATTTACGGCCCGTCTACGCTCGCCGCAACGATCCGCCACTCGACGCTGCTGATGGCGAAACAGGGCTTTGTTGGCTTTGCGGTTGAGCAAGGTTTGCCGAACACCACCAACGTCCGACAACGCCTAGCTGCGGTCGCCGATGAGATAGCGACGAAAGTAGGGCTGCAATCATGAATTTGAAGCACCGGTTAATCCAGGTACTATCCGACCCGGACATCCAAGATGGTGAATTCCAAAGAGTCATCAGTTGGCTTACCAAAGGGGGATTAGCGGAGTGGATCTCCGACGCACAGGCAATCAGACGTTTACTGGTCCGGTACGGAACCGACACGAAGGATGATGGCCCCCGTCGAAGCGCTCTCAGCAGCGAATCTCTCATCGCCGAAATCGACCAGTTGCTGCGGCGTGAGGCTCATATGACCGCCCGTGAAGCCCTCGAGCAGCTGGCGCGCGTCGTCCGCTTCAAGCGACCTCTACGCGATCGTATCTCATTTGCCGACGGTATCCTCCAAATGGCCCGGTCGGTCGGCGCGTCTTCCGTGCTGGACGCGGCTAACCAAATCGTTGGTTCGCCTCGAATGTCCGGAACCGTGACCGCCGCTGCTCGACCCCGTCCGAGTCCGGTTCGCGATGACTCCCTAATCGACGAAGTTGCCCGCTTATTGCGAATCGAAGCCCGCATGACTGCCCGCGACGCGCTCGAAGAGTTGGCCGATGGCGTCGGCTTTGACGAGCCTCTACGTGAGCGAATCGCTTTTGCTGAAGGAGTCAGGCGCATAGCTCGAGAAGTCACTGAATCTCGGGTGCTGAGTGTAGCCAGTCAGATCAGGAATGAGAAAGTTCACGGATTTACAGCTCCGGCATGGCCGTTGAAGTGACCGTTGATGCCTCGACTCAGCTGCGTGATCTGAACGCGGCTATCCAAAAGCACTGGTCCACTGCAGGGGAATCGCTCGCGCTCGCTACGGCGTCAGCCGCGGACGACTTAGCCCTCTGGCTGGTCCATTTCCGGAGCATGGCGTTATCTCCGACGGCCTCTGATCTGCTGAGCGGTGCTCAAGCTGCAGCCTTAGACACGATTGCATATGCGTTTCTGGGACTAGGAAGGGCAGCCATCACGAGCATCAGATTACAAGTCGAACTTCTCATAGGTTATACCTACTTCAAGGACCATCCAATTGAATGGGATGCCGTACGTCAGACAGGCGATGGTTTCATGATGGTCAGCGCGGTCACCAAGTACCACAGTGACATCGACCCAACCTTAACTGCCCGAATGCAAATGGCTTCACAAAGGCTCTCACCTACCTTGCAGCAGATGTATAAAATCCTGTCTGCACACGTCCATGGCCAGTCGCCATACACGTTGCCGAAGTCTGGGCCTCTGCAAACGATCGTGGTCGACGAAGCGACTATGAGATTAATCGTTGAACTGCAGACGCAATCCATCGATGCCGTTTCAACATTCCTCGTAGCGGTCTATGCTCACGATTGGCCACAGTTGCCTCAAACATTCGTCTCGCGAGTGGCCAAAGGGCTGACGCCGACGCAGCGCAAGAAGTTCTTCTCGGATCCTGTTTGAGCAGCAGTGCACGAGTCCGCAGAACAGCGTTGCCTGTCTCCAGGCCACGTCGTCCGCCGGACGCTTCAACACGCTACCACCCGCGGCTGGGTGCCAGCGCCGGGCCAAAGCGACACGCGCAAACCACCAGCGAGTCGCCGCCTAGTGTTCCTAGACCCGTGCGCCTCTCGCGCTCGTCGAATTTTTCCGCGTTGCTACACTGCTGCTACATTTGAGAGTAACTGGGCCGCCATCAATTAAAGCGACGTTTCGGTTCTAAGGCAATGATGTGCTGGAAGTTGGTGACCCGGGTGGGATTCGAACCCACAACGCACGGATTAAAAGTCCGACGCTCTGCCGGGTTGAGCTACCGGGCCACGGCAGGCTGAAGCATACAGCGCGTGGCGCGGGCCTAGCGAACCCCTGCCTTCAGCGTGCCGAAGCTGGCAGGCGGCCAGTAGGCGACCCACACCTTGCCGATGACGTGGTCCCGCGGCACGGGGCCCCAGTGGCGGGAGTCGTCGCTCCGCGCGCGGTTGTCGCCGAGCACGAAGTAGGAGTCCGCGGGCACCGTCCGCGCACTCAGCGTCTCGCCCGACGGGTGCTCGACGTACGGCTCGTCCAGCGGCACGCCGTTCACGAACACCGTGCCCCCCTCGATCCGGACCGTGTCCCCCGGCAGGCCGATGACGCGCTTGACGAAGTTCTGGCTCGGGTCGCGCGGCCATCGGAACACGATGACGTCGCCGTAGGAGGGAAGGCCGAAGGGGCGCCAGAACTGCCCCTCCTCCGCCTCGAAGCCCGGGATGAACCGCGCGACGCGCGCGGCGTCGATCTCCATGTAGACCGCCCTGCTCACCAGAACGCGGTCTTCGTTGGCGAGCTGCGGGTCCATGCTGGGGCCCTCCACCCGGTAGTTCTGGATGATGGCCTGGAGCACGAGCACGAGGAACGCGGCGAGCGCGATGGTCTCGATGGCTTCACGGAGGGCTGCGCGCATCTTCTCATTATAGATGGACGACCCTTCGGCACCATGCGCTTCGCCCATGCGTTCCGGGCGCTCCACCGCGTAGAATGGGCCAGCTTCACTAGCCAAGGACGCGGTCCGAGGGGCCGCCCGAGCGGTGCCCGTGACGTCTGCATCCACCACCGATCAGGACGAGCTCGCATGGGTGAGCCGCGCGCAGGACGGCGATCTGGTCGCGTTCAACGCCATCGTCGAGCGCTACCAGACCCGAGCGTATAACCTCGCGCTCCGCATGCTCCGCAGCCCGTCGGCCGCCGAGGACGCCACCCAGGAGGCGTTCTTCTCGGCCTACCGCCACATCGCCGGCTTCCGGGGCGGCAGCCTCCGCTCGTGGATCCTGACCATCGTCGCCAATGCCGCCCGCGACGAGCTCCGCGCGCCCAGCCGCCGCCGGACGACCTCCCTCGAGGGCTACACCGAGGGCGGCGACCCCGCCGGGCCCTGGCCGGACCCCGACCCCCTGCCCGACGAGCAGGCCGTGCGGGCCGAGACATCCCGTCAGGTGCGCGACGCCATCGACCGGCTCCCCGAGGACCAGCGCCTCGTCGTCACCCTCGTCGACCTCGAAGGGCTCGATTACGACGAGGCCGCCCGCGTCGCACGCGTGCCCGTGGGGACCGTGCGCTCGCGGCTGTTCCGCGGACGGGGGCGGCTGCGGGACCTGCTGCGGCCAGCGCTGGAACTTTCCGGCGACCTGCCCCGTCAGACTCAGAGAGAGGCCCAGGGATGAGGATCAACATGCGCCTTCCACGCGTGCTCGACAGGCGGCGGCGCCGGTACGAGGAGCTGGTCACCCGGCACCTCGACGGCGTGCTGGATGCGGCCGGCGAAGGCCGGCTCCAGGCGGTCCTGAGCGCGGACCCGGCCCTCGAGGCGGAGGTCCGCGAGCTCGAGGCCGTGACCGCCGTGGTGCGCGCCACGCCCATGGTCGAGGCGCCACGCTCCTTCGCGCTGCCCTACGCCCCCGCCCGCATCCCCACAGCGCAGCGCACCGGCGCCCTGCCGTGGATGCAGGCGGCGACCGCCACGGCCGCGCTGCTCCTCGTCACGCTGATAGGCGTCGACCTCGTCTTCGCACCCAGCGCTGGGCCAAGCGCTGGACGAGAAGCGCCCGAGATCAGCGCGGCCATGGCGGAGAACGCCTCGGCGGCGGTCCAGGCCACGCCAACGCCAGCCTCGCTCGCGTCCCAGGCCGCGCCGGCGCCGGACGCCCCGCTCACGCTCCAGGCCGTGCCACCGCCATCCGGCGCACCCGCCA
Organism: Chloroflexota bacterium; assembly: GCA_022561985.1. Lineage (GTDB taxonomy): Bacteria > Chloroflexota > Dehalococcoidia > Lucifugimonadales > Australimonadaceae > JADFRC01. Next base: position 4,177 of record JADFQE010000003.1, read on the forward strand.
TCGAGGACGCGACCAGTGACGGCGCCACCGAGCTGGCCGGGGCCGAGGCCGAGCCAGACGAGCGCGCCGTGGCGTTCGTGCCGGAACCGGCTCCCGCCCCCGTCACACCGGCTCCCGCCCCCGGCCGCTCTGGCCTCGACTGGGCCCAGCTCGGCCTCGGCCTCCTCACCGCGCTGCTGGCGATGGGCGTCGCCCTCGTGAGCTGGCGGGCAACGAGGCTGTCTGGGGGCCGCGGGTAGCGGCGGGAACTTTTCCGGCGCCCGCTGCGTCTCGATCTATGAGCACGAGATGCCGCCGTCAGCGGCGGTCGATGCGGGCACAGCAGACTTCAGGAGGTGCGCCCATGAAGACCCCGATTCTGAAGAGGATCCCAAGGTCCCTGAGAGCGGTACGGAGCGGCCTGGTGGTCGCGGCATTGGCGGCGTTCGTCCTGGTCGCGGCGGCGTGCGCCGACGGAACGGGCGGCGGCGGAACGACCGGCGGCATCAACACGGCGCAGCTCGAATCCCTCGCCCGGTCGCTGGGGCTCTCCCCGAGCGTCCTTGGCGGCAACACGGGCATCCACGTGACCGGCGCCGGCACGGCGAGCGCGAAGCCGGACATCGCGGTCCTCTCACTCAGCGTGGAGGGCCAGGGGCGGACGGTCGCCGAGGCCAACGCCATCGCGGCCGACGCCATGGCGGCGATCCTGTCGGCGCTGCGCGGAGCCGGGGTCGACGACGACGACATGAAGACGCAAGGTTTCAGCATCCAGCCGGAGTACGCCTTCAACCGCGAGGACGGCACGCGCACGCTCACGGGCTACCGCGTGAGCAACTCGCTGGTCGTGACGCTGCGAGACATCGACGCCGTCGGGTCCATCATCGACGGCGCCGCGGCCGCGGGCGGGGACGCCACGCGCATCAACAGCATCGGCTTCCGGGTGGAGGACGGCGTGGCGCTGGAGGAGGAGGCGAGGCGCCTCGCGCTGGAGGACGCGGTCGCCAAGGCCGATCTGTTCGCGGAGGCGACGGGCGTGAGCCGCGGGAAGCTCGTGTTCATCACCGAGTCGAGCTTCCCGCAGTTCGCCAGAGCCGAGGCGGCCTTCTCGACGGGCGCCTCGATCTCCGGAGCCCCCGCCCCGACGGAGATCCTCTCCGGCGACTTCGACGTCCGCGTCAACGTCCAGGCAGTCTTCGCGATCGACTAGGCAGGGCACAGCCCTGCACCCACGAGCAGGCAGGGCCTGCACCCACGAAAGGGGCGCCCCGCTCAGGTGAGCGGGGCGCTTCGGTGTCATCAGCTCATGAGTCGGGGCAATGGCCCTATGAGACCCCGAACTTTATGTAAAGCTCGGGCATCGGCCCGGGCGGAGGGGCGTTGACATCCAACCCGTGGACCTCTTTCACCTTGCCGGCGAACCACACGTCGAAGGGATCGGTGCCAGAGCCCAGCTTCGCCATGAATGAATCTGCCCCGGGCCCTTCATGCTGCGCGACCACGATCGGCCCCATCGGCGTCTCGGCGAGCCACGCGGCGTGCCGTGTCAGGCCGTACCGAGCGTTGAAGCTGCTGAATTCCGACTGGCGAGGCCCCTGCAGCTCTGCCGCCCATGCCTTCCACGCTTCAAGCTTACCTTCGACGATCGGCGCTACGATTATTCCCATGTGATCCCTCCTCATATCGATATCGACATCGCGCGAACTGCCGTCAGCATACTCTCGACGCACGCGTTCCTAAACTGCGCGGTCGGCGGGGGCCCTACCCCAGCGTGAGCGGCGTGTCCTCGCGGTTGGCCCACTCGCCCATCGAGCCGTCGTACATGCAGACGCCCCGCTGCCCGATGAGCGCGAGGGCGAAGGCTCCGTGCGCCGCACGGATCCCTCCCTGTCAGTAGACGTGGACGGCCGTCTCGGGCGTGATGCCGAGCCCGGCGGCCAGCGCGCGCAGCTCGCCGGCGTCCTTGAACGTGTCGTCGTCGTTGACTAACTCGACCCATTCGAGGTGGGCCGCGCCCGGCACGTGGCCCTTGCGAGCGTTGCCGCGGTCGTTCTCGCCCGCGAACTCCTCGCGCGTGCGGACGTCCCAGATCACGGTGCCGGGCCGGCCGATGGCCACGGTGAGCTTCTCGACCGTCGAGGCGGCCGCTGGGTGCACGATGGGCGTGAACGTGGCGCCGGCCGAGGGCGCGCCGGGGCCGGTCTCGGCCGGACGGCCCTCGGCGGTCCACTTCTTCCAGCCGCCGTTGAGCACCTTGACGTTGGCGTGGCCGTAGTAGCCGAGCACCCACCACGCCCGTGCGGCGTCGCGGTTGCGGAAGCGGTCGTAGACGACCACGAGCGTCTCGTCGCCGATGCCCAGGGCTTCGAACAGCGCCTTGGCTTCGGCACGCGGCGCGACCAGCCGCGGGTTGGCCTCGCCGGTGCCCTTGATCTGCGCGCTCGGGCAGCGCACGGCCCCGGGGATGTGGCCCGCCTCGAAATCCTCGGCCTTCGTCCCCATCTCGACGATCACCATGCCGGGATCGCCCATGTGCTCGGCGAGCCATGCCGTGTCGGCAAGAAGCTCCGGGGCTGCGTACGTATCGGCCATGGTGCGCCTCCGTCTCTGCATAGGCTCTGCATAGGGGCCCGCCTGAGCGGACGCGGCCAGTCTCAGCCGGGGGTCTGGCGCTGTCAACCGCGCTCCGCGCGCGTGGAAGGCATGGGGGGCGCTCGTGTCCGACAGCTATAATCCATCGACGACGTGACGGCCAGTTACGCGCGCATCACTGGAGGTCCCCCTTGACCCAGCGACACCTCGAAACGCCCGTGGAGATGAGCACGATCGTGTCGCTCGCCAAGCGGCGCGGCTTCGTCTTCCCCGCCAGCGAGATCTACGGCGGCATCGGCTCCACCTGGGACTACGGCCCACTCGGCGTCGAGCTCAAGCGCAACATCAAGGAGGCGTGGTGGCGCTCGATGGTCTACGAGCGCGACGACATCGTCGGTCTCGACAGCGCGATCATCCAGGCGCCGCAGGTGTGGGTCGCCAGCGGGCACGCGGAGGGCTTCGCCGACCCGCTGGTCGAGTGCCCGAGCTGCCACAAGAGGTACCGGGCCGACCAGATCGACGACCCGTCGAAGTGCCCGGACGACGGCGCGGAGCTGTCCGAGCCGCGCATGTTCAACCTCATGTTCAAGACCCACGTCGGGCCCGTGGAGGAGGACGCCGCCCAGGTGTGGCTGCGTCCCGAGACGGCCCAGGGCATCTTCATCAACTTCGACAACGTGCTCACGGCCACGCGCATGAAGCTCCCCTTCGGCATCGCGCAGATCGGCAAGTCGTTCCGCAACGAGATCACGACGGGCAACTTCATCTTCCGGACGCGTGAGTTCGAGCAGATGGAGATGGAGTTCTTCGTGAAGCCCGGCGAGGACGAGAAGTGGTTCGAATACTGGGTGAAAGCGCGCTTCGACTGGCTCGTGGGGTTGGGCGTGCGGCCCGAGAAGCTCCGGCTGCGGGTGCATGAGCAGAAGGAGCTGGCGCACTACGCGAAGGCCGCGACCGACGTGGAGTACGAGTTCCCCTTCGGCTGGGGGGAGGTCGAGGGCATCGCCAACCGCACCGACTTCGATTTGAGCGCCCACGAGGCGGCGAGCGGCAAGAGCCTCAAGTACTTCGACCAGGAGCTGAACGAGCACTACTGGCCGTATGTCGTCGAGCCGGCGATCGGCGTCGACCGCGTCGCCGCCGTGCTGATGGTCGACGCCTACGACGAGGAGGAGGTTGGCGGCGAGAAGCGCGTCGTCCTGCGCTTCCACCCGGACGTCGCTCCGATCAAGGTGGCGGTGCTCCCGCTGAGCCGCAACGAGAAGCTCGTGCCCAAGGCCCGCGAGGTCCACGCCATCGTGCGGAAGGAGTTCCCGTCGAGCTACGACGACGCGCAGTCCATCGGCCGGCGCTACCGCCGCCAGGACGAGACGGGCACGCCGCTGTGCGTGACCGTCGACTTCGAGACCGTCGAGTCCGACGACGCCGTCACGATCCGCAACCGCGACACGATGGAGCAGGTCCGCGTGCCGGTCGCCGAGCTCGCCGACCGCCTCCGCGAGCAGCTCCGGGCGATGGGGAGCCGGGTGTAGGGGCGCACGGCGTGCGCCCTTCCTGGTACCTGCCATTCGCTTGGTGACACCACACGTCCCCGTCCCTACCCTGGCTGCGTGTTCACACGCACCGCCATCGGGCACCGCCGCTCGATCCGACTCCCAGACTTCGACTACACCGAGCCGGGTGCCTATTTCGTGACGCTGTGCACCCGCGATCGACGATGCGTCTTCGGCGAAGTGACGCAGGACAGCGTGAGACTCACGCCTGTCGGTGAGATCGTTCATGAAGAGTGGCGCAGGTCGTCTGAGGTACGCGCGGAGGTTGAGCTCGACGGTTTCGCGGTGATGCCGAACCACATCCACGGGATCGTCATCATCAATGGATCGCGCCTGCGGAGCGGCCCGAGGGCGCACGGCCGTGCGCCCCTACATCGTCAGGGCCGTTCGCTGGGGGCCCTCGTGGCAGGCTTCAAAGCCGCCGTTACCAGCCGAATCAATCGGCTGGCGGACACGCCAGGCGCTCCCCTGTGGCAGCGCGGCTACTACGAGCACATCGTCCGCAGCAACGAGGAGCTTGCACGCATCCGGCAGTACATCGCGGAAAACCCTGGGCGCTGGGCAGAAGACTCCGAGAACCCCACCGTCGCCCAACATGTAGGGGCGCACGGCGTGCGCCCTGGCTCCCGCCCCGCAGAGCCGCCACCCGCCACGTGACATCCGGCACCGCTCCCGCCTACCCTACCCGTATGCGCGTCCTCCACTTCTCCGATGTCCACATCGGCGTCGAGAACTACGGCCGGCCCGCCACCGAGGCGGACGTCGCCGCGCTGCCGCCGCACTTCGCGCCGGGCGCGGAGCGCTCGGGCTTCGTCGGCATGCCGACGCGGCTGCTCGATTTCCTGACGGCCCTCGACGAGATGGTCGACTATGCGCTACGCGAAGGCGTCGACCTCGTGCTGTTCTCCGGCGACGCGTACAAGAGCCGCGACCCGTCGCAGACGCACCAGCGCGAGTTCGTCGGGCGCATCGCGCGCCTCGCCGAGGCCGGCATCGTGGTCTTCCTCACGCCCGGCAACCACGACCTCCCCCACGTCGCCAACCGTGCCTCGGCGCTCGATATCTTCCCGACGCTCCGCGTCGAGAACGTCGTCGCCGGCACGACGCTCGCCACGTACCGCGTGGCCACGCGCGCAGGCGACGCGCAGGTCGTCGCGCTCCCCTGGATCCGCATCGGCGGTTTCATGGCGAAGGAGGAGACGCGCGGCCTGAGCCTCGAAGAGATCAAGGTGGCGATCGAGGCGCGCATCACCGAGCACCTCGCCGACGAGGTTGCGCAGCTCGACCCGGCGCTCCCGGCGTTCCTGTGCGCGCACGTGAACATCGCGGGCGCGACGACGGCGTCCGAGCGCAGCATGATGCTCGGCAACGACCACGTCCTCGGCCTCGGCACCGTCGCGATCCCGGCCTTCGACTACGTCGCGCTGGGCAACATCCACAAGCACCAGGTTCTCACCCAGAACCCAACCGTCGCCTACGCCGGGAGCCTGGAGCGCATCGACTTCAGCGAGGAGCGCGAGGACAAGGGCTTCTGCGTGATCGACGTCGATCCCTCGAAGCCCCGCGGCGAGCGCATGAGCAGCTTCTCCTTCGTCCCCGTCGCCGCGCGGGCGATGCTGACCATCGACGTCGCGGTGCGCTCCGGCGAGGACCCCACCGACGCCGTGCTCGCCGCGATCGGCAAGCACGCCGGGTCAGGCTCGGGACAGGCGATCGAGGGGGCGATCGTGCGGGTGCGCGTGTCGATGGACGCGGAGCAGGAGCCGGCGTTCCGCGAGACGGCCGTGCGCCAGGCGCTCGCGGCCGCGCACTACGTCACCGGGATCGAGCGCAGCGTGCGGCGCGAAGCGCGCACGCGCCTCGGGACCGACGAGGCCGAGCGCCTCGGCCCGATCGAGGCCCTGCGGCGCTACCTCGGCTCGAAGAACACGCCGGCCGAGCGCGAGCGGGTGCTCATCGAGCGCGCGGAGGCGCTCATCCGCGAGGAGGTCGAGGGCGCGGAGTAGGGATCGCGACGGGCCAAGCAGCCCCGCGGCTTCATCACGACACAAGCGCCGGCAGGTACTCGTCCAGGCAGTCGAAGTTCGAGTTCCAACCCGCGACGATGCCCACCCGCTCCTGCTCGCCGAGCTCGTCGGCAGATCTCTGCCGCATGGTGAGCTTCGTCTTGTCTCCAAGATCGTCGAACCGGTACGTCAAGACCACCTTCTGCGGGGCGTCCCCACCCACCTCGAACTCGGCCGACGTCACGATCATCTCCGGCGGGACGATCTCGCGGAAGACGCCGCTCTGCGGGTACTCCGAGCCGTCGGGACCGAGCATGACGTATCGCCACCTCCCTCCGGGGCGCAGGTCCAGCTCATCGACGCGTGTGGTCATCCCATGCGGCCCCCACCACTTCGCGACGTGCTCGGGGTCCGTCCACGCCTTCCAGACAAGCTCCCGCGGCGCATCGAACACGCGCTCTATCACGATCTCGAAGCTATCCCCTTGCGTCATCCGGACCCTCCCTCTCTTTCTCTTTCCCCTTCATCTCCTGCAGGTACTCATCCAAGCGGCCGAACGCTCCCTCCCAGAAGGTGCGGTACCGCTCGATGTAGTCGGCGACCTCCGCGAGCGGCCCCGCCTCGATGCGCGACGGACGCCGCTGCCCATCCCGCCCGCGCGAGATGAGGCCCGCTCGCTCGAGCACCTTGAGGTGCTTCGAGATGGCCGGCTGGCTCATCCCGAAGGGCTCCGCCAGCTCCTTGACGGACGCTTCACCCGAAGCCAGCCGGGCAAGGATCGCCCGCCGGGTGGGGTCGGCAAGGGTTGCGAACGTGACGTCGAGGCTCGGGGGAGGCATCTATCCATAACCTTTCAGTTGTATAACTGGTAAGTTATGTGTAACAGCGGCCTCCTGTCAAGCCCGACGGCGCGCACGTGTTTGACACCCGGCACGCCCGGTGATACACACGGCGCCTCAGGCGAACCCCGCCCGCCAGGGCGGCCCAGTGAAGGAGCAACACATGGCGTCCAAGAGGACACTCGGCATCGCGATGGTCGGCATCGGCGTCGGCGGCACGGAGATGCTGCCCGCCTTCGAGCAGATGGAGGAGTTGGACCTCGTCGCCGGGGCCGACATCAACCCGACGACCCGCGAGCGGTTCACCGCCCGCTACGAGGCCGTCGCCTACGACAGCATCGAGAAGCTGTGCGAGGACAAGAACGTGGACGCGGTGTGGATCTCCACGCCCAACCGGTTCCACGCGCCCCACACGATCTACGCGCTGGAGCACGGCAAGCACGTCGTCGTCGAGAAGCCCATGGCCTTGAGCCTCGAAGAGGCGCAGTCGATGATCGACGCGGCCAAGCGCACGGGCAACATCCTGGTCGCCGGCCACACGCGCAGCTTCATCCCGCCCTTCCGCAAGATGTACAACATCATCCAGTCCGGTGACCTGGGCGCGGTCAGGACGGTCAACTTCTTCGCCTACACCGACTGGCTGCTGCGCCCGCGCGTCGCCGAGGAGCTCGACATGGCCCAGGGCGGGGGGCTCGTGTACCGCCAGGGCCCGCACCAGATCGACACCGTCCGGCTGCTGGCCGGCGGCATGGTCAAGAACGTCCGCGGCGTCGTGGGCCAGTGGATGCCGGAGCGGCCGATCCCCGGCTACTACTCGGCCATGTTCGAGTTCGAGAACGGCGTGTTCTCGACCATCGTCCACAACTCCCACGGCTACTTCATGGGCGCGGCGCTCGTGCCCTGGGGCAACGACAAGCAGCGCTACGACGAGCCCGAGCGCATCGTCGTCCGCGACGGCATGATCTCAGGGTCCCGCGACGAGGAGGCCGACAAGCAGGCGATCCGGATCGGCGGCGAGCGCGAGGTGGAGATCTTCAAGCGCGAGGGCGTGAACCGCGACCCCGCCGGCGACCCCTGGGTCCCCGGCGAGCCCGGCTTCGTGGTCGTCTCGTGCGAGCGCGGCGACATCACGCGCACGGCCTTCGGCATCATGATCTACGACAACAAGGGCCACCACGAGATCGAGCTGAAGCCGCCCGACGGCTGGGCCATGAACCGGCGCGCCGAGCTCCAGGAGCTCTACGACGCAGTGGTGCACGGCGCGCCCGTCTACCACACGCCGGAGTGGGGCATGGCCACGCTGGAGGCGACCCTCGGCGTCATCGAGTCGGCCAAGACCGGCAAGCTGATCGAGATGAAGCACCAGGTACCGGTGTCCCCCGACTACGGCGACGCCAAGATCTTCGACATGCCACCCGCCGACGCAGGCGTGCTACTGAAGTAACCAGGGCACAGCCCTGGACCCACGAAAGGGGCACGCGTCGGAGACCGACAGATGTCGGCGTGCGCCCAGCAGGACGGCCGGAGCAGCGCGTGCCGCTTCAGTCCGGAGCCGTCCTTCGACAGGCTCAGGATGAGCGGATGGAGGAGCGTAGGCGCATAGTGAGCGTGAGGCCCCGCCCGGCAAGACGGCCGCAGCAGCGCGTGCCGCTTCAGTCCGGAGCCGGAGCAAAGCGTAGGCGCACAGTTCTGGGAGGCAACCCATGGCGTATCCACTGACACTGGCCTGCCGCAACTACGACCGCACGAGCCCCATCCTGCGAGGCGATGTCTCGGTTCCGGGCGTGGAGCTCCGGCCGCGGGAGATGGCCAACCCCGGCGAGATCTTCACCGCGTTCTTCAACGGCGAGTTCGACGCGGCGGAGATGTCCATGGCGGAGGTGGTCTACTACACCTCCCGGGGCGAGAACGACTTCCTGGCGATCCCCGTGTTCCCCTACCGGATGTTCAGGCAGGGGTACATGTTCTGCGGCGCCGACGCCCCCTTCGCGGGACCAGCGGACCTGAGCGGCAAGCGCGTGGCCTTCCCGCGCGTCGTCTTCACGGCGGGCGTCTGGATGCGTGGGATGCTCGTCGACGAATACGGCCTCTCGCCCGCCGACACCTCCTGGTACTACGGCACGATGCACCACTGGGACGCGGCCGCCGGCGAGGAGCTGACCCCGCGCGACGGCGCGGTGCTGCGGTGGATCTCCGAGGAGGGCCGCGCATCGGACGATGACGTCAAGCGCGCGCTGCTCGAAGGCGCGGTCGACGCGCTGTGCACCACGCGCACGCCGCCCGAGACCGGCGGCAGGGTGAGGAGGCTCGTCGAGGACTTCCCTGCGGCCGAGGCCGAGTACTTCAAGCGGACGGGCATCTACCCGATCATGCACGTCATCGCGATACGGCGGTCGGTCATCGAGGCGCACCCGGAGCTGCCCGAAGCGCTGTTCGGCGCGTTCGTCGAGGCGAAGGCGCAGGCCACGAAGCGGATCGAGACCGACGCCAGCATCAGCCTGGTGTGGAAGGACCGCTACCTGGAGCACCAGCACGAGGTCTTCGCGGACGACCCGTGGGTCTACGGGCTGGAGAAGAACCGCCACGTCATCGCGAAGTTCCTCTCGTACGCCTACGACCAGGGCGTGAGCGCCCGCGAGATGAGCCCCGAGGAGCTGTTCTTCCCGAGCACGGTGGAGCTCGCGGAGTAGCCGGCCCCAGCAGACCGAGGGCCGGACGGCCCCTGCACGACGAGGAACCGGAGGAAGCACCATGTCCGACGAATCGAGAGAGAGCCTGAGCACGATGGACCGGATCGACCCCTACTACCAGTGGCTCGCCGACGAGGGGCCGCGCGTCATCGAAGGCCTCTACTGCCGCGACGTCGGCGCTGCCGAGCTGGCGCCCTGGCCGCGCAAGGGCGTGGACGGCGCCGTCTTCAACTTCGACGGCTTCAAGGGCAACCCGAAGGGCAACGACCTGCACATCATCGAGATCCCGGCGGGAGGGTCGACGAACCCCGAGCGCCACATGTACGAGGAGATCGTCTACGTCCACGCCGGCCGGGGAGCGACCTCCATCTGGCACGACGAGAAGGCCAAGCAGTCCTTCGAGTGGCAGACCGGCAGTCTCTTCGCCATCCCGCTGAACGCGCATTTCCAGCACTTCAACGCCAGCGGCGATCAGAAGGCGCGGCTGTTCTCGGTGACCACCGCTCCGACGACGCTGCGGCAGTTCCACTGGAACGAGGAGTTCATCTACGACTGCCCCATCGACTTCACCGACCGCTACGGCCCCGAGGCGAACTACTACACGGCCGAGGGGACGATGTGGCGCAGCCGCAACAACCACGTGTGGGAGTCGAACTTCGTGCCCGACGCGCCGAACATGCACCTGTTCGAGTGGAAGGAGCGCGGCGGTGGCGGGCGGAACGTCATGCTCCAGATGGGCGAGGGCAACCTGATCGCCCACATCTCGGAGTTCCAGGTCGGGACGTACAAGAAGGCGCACCGGCACGGCCCCGGCGCCTACCTCTACATCCTCGGCGGCGAGGGCTTCTCGCTGCTGTGGCAGGACGGCGGGGAGGCTGAGCGGATGAAGGCCGACTGGGGAACGGGCAGCCTGTTCCTGGCGGGCGCCGGCGGCGGCGAGTGGTTCCACCAGCACTTCAACTCCGGGAAGAACCCGGCCCGGTACCTGGCCCTGCGCGGCGGCAACGGATCGTTCAAGTACGGCCCGAACGTCACCGGGGCCGGGCGGATGGCCGATGTGTCCATCAAGGACGGCGGCATCCAGCTCGAGTACCAGGACGAGGACCCGGAGGTACACCGCATCTTCGAGGAGGAGGTGCGGGCCCACGGCGCCGAGTGCCGGATGAAGGCGCTCTCGCCGTATTGCACCGGCGAGACAGGCCCGACGGCCGAGGGCGAGTGGGGAGACGCTTAGGGGCAGCGACCAACCCCGTTCGCTGCGGGTCACGAGGACGGGGCGATCAGCTCCTGCAAGGCTTCGCGGAGCTCGGCTTCCAGCAGGATGCCCGTGCGCTTGGCGACGAGTATCCCATCAGCCGTGAAGACGAGCGTCGTCGGCATCCCCAGAACGGCGAACGAGCGCACCGGGTCCTCGGTGGCGAAGGCTGCCGGGTAGCTGATGTTGAGCTCGTCCAGCAAGGCGCGGGCGTCATCGTTGGAGCCCAGCCCCGTGAAGGGACCTATGTCGACTCCGACCAGCAGGAACCGGTCCCCCCAGTCGTCGTAGACCCGCTGGAATCCGGCCATCTCGGCGCGGCACGGTGGGCAAAGTCCGGCCCAGAAGTTCAGGACCAAGGGCTTCGCGCGCCCGAGCAGCTGCGAGACGTCCAGCTCATCCGCACCCAGGACGTCCTGTCCTTGGTACGCGACCATGTGGAAGTCGGGCGCTCCGTCAGCCGCGGTTCCCCCGCCCTCGAGCTCCGCTGCCGCTGGCGTGGCGGTCGGGTCCGTGAGCGCCGGTGTCGGCGTCGAGTCTGCGCGTTCTGGAGCTAGCGGTGGTGTGGCGGGGTGGTCGGCGAGTGTCGGCGTAGGCGCCGCAGCTGCGGGCTGGGGGGTCGGCGTTGGCGTGGCGGCCGGCTCTGCCAGCGCAGTCGTGGCCTCCGAAGCCCCGCACGCAGCCGCGAGCAGCAGAACGAATGACGCCACCACGAGAAGCGGTCCCCGTTTCCGAATCGTCGAGCCTCCCGGGCGCAGCACCCGCATGGCTATATACGCCCACGAAGCCAGAGCGGATCGCACCAACGACAGCCCCTCACTCCCCCCCGGCGAGGCGCTGGAGCTCGGCGAGCTTGAGGAGCGCCTCGATGGGCGTGAGCGCATCGAGGTCGAGCGAGCGCAGCGCTTCGAGCGCGGCGGGGTCTTGTGCGGCCGCGGCGAAGAGGCCCAGGTCCGCCTGCACCGGCCCGCCCGGCAGGCGGCGGCTCTTCTGGCCACGCCGCCGGCCCACGGCCTGCGGCTCCGCCTCGAGCGCGGCGAGCAGGCCGCGCGCCCGCTCGATGACGGGCTTGGGGAGCCCGGCGAGCTGCGCGACGTGGACCCCGTAGCTGCGGTCGGCGCCGCCCGGTGCGATGCGGTGCAGGAAGACGACGTCGCCGCCCTCCTCGGCGACCACCACGTTGTAGTTGCGCACGCGGGGAAGGCGGCCGGCGAGCTGCGTCAGCTCGTGGTAGTGGGTCGCGAAGAGCGTGCGGCAGCCCAGGTGCGGGTCGTTGTGCAGGTGCTCCGCCACCGCCTGGGCGATGGACAGACCGTCGTAGGTCGACGTGCCCCGGCCGATCTCGTCCAGGATCACCAGCGAGCGCTTCGTCGCCTGGTGCAGGATGGCGGCCGTCTCGAGCATCTCCACCATGAACGTCGACTGCCCCGCGGCCAGGTCGTCCTGGATGCCGACGCGCGTGAAGATGCGGTCGACCAGCCCGACGCGCGCCTCATCTGCCGGGACGAAGCTGCCGACCTGCGCCATGAGCACGATCAGGGCCACCTGGCGCAGGTACGTCGACTTCCCGGCCATGTTCGGGCCGGTCAGGATCACGAGCTGCTCGTCGTCGGTGGAGAGCACGGTGTCGTTGGGCACGAATGACCCCGCGGGCAGGAAGCGCTCGACCACCGGGTGGCGCCCGCCCCTGATGACGAGCTCGGACGCTTGCCCTGGGTCCGCCTGCGGGTCGTCGAGCTCCGGGCGCACGTAGCCGTGGCGGACCGCCGCCTCCGCGAGCGCGACCAGCACGTCGAGGGAGGCCAGCGCACCGGCCGTGCTCATGACCTCGGCCGCCGAGGCGGTGATCCGCCCGCACACCTCCCGGTACAGCGTGCCCTCGAGCTCCTCCATGCGCTCGCCGGCGTTGAGCACGCGGCTCTCGTACTCCTTGAGCTCGGGCGTGTAGTAGCGCTCCGCGTTGGTGAGCGTCTGGCGCCGGACGTACTCCTCCGGGACCCGGGCCAGGTGCGAGTTCGTGACCTCCAGGTAGTAGCCGAACACCCGGTTGTAGCCGACCTTGAGGTTCGGGATGCCCGTGCGCTCCCGCTCGCGCCGCTCCAGCCCAGCGATGTACGTCCGCGCGTCCTGGGAGGCCGAGCGCAGCTCGTCGAGCTCGGCCGAGAAGCCCGCGCGCACGACACGCCCGCCGCCGACGTCGCCCTGCGGGTCGTCCTCGATGGCATCGGCGATCAGCGAGACGACGCCCTCGCACGGCGCCAGGCCGGCGGCGAGCCACGCGGGCCCGCCCCCCTCGTCCACGAGCGCGTTCAAGACCGGCACCTGCTCGAGGGAGCGGCGCAGCGCGACGACCTCGCGCGGGATGGCCACGCCCGCGCCGATGCGGTGCACCGCGCGCTCGACGTCCGCCACCTGCTTGAGCGCGTCCTGGAGGTGCTGGCGCCGGACGCCCCCCTCGTGGGCCCAGGCGACCGCGTCCTGGCGCTCGCGCAGCTCGGCGAGGTCCAGCAGCGGCTGGCCCAGCCAGCGGCGCAGCGCCCGCGCGCCCATCGGCGTCTCCGTGAGGTCCAAGACGGCGAGCAGCGACTGCTCCCGCGAGCCCCAGCGCCCGCCCTCGAAGAGCTCCAGGTTCCTGCGCGTCTGCTGATCGAGCACCATGAACCCGGCGGTCGAATAGGCGCGCAGGCCGCGGAGCTGCACCAGCGACGCCCGGTGCGTCTCGTCCAGGTACCCGACGATGGCCCCGGCGGCCGCTGCGGCGAGCGGCATGTCCTCGATGCCGAACGCCTCCGCCGAGGCAGCGCCGAAGTGGTCGAGCAGCCGCCGCTTCGAGAACACCGATGGTGCGCGCCGCGTGATCGTGGGCCCGGCGTCGGCGGGGAACAGACCGGCGGCCGTCGCCTGGGCCACGCTCTCGGCGACCAGCACCTCGGCGGGAGCCAGGCGCGCGAGCTCCTGCGGCGCATCGGCCAGCGCAACCTCGGTCGCGCCGAACTCGCCCGTCGTGACGTCGACGTAGGCGATGCCGGCCATCGCCTGTCCTGAGGCTGTCGGAGCGTCCCCGACCGCGACCGCGGCCAGGTAGTTGTTCGCGCCCGCCTCCAGCAGCCCCGGCTCGATGACCGTGCCGGGGCTCACGACGCGCACGATGTCGCGGTCGACGAGCTTGCGTCCGTCGGGCTCGGAGGTCTGCTCGCAGATGGCGACGCGGTGGCCCTTGCGGATGAGCTTGGCCAGGTAGCCGTCGAGGGCGTGGTAGGGGATGCCGGCGAGCGGCACGACCTCGCCCTGGCCCATGTCGCGCTGCGTCAGCACGATCTCCAGGTCGCGGGCGGCGATGCGGGCGTCGTCGTCGAAGGTCTCGTAGAAGTCGCCCATCCGGAACAGCAGGATCGCGTCCGGATGGCGCGCCTTCATCTCCAGGTACTGGGTGCGGACGGGCGTGGCCACGGGCCGATTCTAGCGCAAGGGCTCGCCCTTGCTACTCTTCTTCTTTCCAGAAGCGCTCTTCGATGAAGTTCCAGCCCTTCGGCTTCAGCCGGGCTTGGACGTCCTCGATCATGCCGGGGTTGCCGCAGAGGTAGACGACCGTGTCGTCCTTGGGCAAGCTCCACTTGGCCAGGTACTCCTCGACCAGCGTGTTGACGCGCCCGGTGGGACCGGCCCAGCTCCGGTTGCGCTCGGCGTTCGGACGGCTGACCGTCGTCACGTAGGTGACCGTGTCGGGGTGCTCGGCGGCGAGGCGCTCGAGCTCCGTGTCGTACACGAACTCGTCCTGGTGGCTGGCGCCCTCCATCACGAAGAACCGGTGGCCGCGGACGCCGTCCCGCTCGCTCTGGCGCAGGATGCTCACGAAGGGCGCGACCCCCGTGACCGTCCCCACCATCACGTGGTTGTGGTACTCGGACTGGAAGGTGAAGATGCCCTTCGCCTTGGGCCTCATCGACACCGACTCCCCCACGTGCATCTCCCACAGGAGGGGGGTCAGCTTCCCCCCGTACTCCGGCAGCACGTACTCGACGAAGAGCTCGATGAGCTTCTCGTAGGGGGCCGAGGCGATCGAATAGGGCCGCTCGATGCCGCCCGTGCCGATGGTGATGTACTGGCCCGCCTTGAACGGGAACGGCACCTCCGGCCGGAGCCACATCAAGAACAGGTCCTCGCTGACCTCCTGCTTCTTGGCGACCCACGCCTTCGGCAGCTTGGCGAGGCGCTCCAACAGACGCGCCTGGCGCTCCGGATCGGTGGTCATTCGCCTTCCTCCTGATCGGGCTGGTCGGGCTCCTCGGGCTCCTCGGCTTCGATGCGCACCGGCTGCGCGTTCAGCCGCGGTATGTGGTTCGTCGGGTCCGGGTGCTCCGAGGAGTCGACGGCGATCGCGAGCTCCCCGAAGAGCGTCGTGAGCGAGACGACGCCGGGGAGCGCATCGTCGGAGACGCGCACGACCCCGCGCCTCGACGTGCCGTCCGCTGCCGCCGCGACCGCGCGCTGGCCGTCGGCGAGGCCGAGGTGCTCGGCGTCGGCGGCGCTCAGCACGAGCTCCTCGTCGCGCTCGATGCGGTTGCGGCCGCCGCTCGCCGCCACCTTCGCCGGCCGGCCCGGCTGCGCGAGCACGCGCCCGTGGGCGAGCAGCAGCGGGAAGCGCTCGTCGTCGTGCGCCGGGCGGGCGCGCCACGTGAGCACACCGAGGTGCGCCTTGGCATCGCGGAACCCGTTCGCGTACAGGTCGGGCGTGCCGGGATCGGACCCCGACGCGCACGGCCACTGGATGCCGGTCCGCACCTCGCCGGAGTACATCACCTGGGTCGGCTGCGGGTTGTCGTTCGAGGGCTTCGGCACGCTGATGACCTGGACGCGGAGGCGCTCGGCGGAGATGCCGGCGTAGAGGGGAACCGCCTGCGCGATCTCATCGAGCACCTGGTCCGGACCCTCGTACTCGAAGCCCGCCACGCCCATGCGCTCGGCGAGCGCGCAGAGCGTGTCGAGGTCGGAGCGCGCACGCACGCTCTTGTTCGTGAGCACGTGGCTCAGGAGCTGCACGCGCCGCTCGATGTTCGTGAAGGTGCCTGTCTTCTCCGCCCACTGGGACGCGGGCAGCACCACGTCCGCGTGGCGGGCGATGGGCGAGAGGAACCCATCGGTCACGACGAGGAAGCGCAGGCCATCGAGCGCCGCGGGAACGTCACCCAGGGTGCCGTCCTCGTAGTGGACGTGGTCGCCCAGGAGCAGCATCGCGTCCAGGCCCCCGTTCCGGGCCGCGCTCAGCATCGCCCGGGCCCCCGCGCCCTTCGCCGCCGGGACCTCCGCGCCCCACAGCGCGCCGAGGCGGGCCCGCGCGTCGCCGTCGTCGATCGCGTCGTGCCCAGGCAGCGCGCCCGGCCACACGCCCATGTCCCAGGCGCCCTGGTCGTTGGCCCCGTGGAAGAGCGGGAAGATGCCCGCGCCGGGGACGCCGACGTTGCCCGTGAGCAGCGCCAGGTTGGCAACCGCGCGGGAGGCGGAGCGCCGCGTCCCGCCGGGCGAGCTGTCGAGGCCGTAGATGATCGCGGACGGGCCGCCGGTGGCATAGAGCCGGGCGGCCTCCTCGATGCGCTCGGACGCCACGCCGGTCTCGCGGGCGACCGCTGCCATCGTGAAGGGCGCGAGCGACTCCATGAGCTCGGCCCAGCCGTCGCAGCGCTCGTCGGCGAAACCGTGGTTCACGAGCCCCCCGTCCACGATCGCGCGCAGCATCCCGCCGAGCAGCGTCCCCTCCGTCCCCGGATGCGGCCGCAGCCAGAGGTGCGCGAAGCGCGTGAGCTCGACCTCCCGGTGGTCGATCACGATGAGCTTCTGCGTGCCCTCGCGGACGGCGCGCTTGATCGGGAGCGCGAGTATGTTCTGCTCCTCCGTGACGTTCGCGGCGACGGCAAGCACCACGGACGAGCGCTGCAGATCCCAGACGCTCATGCTCCCGGCGGAGTAGCCGAGCACGTCGCGCAGACCCTCCACCATGCCGGGCCGGTCGTTGGAGGCCACGTCCACGTTGTTCGAGCCCATCACGACCCGCGCGAACTTCTGGGCCGTATAGAGCTCCTCGTTCGTGTTGCGGGGGCCGGCGATGAGGCCGAAGCGCCCGCCCCGGTAGGGCGCGAGGCCTTCCGCCGCGGCCGCAAGCGCCTCCTCCCACGTCGCTTGGACAAGCTCCCCGTCGCGGCGGACCAGCGGGTGCTTGAGCCGGGACTTGTGGTTCACGTAGTCGAACCCGAACTTGCCCTTGAAGCAGGCCTGGCCCTGGTTCACCGGCGAGTTGAGCTCGGGGATGGCGCGGACGACCCGCTCCCAGCCGTTGACCTCGTAGGTCATCGTGCAGCCCACGGGGCACTCGGCGCAGATCGACTGCTCTGTCCGCGCGGCCCGCTCCCACTTGTAGTCGCTCTCCGTGAGCGCGCCGACCGGGCACACGTCGATGCAGGCGCCGCAGAACTCGCACCCCGCCTCCAGGAGCGAGTCTCCCATGACCGTGCCCACGAGCACCTGGCCCGCGCGCTCGGTCAGCGTGAGCGCGACGTCGCCGCGCAGCTCGTCACAGGCCCGCGTGCACCGCGCGCACACGATGCACAGGTTGTAGTCGCGGTCGTAGAAGGGGTCCTTCGTCTCGACCTGGAGCTCCCGGTACTGATAGGTCAGCGGCGAGGTCATCCCCTGGGGGTGGAACCGCGTCGTGTCCTTGAGCTCGCACCGCTCGTTCTTCGGGCACGTCACGCACCGGTCGGTGACGTCGACGTGGCGCAGGCAGATGTCCTGCGGGCCGCACAGGTCGACGCGGTGGCACGTGAGGCAGCCGTGGGGGTGCTCGGACAGCAGCAGGTCGAGGGTGGCGTCGCGCACGGCCACCGGCTTCTCGGCGTTCGTGTGCACGACCATGCCGTCGGCAACGGGCAGCGTGCACGATGCGAGGGTCGCCGTGCCGCGCGGGCCCTCGACGTCCACGACGCACATGCGGCAGGCGCCGTAGGGCTTCATGCCGGGGTGGTAGCAGAGATAGGGGATGTAGATGCCGGCGGCGTTGGCGGCTTCGAGCACCATCTGGTCCGCCGTCGCCCGCACCTCGCGGCCATCGATCGTGATACTCAGCTCATCAGGCATGCGGTGTGGCCTCCACTCCGGTGCCCACCGGCTCGCGGCTCGCGACGAAGTCCGCGTTCACGATGGCCGTGGGTGTTTCGCCATCGAGCTGCGCGCCGCGCAGCGGGGCCCGTGGGCTCACGAGCGTGCCGAGGTCGCGCGCGGTTTCCCGGCTGCACTGGGCGGCGAACTCCTCGCCGAAGAACCGCACGGCCGAGGCGACCGGGTTGTAGCCGAGCTGACCGTGGCCGCAGAGCGAGCCCACCTTCATGTTCGCGCCGATACGCTCCATCAGCGCCAGGTCCTCCGGACGGCCCTCCCCGGCGCAGAGCCGGTCCAAGACTTCGAGCAGGTGGCTCGTCCCCAGCCGGCACGGGAAGCACTTGCCGCAGGACTCAAGCTGGTCGAAGGCGAGCAGGGTGCGGGTGAGGTCGACCACCGAGCGGTCCTCGTTGCAGACGATCAGTCCGCCCGATCCGAACATCGCTCCGGCCTCCGCCATCACGTCGAGGTCGAGCACGATGTCGAGCTGGTCGACCGGCAGCACGCCGCCGAGGGGACCGCCCGTCTGGACGAACTTCAGCCGCTTCCCGGCCGGGTCTCCGCCGCCGCACTCCTCGACCACCTGGCGCATGGTCAGGCCGAAGGGCACCTCCACGAGCCCCGGATAGGCGATGTCGCCGGAGAGACACGCGATGGCCGTGCCGGGACTCTTCTCGGTACCGATGCTCCTGAACCACTCGGCGCCCCGGCGCACGATCTCCGGGACATAGGCCAACGTCTTGATGTTGTTGATGTTGGACGGCTTGCCCCAGACGCCGAAGGCCGCGGGGAAGGGCGGGCGGAAGCGCGGCATCGACCGCTTCCCCTCGATCGCCTCCATCAGCGCCGTCTCCTCGCCGGCGACGTAGGAATCGCCGACCAGAGAGATGTCCATGTCGAAGGAGAAGTCGCTGCCCAGGATGTGTGGGCCCAGGAGGCCGTTGTCGTAGCACGCCGCGATGGCGGCGCGCGTGCGCTCGATGGGGGAATCGTGGCCGTGGCGGATGAAGACGATGCCGTTGGACGCGCCGGTGGCGAACCCCGCGATGATGCATCCCTCGACGAGGGTGAAGGGGTCGGCCTCGAGGATCGTCTTGTCGTTGAAGGCGCCGGGGTCGCCCTCCTCGGCGTTGCACAGGATGTACTTCTCGGGAGCCGGGTTGCCCGCGAGGAACCCCCACTTCACGCCGGTGGGGAAGGCGGCGCCACCGCGGCCCCGGAGCCCGGAGTCCTTGACCTCCTGAAGCACGCGCTCCGGGTCCAGCTCGGAGACGGCGCGGTCCAACCCCGCGAAGCCACCGCGCGCGACGTACTGGTCGATGTCGGCCGGGTCGATCTCGCCCGCGTTGCGCAGGGCGATCCGCTGCTGGAGGCGCATCATCGGGAGGTCCTCGCGCCGCGGCAGTCCGGGGTGGTCGGAGTCGACGGTGGCAAGCGCCAGCTCGACCACGGGGAAGCCGTTCTTGATGTGCCGCTCCACGATCTCCGGGATGTGCTCGGGGCCAACGTTGGCATAGAGCACGCGCGGCGTGGCCGGCACGTAGACGTCGACGAGCGGCTCGGCGAAGCACAGCCCGGTGGAGCCGACCTCCGAGACGGTGGCGTCGATCCCGGCCTGAGCGAGGTCGTGCCGGAGCGCGCCGAGCGTGTCGCGCGCGCCGGCAGCCATGCCGAGCAGCCCGGTGCTCACGCGGATCCAGGGCTTGCGGTGGAGGTCGGTCCACCGCCTGTTCCCGCGGATCTTGAGCGCATCGAACGCCTCACTCATCGGAGTCCGTCCCGTCGGCGTCAGGCTCCGCGCCGGCTTCGCCATCCGCGTCAGCGTCCGGGCTCTCGGCGTCGTCAGGCTCAGCGCCGGCCTCGGCTCCCGCGTCAGCATCTGCATCCGCGTCCGCCTCGGCGGCGGCTTCGGCTTCGGCTGCCGCCTCGGCTGCCACCAGAGCGGCAGCCGCCACGCGCGCGTCCCGCTCGGCCTTCACGCGCTCGGTCTCCGCTTCGAGGACCGCGCTCCTGCCCTCCTCGACGTCGCTGGCGAGCAGCAGGTCGATGTGGCGGACCGCCGTCTCACGCGTCGCCCGCCCGACGATCTCGTGGTCGAAGCTCGTGGCCGGGCCGTGGGGGCAGACGCCCAGGCAGGTGTTCAGCCGCAGCGTGAAGGTCCCATCGGGCGTGTCGCCCTCCCCATCGAGCCCGAGGCGCTCCATGACGCCACGGAGCAGCGGCTGCGCGCCGAGGATGTGGCACGCCGGTCCCCAGCAGACCTCGACGGTGTGGCGGGCGGGGGGCGTGAAGCGGAAGTTGGGGTAGAAGGACGCGACGCCCCAGACCTCGTTGGTGCTGGCGCTCGTGCGCTGGGCTGTCTCGTCGATGGCCTCGGGCGGCAGGTAGCCGAGCTTGTCCTGCGCGGCGAGCAGCGACGAGAGGACCGTAACCACTCGCGCCGACTGGTCGGCGATGGCCTGACGGGCCTCCTCGCGCAAGCCCGTGGGAGTGGCCGTCATCGCGTTCTCACCGTTCGTGAATTTCGGAACGAATGCCTCTCCGCATGGTAGCACGGCGCTCGTGAGGCTCACAAGGCGACGGCCAGGGGGCCGTAGGGGCCGCGATTCATCGCGCCTTCGTCGTTCCGTAGCGCGCGCCCCCTGTCGCCCGGACGAGGGCGCACGCCGTGCGCCCCTACGGAGTACCGGGCGGCACGTAGAGGACCGTGAGCACCGGGCGTACCGTCTCGTCGGTGTGCTCCCTGCTGTTGAAGCGCTTGACCCCACGGTCCGTCACCTCGTCGCCCACGATCGCCCACCCGTAGTTGGACCCCGGGTCGTCGAGCCATGCCTGGACGTCCGCCGCCATCGCGTCCGTCGGTCCCCAGGTGTACGGCCCGAGCCGGAACACCTCGGTGGCGGCACTCGCGTCGGGCGCGAAGTCTCCGCCGGGCGTGGCCCAGAGCTGATCGTCGAAGGTGCGGTGCACCCACGTCGCGTCGCCGGGGACCACCTCCAGTCCGCTCCCCTCGTTGCCGGGTGCGTCCGTCGCCCCCTCGGCCCAGGACGAAGAAGTCCGGTGCAGCATGACGACGTTCACGAAGAGCGGCAGACCCGAGCGCGACATCGTGAGGGTCAGATCCGCGCTCACGACGGTGGCGCCCGCCGGGACGGCGCCCGCGACGTCGAAGGCGATGAGCGAGCGGCGGGCCTGCGGCTGGCCGGTGAGCCCCGCGAAGAGGTACTCGCCGGCCCCGTTGGCGAGCGCGCTGCCGGGGGAGTCGTAGAGCGTCACGTCCTGGGACGCCACCAAGCTCACGCTCACGGCGCCCTCCGGCGGCGCGACCGTCAGCCCCGCCTGCGGCGTGGCCGTGGCCGTCGGGGACGGGGTCGGGGTGGGCTCGGGCGTCGGCGTCGCGGTCGGCGTCGCGGTCGCCGTCGGCGTGGGCTCGAGCGTCGGCATCGCGGTCGCCGCCGGCGTGGGCGTGGGCTCGGGCGTCGGCGTCGGGTCAGCCGAGCAGGCCGCGAGCGTGACGACGGCGCCGAGGACGGCGATCCAGCCGAGGTAGCGTGGGTATCTCATGCGCGTGCCCTCCAACATGACTACGCCGGAGTCGTGCCGGGGGGTTCACGGAGCTCTCTGCGGGGGGCGTGGGCCGCGCGTTAGGCGATGACGAGCCGCACGCGGGTCATGCCGGGGATCGCACGGATGTCGTCCACCACCGCGTCGCTCAGCTCGTCGTCGAACCCGACGATCATCGTCGCGTTGCCCCGCGGGCCGTCGCGGCCGACCTCCATGAAGCTGATGTTCGAATCGTGCGCGCCGGCGATGGTGCCGACCTTGCCGATCATGCCCGGCTGGTCGATCTGCGAGGTGAACAGCATGTACGGCGCGTTCATCTCCATGTTCAGATGGAAGTCGTCGAGGCGCACGAGGCGCACGCGGCCGTTGACGGACGTCCCGTCCACGCGCACGAGGCCGGCGCTGGTGCGTATCTCGACGCCGACCAGGTTGGTGTACTCCCCGGCGCCCTCGCGGTCCTTCTCCTCGACCACCTTGAGGCCGCGCTCGCGCGCCAGCATCGTTGCGTTCACCAGGTTCACCCGCACGTCCGAGGCCGCCCCGAGCGCTCCCACAAGCACCGCGGAGCCGAGGATGGACGTGTCGTACTCGGCGATCTCGCCCGCGACCCGCACCGTGATGGACTCGAGCTGGCCGTCGGCGAGCTGGATGGCGAGCTTGGCCATCGCCGTCGCCACCGGGACGTACGGCGCCAGCGCCTCGCGGACGTCGGCCGGCAGGAACGGGACGTTCAGCGTGTACGGCGCGGACCCACCCGCGAGGATCGCCACCACCTGGTCGGCGACCTCGACCGCGACCTCGACCTGCGCCTCCTCCGTCGAGGCGCCGAGGTGCGGCGTCACGACCACGTGCTCCTGATCGAGCAGCGCCAATTCGCCGGGCGGCTCCGAGGCGAAGACATCGAGGGCCACGCCGCCGATCCTGCCACTGACCAGCCCGTCGCGCAGCAGCGCCTCGTCGATCAGACCGCCGCGCGCCGCATTCACGATGCGCACGCCGGGCTTGAGCGTTTCGAGCTGCTTCGCGTTGATGAGACCCTTGGTCCCGGCCGTGAGCGGCGTGTGCACGCTGATGAAGTCGGAGGAGGCCAGCAACCGGTCCATGTCCACCATCTCGACGCCGAGGCTGCGGGCGAACTCCTGCGGCACGTAGGGGTCAAAGGCGATGATGGTCATCTGGAACGCCTTCGCACGCCGCGCGAGCTCCGACCCCACCTTGCCCAGGCCCACGATGCCGAGGGTCTTGTTGCGCAGCTCCACGCCGGTGAACTTCGACCGCGTCCACTCGCCGCGCCGCATGGACGCGTCGGCCTGCGGTATATTGCGCGCGAGGGCCATCATCAGCGCGAAGGCGTGCTCGGCCGCGGCGATGGTGTTCCCGGTGGGGGCGTTGACGACGGCGATGCCCCGGGCCGTGGCGGCGTCGATGTCGATGTTGTCGACGCCGACGCCGGCGCGCCCGATGGCCTGGAGCCGGCCGGCCGCGGCGATGACCTCGGCCGTGACCTTGGTCTCCGAGCGCACGAGGAGCGCTTCGTAGTCGCCGACGATGGCCAGGAGGTCGGCGGGCGCGAGGCCGTGCTTCACGTCGACGTCGTGGCCGGCGCCGACGAGACGCTCCACGCCGGCCTGGTCGATGGGATCGGATACGAGGATGCGCGCCATGGCTAAGCGGCCCCGGCGGGCTGGTAGCCCAGCTTGGGCAGCGCCTCTTTGAGCGCCGCGAGGACGTCGTCGATGTCCTCGGTGGAGACGTAGCCCATGTGGCCGATGCGGAAGACGCGCCCGGCGAGCAGGCCGCGGCCTTCGGCTGCGATGATGTCGTAGTCGTCCCGCAGCATGTTCAGCAGGTCCTCGTCCTTGATCCCCTCCGGCAGGTACGCCGCGGTGACGGTGTTCGAGGCGTACTTCTCCTCGGTGGCAACGAGCTTGAGCCCGAGCGCCTTCAGCCCGTCCCGGGTGTAGCGCGCGATCTTCTGGTGGAACGCGTAAACGGACTCCATGTCGCCCTGGGCCAGCATCTGCTGGAGGGCGTGGTCGAGCCCGTACATCAGCGAGATGGCCGGCGTCCACGGCGTCTGCCCCAACCCGAAGGACTTCTTCGCCTCGGCGAGGCTGAAGTAGAACCTCGGCATCTTGGCCGTCTCCGACGCCTTCCAGGCGCGCTCGCTGAAGCTGATCATGGCGAGGCCCGGCGGGCACATCCAGCCCTTCTGCGAGCCCGCGATGACCACGTCGAGGTCCCAGGCGTCCACGGGCAGGTTGATGGAGCCGAGCGAGGAGATCGCGTCGACCAGGATGAGCTTGTCGAACTCGCCCTTGACGATGGGCGCGATGACGCCGAGCTCGTTGGTGATGCCGGTGGACGTCTCGTTGTGGGTGACGAGCACCGTCGTGACGGCCGGGTCGTCCTTGAGCGCCTGTCGGACCCGCTCGGGGTCCACCGCCTCGCCGTCCGGGAACTTCAGCACGTTCACGTCGGCGCCATAAGCCGTCGCGATTCGGGCGAAGCGGTCGCCGAAGTTGCCGACGGTGACCGCGAGCACGCGATCGCCGGGCGAGAGCGTGTTGACGATGGCCGCCTCCATGGCGCCGGTGCCGGAGGAGGTGAAGACGAAGATGTCGTTCTTCGTGAGGAACGCGCGCTGGAGGTTGGCGGTGATGCGCCTGAGCATCTCCGCGAACTCGGCGCCGCGGTGGTCGATCATCTGCTTGCTCATCGCCTCCACGACGTCCGGCGGGACGGGCGTGGGGCCGGGCAGGCGGAGGTTCGCCATGGGTATCTCCTGAAGCTGGTCTGGTCTGCGGGGAGCCGGTCGTACGGGACTGCGTCGATTATACGGGCGGCGCTGGCGGGCCATCAATGGTCTGTGCGCAGATTCACAAACGGCCGGCACCCACGACCGTCCCCTAGCCGCGGGCGGCCGAGTACCCGATGAGGCCGGAGACGACGGCGCCCACCCCCGCCAGGAGCACGACGACGAGCGAGATGCGCCGGAACAGGGCGACCGCGATCCTCGGGGCGAGCCATATGCCGACCCCGACGCCGGCCAGGGCCCCCGGAAGCAGCACCAGCGAGAGCATGAGCACGTCGCGGGTGAGGATCCCGCCGATCGCGAAACTCGGCAGGGCGATCAGGTTCAGCACCTGGAAGTAGAAGACGAGGTTTGCCCGGAACTCCTTCGGGTCCACGCCCTGATTGGCGAAGAAGAGGACGACGGGGGGGCCCGAGAGCCCCGTGGCGCCGCCGAGGAGTCCGCTGGCGGCGCCCACCGGTATCGAGGCGAGGCGCTCGTTCGATGCGGTGCGCTGGATGCCGAGCAGCATCCCCACCGACGTCACGCCGACCACGACGCCCATCACCACCCGGATGATCGCACCGTCGAGCCCGATGAGCAGCGCCGCTCCGACGGGCGTGAGCGCGGCGCCCGCAAGCACCAGTGCCCACACGCGCCGCAGGTTGATCCTCCGGTATCCGCCGATCAGGATGGCCGCGTTCAGCGCGACGCTCTGCAGCAGCATGACCGGGACGACGAGGGTTGGCTCGAGGTAGATCGTGAGCACCGGGGCGGCGACGATGACGAAGCCGAAGCCCGTGACTCCCTGCACGAGGGCCGCCGCGAAGACGGCAACGGCGGAGACGAGGATGAGGGGCACGTCAACCATGCGGGATCGACCTTCAGGGGGTGGCGGTGAGCGGCAGGAAGTACCGGCGGCGGGCCTAGAGTATCTGCGACAGGAAGAGCTTGGTCCGCTCGTTCTGAGGGTCATCGAAGATCTGGGCCGGGGTCCCCGCTTCGAGGATCGTGCCCTCGTCGAACATCATCATGCGGTCGGCGACCTCCCTCGCGAACCCCATCTCGTGGGTGATCACGATCATGGTCATGCCGGAGGTTGCCAGCTCGCGCATGACGTCCAGCACCTCCTTGATCATCTCGGGGTCGAGCGCGGAGGTGGGCTCGTCGAACAGCATGATCTTCGGCTGCATGGCGAGCGCCCTGGCGATCGCGACCCGCTGCTGCTGTCCGCCGGAGAGCTGCGCGGGGTACTTGTCTGCTTGCTCCAAGATGCCAACGCGCTCCAGCAGCTCGGTGGCGGTCGCCTCCGCCTGGTCGCGGCTCCACTTCCGCACGCGTCTCGGCGCCAGCGTGATGTTCTGCATCACCGTGAGATGCGGGAAGAGGTTGAAGGACTGGAAGACCATGCCCACGTCGCGCCGGACCGCATCGATGTTGCGGATGTCGTGGGTGAGGGCCACGCCGTTCACGATGATCTCTCCCCGCTGGTGCTCCTCCAGGTGATTGAGCGTCCGGATGAAGGTGGACTTCCCCGACCCGGATGGACCGAAGACGACGACAACCTCCGCCTGATGGATGGTGACGTTGAGGCCGCGGAGCACGTGGAAGTCGCCGAACCACTTGTGGACGTCCCGGCAGACGATGCTCTCGGGCGGGGTCTCTGCCTGAGTCTCGAGTGACTCGCTCGTCATATGTCCTTCCTTGATCCTGCGATAAGCCTACCGCGTGCCCACGCCGAGCGTGTCCTCTAGCTTCCTGCTCGCATAGGCCATCGCGAACGTGAAGACCCAGAAGACGGCGGCGATGAAGAGGTAGACCTCGGCCTGGGCGCCGAACCACCGGACGTTGCCCAGGAAGAGGGCCTTCCCGATCCCCAAGACGTCGAGCAGGCCGACGATGACGACGAGGGTCGTGTCCTTGAACAGGCTGATGAACTGGCCCACGATCGCCGGTATCACCGCCCGCAACGCCTGCGGAAGCACGATGAAGAGCATCGTTTGGAACCCGCCCAGCCCCAGCGCCTTCGCTCCCTCGATCTGCCCTAGCGGCACGGCCGCAAGCCCGCCGCGGATGTTCTCCGCCATGTACGCCGAGCTGAAGAGCGTGATGGCGAACAGGGCGCGCAGCACGAGGTCGAAGGAGGTCCCCCGGGGCAGGAAGAGGGGGACGATGATCACCGTCATGAACAGCAGCGTCACGAGTGGAACACCACGGACGAGCTCGATGAAGGTGATGCTGAAACCCTTCAGCACCGGCAGCCGGCTCCTTCTGCCCAGGGCCAGCAGCACCCCGATGGGGAACGATGCGGCGATACCCACCAGGGCGAGCACGAAGGTGAGCAGCAGTCCCCCCCACCGGCTCGTGCCCACCCGGGGCGCGATGTCCGTCTGCCCGAGCCCCCAGAACATGACGATGGTCACGAGGAAGAGCGCGCCCCAGCCCCAGGCGAGCCACCGCAGCACGACCCCCGCCGGGAACCGGCCGACCCACCCCGCCACGCCCAGCACGACCGTGAGCGCGGCTCCCGCGCCGAAGAAGCCCCGGAGGCTCTCACCGAGGGACGTCTCCTCGAAACCCCATATGAGCGCCATGCCGAGGAAGAAGCCCAGCACCCAGGCCCGCATCACCCACTTGGGATCGAGCGCCGCAGCGCGCGCCAGCGCGAAGCCGAGCACGATCGAGGCAGCGCCGCCGAGATACCACGCCCGCACCGCGAGGTCGAACCCGGCCGGCTCCAGGGGCGAGAGCGCGACGATCAAGCTCCCCGCTGCCATGATCCTCGCGAAGGTGCGCAGGACGCCGCCCCACACCGCCCACGAGACGCCCATCAGCGCGGCGGCGCCGACCACCACGGCCCCGACGCGCCAGAGCTCCTCGGTGGGGTACTGCCCGACCAGGAACAGCTTGAGGCTCTCGGTAACGGGGCTCCAGTCGGCCGAGAAGACGACCCACCGGAAGATGGCAACGAGCATGAGCACGCTCAGGACACCCGTCACCACCGTGAACGCCGCGTTGAGGGCGGTGCTGAACAGGTTCGCCCTGAGCCAACCCACGATCCCCACGCTCGTGGATGGCGGCAGCACTTCGGGTGTGGTGGCCATGCCTAGCGCTCCACCATCTGGACCCGCCTGTTGTACAGGTTGCCGACGGCCGCCCAGGTGAGGCTCATGGCGAGATACGCGGCCATGATCAGCAGGAAGATGGGAAGGGCACGCCCCGCCTGGTTGATCATCGTCCGTCCAACCGTGAACAGCTCTGGGTAGGCGATGGCCACGGCCAGGCTCGAGTTCTTGGTGAGGTTCAGGTACTGGCTGATGAGGGGCGGCACGATGACGCGCAGCGCCTGCGGGAAGATCACGAGCCGGGTGGTCTGGGCGTTACTCAGCCCCACCGCCAGGGCGGCCTCGCGCTGCCCGCGGCTGACCGATTGGACCCCCGCACGCACGATCTCCGCGATGAACGCGCCCGTATAGAGGACGAGCCCCACGAGCAGAGCCCCGAACTCGGGCGTGATCCGGCCCCCACCCGCGAAGTTGAACTCGCCCAGAACGGGCACGTTCCGCACGACGGGGCTGCCGTCCGCCGCGAGCCAGCCAGCCGCGGCGATGGCGGCGAAGGCGAGCCAAGGGCCCACGACGGCGTGCGAGGGGCGCCCGGTCCGCTGCTCGCGCCACCTGAGCGCGAAGCGCAGGGCGGCCGCCACCGCGAGGGCGGCCGCGAGGTACGCCACCCACGCATCGAAGGACGGCGTGGCCTGCGGCGAGACGAAGAACAGCCCCCGGTTGCTCAGGTAGACCGGCCCCGGCAGACGGATCGCCTGCTGGACGAGGGGCAGCGCCTGGAATACGGCAAAGTACCAGAAGAAGAGCTGCACGAGCAGCGGTACGTTGCGGATGATCTGGATGTAGACGCCGGCCAGGTTCCGCACCAGCCAGTTGGACGAGAGGCGGGCGAGCCCGACGACGATGCCGAGCACCGTGGCCAGGAGCACGCCGAGCACCGCGGCCTTGAGCGTGTTGATGATGCCGACGGCGAACGCGTGGAGGAAGGAGTCGCCGGGGTCATAGTCGATGACCGACTCCCCGATGGGGAAGCCCGCCTCCTGGCCGAGGAAGTCGAAGCCCAACGAGAGGCCGCGCTCGTCCGCGGCCGAGCGCAGGTTCGCGACGAAGAACACCAGGAGGGAGACGACGAACACGACCGACACGAGCTGGCCGATCGCCTGAAGGACCCGGACGTCCCGCCACAGCGGGATGCCACGGTAGGTGAGCATGCGGCGGAGTTGGTTCGTCAATGGCTGATGCCAGGGAGCACGTGCGGACGGCCGGGCCGGACCCACACGTGCTCCCCTCAGACCCGAGCGCCGCTACTTGAGCGGCGGTGCGTAGATCAAGCCACCGTTGAGCCACAGCTCGTTGCTCTGGCGCGGGAGCTCGAAGGAGATGCCGTTCGGTCCCATGTAGCGGTCGTAGATCTCGCCGTAGTTGCCCACGGCCTTGATCACGTCGACGGCGAAGTCCGCGTCCAGTCCAAGGTCGGCCTGGCCGAACTCACCCTCGGCGCCGAGCATGCGCCGGATGGCGATGTTGTCGCTCGTGACCATCGAGTCGACGTTCGCCTGCGTCACGCCCATCTCCTCGGCGTTGATCAGGACCCACATGACCGTCTTCACCAGGTCGAACCACTGGTCGTCGCCGTGCGGGACGACGGGTGTCAGCGGCTCCTTGGAGATGGTCTCGGGAAGGATCTTGTGGTCGCCGGGGCTCGCGAACCCACTGCGTATGGCCGCCAGCTGACTCTTGTCGCTGGTGGTCACGTCGCAGCGGCCCGACTCGTACGCCCCGTACACGCTTGCTGTGTCCTCGAAGACCACGGTCTCCAGGGCCAGGCCGTTCTGACGGAAGAAGTCCGCCAGGTTGAGCTCCGTGGTGGTCCCGCTGGTGACGCAAGCCGTCACGCCGTCCAGGTCCAGGGCGCTCTCGAACCCGCTGTCCGCCCGCACCATGAAGCCCTGGCCGTCGTAGAACATGATCGTCGTGTAGTTGCCCCACTGGGAATCACGCGTGGAGGTCCACGTGACGTTCCTGGTGAGCACGTCGACCTCACCGCTCTGGATCGTCGGTCCGCGCTCGGATGCGGAGATCGGCCGCACTTCGATGGCGTTGGGGTCGCCGAAGATCGCCGCCGCCACGGCCCGGCCCAGGTCGATGTCGAACCCGACGTTCTTCCCCGAGGAGTCGAGGAACCCGAATCCGGCCAGGTCCGTCCGGCCCGCGATGATCAGGTTGCCTCGGTCCTTCACGGTGTCGAGACGGCCACCGGACGCCGCGGCGTCGCCGTCATCGTCGCCGCACGCGGCGAGCGCCGCCATGAGGATGGCCACGAGGATGAGCAAGAGAGGGTATCTGAGTTTCATGTGTCGCATGATTTCTCCTAGCGAGCCTGTACGTCTACCGATGTCGTTCCATGATTCGTCACGATGCACTATACCAATAACCGCCGGCGTCGCAGAGATGCCAAGCAGACGGGCCCGGCCACGGCCACCCGGTCCTCTGACAGCCCCCAGGTTCGCGCCGCGCCGTGAGGGAGCCGTGAGTCCAAGCCGGGATGGCGTGAAGGTGCCGTGCAGGCGCCGCTGCGCGCACGGCCGCGGCGGCCTACCCTACCCCGGCTTCGGGCACCCGATGCCGAGGAAGTCCGTTTCCTCCATGAGGTATCCATCGTCGGGCGACACCGTCAGTGTCATTCCTGCGAACGCCTCGACGTTCTCGCGGAGCAGGTCTACGTTGACCAGCCGCCGCAGCTTCCCGGTCGTGTCGGCGGCCACCATCTGGAGCAGGATGCGCTGGATCACCACGTCGCCTGGGTGGAGTCCGTCTTTGAATTCGCACGACTCGAAGCCGAGTGAATCCGGGTCTAGGAAATCGATAAAGGGCAGCCCCAACCGGCGCACGGCACCTTCGATCTCGTCGAGATAAGCGTAGGCATCTCCTTTGGCGCGCATCGCCTCATAGACCTCCGGCGCCACCGGCGGCGAGAACGCCCAGATCTCGATGTCGTGCTCATCGAGGAAGCTCAGCAATTCCATGAGCGACGAGAGCCGCACCTCGCTGACGTGCGCCCCCGGCGCGAGGCGCTCGAGCCCATGCTCCACCTCCCGGAGCGTCCCCTGGAAGGGGGAGCCGCCGCTCGTGGGTTCTTCGAGCACCTCAGCCCCGTACTGGTACGACCCGTCGGGCCGGAACCCCGCAGCGCGCTGGACCGCCAGGATGCCGCTCAGGTTCCCCTCGGTGTACACGTTCCGAGGCTTCCCCGTGACGATCATCCAGAAGAACGAGGAGAGCGTGATCGTGCGGTTGCGGATGCCCTCCAGTGGAACGAGAAGCTTGCTGAGTGTGCTGGTCCCGGCTTCAGCGGTAACGGTCCTGACCGCGGCGTAAGCATCGTTGAACTCCCAGAAGTCGAGATCGAGCAGGACCGCTTCGGGGAGCCGCTCGCGGGGAAGGTCGAGCAGGAATCGTAGCGCGAGATCCGAATTCACCGTGGCGCCACCAGCATTGGTGAACGGGACAGTGAAGAACTCCTCCCTGAGCTGGAACGAGCGCGAGGAGCCCAGCGCGAGCAGCTCAGGCCGGCGCTGACGGACCAGCTCCTGCTTGTACGCGTACACGTCCCCATGGATAGCCGAGCCCCAGACCGCATCCCTGGCCAACTGGGATTCCACGATCTCGCCGTAGCTCTTGAGCTCATCGGTCCGCCACAGATACCCCGCGCTCAACAGTCCGGGCACGACAAGCAGGCTGAGGGTCAGCACGTAGGTGCTGAAGTATGTCGAAAGATGGATTCTCATGCGCTATGTGTGACCGGCAGAAGGTCAGAACTGATAGTAGAGGAACTCGCTGCTACGGGAGACCATGAGGAGCACGGCCACAGCACCCAGGGCCGCCGTGAACACCGCCCACGCCGCGCTGGGGCGCCACTGCCACCACGCGCGGCCCACGGCCCGACCCCCGGTAGGATCAAGGACCGGACGCGCCCTCGTCATCCACTCGTGGGTCGGAGGGACGAACCAGACGATCAGGAGCAGCGCGCCAAGGAAGGCGATACCGTTGGCCAAGCCCCCCGATGCGGTGAAGTTCCCAAGCCCGCTCTGGTAGGTGATCCACGGCACGACGGGGAGTGAGAGCGATTCGAGCCGCAGCGGCAGGACCACCCCGTTCAGACCGGCCATCCCCTCGAGCATCGCCAAGGCGCCGGACATCGTCGGAGCCCGGAAGAAGACCCAGAGGGTCGCGACCGCGATCAGCGTGAGCGCCCGGCTCGCACCGGTCTGGAGGGCCGACGAAGGCGCCCCGGGTCGGTGTCCCCGGAGCGTGCGCCACAGGTGGTTGAGCACGAGGAGCAGGCCGTGCAGCGCCCCCCAAACGACGAAGGTCCAGCCGGCCCCGTGCCAGATGCCTCCGATCAGCATGGTCAACAGGATCGCGGAGTAGCGGCGCGCCTCCGAGTAGCGGTTCCCGCCCAGCGGGATGTACACGTAATCGCGGAGGAACCTTGACAGCGTCATGTGCCACTGACGCCAGAAGTCGATCAGACTGGCCGCCTTGTAGGGCTGAGCGAAGTTCAGCGGTAGGCGGATCCCGAACATCCTGGCCAGTCCGACGGCCATGTCGGAATAGCCTGAGAAGTCGAAGAATATCTGGAACGTGTAGGCGAAGGTCCCTCCCCACGCCTCGAAGAACGAGGGAGCGGCCCCGGCCGCCGCCCCCTCGAACACGGGTGATGCGAAAACCGCGATGTGGTCCGCGATCACGACCTTCTTCACGAGCCCGACGGTGAAGATCGCCAGTCCCACCGCAAGGTCGAACCTCAGACGGCGCCAGGGGACGCGAGTGAATTGGGGCACGATCTCCCGATGATGAACGATGGGCCCAGCGATGAGCTGAGGGAAGAACGACACGAACAGGGCGTAGCGGAGGACGTTGGACTCGAACGCCCGGCCCCGGTACACGTCCACGAGGTAGGCGACCTGCTGGAGGGTGAAGAACGAGATGCCCAACGGCAGGATGATCTCGTCTAGCTGGAAGCCGGCCGCCCCAAGGTTCGTTGATGTATCGATGAAGAAGTTGGCGTACTTGAAGTATCCGAGGAGGCCAAGGTCCGCGGTGACCCCGGCGGCGAGGAGCAGCAGGCGCGCTCCGGGGCTCCGGTCCGCAAGCTCCCACGACCGCATGAGCCGGCCGACGGTGTAGTTGAACAGCACCGAGCCGCCGAGCAGCGGCAGATAGACCGGGTTCCACCAGCCATAGAAGAAAAGCGACGCCGCCACCAGCCAGCCAATCCACCATAGTCCGGAGGAACGTCCGCGAAGGACGACGAACCCAGCGACAACGATGGGCAGGAACCCGAAGATGAACGGGAATGAGTTAAAGAGCATTGGGCCGCGGCCCGCCGAGCTGAGTGACCGCGCCACCGGCCTTCGAGGAGCTTCGCACCCCTACTCCAGCCCACCCTCGCGCTTGAACTCGGCCGCCTTGCCCACGTAGTGGCGCCACGTGTCGTCCATCATGTCGCGGTGGCGCTTCGCGACTTGCCCCCGCACCCGCGCCGGTGCGCCGGCAACCAGCGTCTCGTCGGCGACCTCCGCCCCTTCGAGCACGACCGAGTTCGCGGCCACGAGCGCGGAGCGGCCGATGACCGCGCCCTCGTTCACGACGCAGCCGTTGCCCAGCAAAGCGCCGTCGCCCACGCGCGCGGCGTGGCAGACGACGCCGTGCCCAAGCGTGACGTGGTCGCCGATGGCGGCGCCGTGGTCGGCGTGCACGACGGCGTTGTCCTGGATGTTCGTGCTCGCGCCGATGGTGATCTTGCCGTTGTCGGCGCGGATCACGACGCCGGGCCAGATGCTCGAATGCTCGCCCACCTCGATATCGCCGACGAGATAGGCGGCCTCGCTCACGAAGGCCGTGGGGTGGATACGGGGCGACTTACCGTTGAAGCTGCGGAGCATCGATGGGGGGCTCCCCGGGGGTGATCGAGACCCCGCTCAGCATACAGGCCCACGGCATGGCTGTGCCCTCGCGGTGTAGACTGGCGTCTGCTTCTCAAGCCCTCTCTCTCTTGACGCCGAGGTAGCCCGATGGCAGCAGGACGCGTCTATTCGGCCATGCGCCCCTCCGGGCGGCTGCACCTCGGGAACCTGTTCGGGGCGCTGGAGAACTGGGTCCGCCTCCAGGACGACTACGAGTGCTTCTTCGGCGTGGCCGACATCCACGCGCTCACGACGCTCCAGGGCACCGCGCAGGTCGCGGAGATCGTGCCCAACACCTACGAGATGGTGCTGGACTGGCTCGCGGCGGGGCTCGACCCCGAGCGCTCCGTCCTCTACGTCCAGTCCCACGTGCCCGAGGTGCTCACCCTCTCCATGCTGCTCGGCATGAGCACGCCGCTGGGCTGGCTGCTGCGCGTGCCGACCTTCAAGGACCGCGTGCGCCAGATGGGCGAGGACGAGGAGCACATCCCCTACGGGCTCGTGGGCTACCCCGTCCTCCAGACGGCCGACGTCATCCTCTATAAGGCGGACCGCGTGCCGGTGGGCATCGACCAGGTCCCCCACATCGAGATCTCCCGCGAGATCGTCCGCCGCTTCAACCGGCTCTACGGCGACACCTTCCCGGAGCCCCAGGCGCTGCTCACCGAGTCGCCGTCCATCGTGGGCACCGACGGCAAGAACAAGATGAGCAAGAGCCTCGACAACCACATCGAGCTCGCGGCCACGGAGGAGGAGACGCTCAAGCGCGTGAAGAGCATGGTCACCGACCCCCAGCGCG
The DNA here is from genome assembly GCA_022561985.1 of Chloroflexota bacterium. Classification (GTDB taxonomy): domain Bacteria; phylum Chloroflexota; class Dehalococcoidia; order Lucifugimonadales; family Australimonadaceae; genus JADFRC01. The sequence goes on from JADFQE010000003.1 coordinate 38,431, forward strand.
CCCGGCGCACCGACCCCGGCCGGCCGGAGGTCTGCAACGTCTACGCGCTGCACAAGATCTTCAACCCCCACCTCCTCGACGACGTGTACGCCAAGTGCACCACCGCGGCCATCGGCTGCGTGGAGGACAAGCAGCAGCTCGCCGATGGCATCAACCGCTACCTGGGTCCGTTCCGCGAGCGCCGCCGGGAGCTCGCCGAGAAGCCGGAGGTCGTGCGCGAGGTGCTGGCGGACGGCGCCGCACGCGCGAGCGCGGTCGCGCGTGCGACCATCGCCGAGGTCTACGAGCGCATGGGCCTGGCGCCGCGCTGAGGCCTCGGGCAAGGACAGCACACCCCAGACGCAACAGCAGGGAGAAACCGACATGATGAGCAATCGATCCGGGCTCCTGGTAGTGATCACCGCGGCGATGAGCCTGCTCCTGGCCGCCTGCGGCAGCGCCGAGCCGACCGCGACGCCGACCCCAGTGCCCGACGCCGGCTCCGCCCAGGAGCCTGTGGCGACGGTCGCGCCGGTCCAGACCGAGTGGGAAGCGCTGATCGAGGCCGCACAGGGGGAAGAGGAGCTCGTGATCGTCTTTCAGCCTTCGGGCGGGCGCAACTACCGCCCGCTGGTCGCGATCTTCGAAGAGCGATTCGGCATCAAGGTGGTGGTCTCCGTCGGGAGCGGCTCCGCGCAGGCGAACCGTATCCTCGCCGAGCAGACGGCCGGGCGGTACCTCGCGGACGTCTTCTACTCGGGTGAAGCGACCTCGACCACGAGGATGGTCCCTGGGGGTGCCCTCGACCCCATCCCAGATCTGCTCGTCCACCCGGAAGTGACCGACCAGTCCCTCTGGTACCAGGGCCAGCACTGGTACGCGGACGCGGATCAGAAGTACGTCTTCAACTTCGCCGCGACCGCAGCCCCCACCAGCCTGGCGCTGCGGTACAACACGGACCTGGTGACCCAGGAGGACCTCGACGCCATCACCTCCGTCTTCGACTACCTGGACCTGAAGTGGAAGGGGATGATCGTCGCGCACATCCCTGGGGGCGGCGGCTCCGGAGCGTACGTCACGTCCTACGTCCACCCGGAGATCGGCCCCGAGTGGCTGGACCGGTTCGTCTCGCCGGAGCTGGACGTGACCTTCTCCGAAGACCGGAGGTTCATCGTCGACGGGGTCGCCAACGGCAAGTTCGCCCTGGGCATCGCCATCGGTGGCGCCGGCATGGACCTCGACAGCATGACGACCCTCGGTGCGCCCGTCGGCTCGCTCATCAAGGAGCTCAAGGAGGGAGGCTCCCTGTCGAACAGCGGCAACAACATCATGGCGCTCACGAGGGCGCCGAACCCGAACTCCGCGGCGCTCTGGATCAACTGGTTCCTCACGAAGGAGGGCCAGACGCTCATGCACACGCTCTCCGAGCGGGACCCCGACCCGACGCTCCGCGACGACGTGACCGAGTGGGGCATCACCCGCGAGTTCGACCGCCGGGTGGAGGGGAAGACGTACTACAACTTCGCCACCGACCCCGCGTACATCGCGAGGAGGCAGGAGGCGCTCGACTACGCACGCAGCGTCTACGAGGCGAGTCGCTAGCGGGCGGCTTCTTTAAAAAACAGGGCTCGTTGGCGGAACCCGGTGGCGTGATGGCACACGCGGGCCGTGTATCGGCGTGCTCGCCCTCTTAGAGGTCCCCGTCCAACGGGTTGATGACCAGGCCGCTCGGCAGCTTCGGGTGGAAGAACGTCGACTTGCGCGGCAGCCGGATCCCCGCGCCCACGATGGCCTCGAAGGCCGGCGCCGGGACGCCCTTGATGAAGAAGGCGATCTGCCCCTCCCCCCGGGCAACCATGTCCAGCGCCTGAGCCCCGTCGTGGACGTAGGCGACGTGCTCGGCGACGCGCTCGCCCATCACCGGCCGGAACAGCATCTCCTGGAGGACGAACGCCTCCACCGCGCGCGCCTGCTCCTCGGCTCCCGCGCCGGGGTCGGGCACGGGGACCTCCCCGCTTGCCGGCGTGAGGATCACCGGCGCCTTGCCCGGCTCGACCACGCCCAGGGCGACCTGCCCCTGGGCCGCCTCGGAGACGGCCCGGTCCAAGATCGCGGGCGCCGCCTCGTTCGTGCCGCCCATCGTCACGGGCGCGGCCGCGAAGTAGCGCGCGAGCAGCGCCCGCAGCTCGTCGAGCTGGGCGGCGGCCAGGCCGTGCACGACGCGGTAGTACGGCATGATGAGCAGCCCCGGATCGTCGAAGTCGATCAGGCACGTCAGCACGTAGTGGCTCGCGGCGGATGGCGGGCCGCCGGCCTCCCGCTCGTACGCGAGCGCCGTCTCGTAGCGGTGGTGGCCGTCCGCGATGTAGACCGGCTGCGATCTCAAGCCTGCGCCGATCGCGTCCACGCCGTCGGCGTCCGTGAGCGGCCAGAGCGTGTAGCGCTCGCCGTCGCCCGTCTCGAAATCGACGGCCGGCTCGCGCTCCACCGCCCGAGCGCGGATGTCGGCGATGCGCCCGCTGGGGTCGCGGTAGAGCATCATCAGCGGACTGAAATTCGCGTGCGCCACGCGCATCAGCGCGAGGCGGTCCGCCTTCGCGCCGGCCGCGGTGTCCTCGTGCACGAGCACGCCGGTCCCCGGCTGCTCGAGGCCGAGCGCGCCGAAGATACCCGCCCGCTCCCACTCCCGCCCGCCCGAGGAGAACCGCTGCCGGAGGAGGTAGTACGCCGGGGTGGCGTCGCGCTGGAGGATGCCCGCTGCCTGCCACTCCCGGAAGGCCGCGGCGGCACCCGCGTACCGCTCGGCCGGCGCCTCGCCGGGGGCCTCCGTCAGCTCGAGCTTGACCATGTTGTGCGCGTTGCGCGCGACGAGCGCGCGTTCTTGCGCCGGCGAGATGACGTCGAAGGGCGGGCAGATGAGATCGGCCGGTGCGCCTGCCGTGGAGGCGTAGCGGACCGCTCGGAACGGACGGAAATCGACCATACGCGTGTGCACCTGTGGGGTCTGCGGGGAGATGGACTCCTCAGTATACGGAGCCACCGGCCCCAGCGCTCCCTCGCGCTCCCCTTGAGCCCATCGCTGGCCGGCCGTAGAATCGGCGGGGGCCCGGCTCCAGCACGTCCCATGAGGAGGATCACATGCCGCAGCTCAAGGCAGACGTCTACTTCGACTTCCGCTGACCGTTCGTCTTCAATGCAGCCGTGTGGCTGGATATGGTCAAGGCGGCCCGCGGGGGCGAAGCGCCCATCGAGATCACGTGGAAGCCCTTCTCGCTCCAGCAGGTCAACCAGAAGGTCGGACCCGACTACCTGGCGTGGAACGAGCCGGACGAGGAGCTCCACCACAGCGTGTGGGGGCTGCGCGCGGGCGAGGCGGCGCGGCGCCAGGGCGAGGACGCGCTCCGGCGCTTCATGCCGTTCATCCTCGAAGCACGCCACGTGGAGCGCAAGGAGCTCAACGACAAGGAGCTGCTGAAGGGTCTCGCGGCCAAGGCTGAGCTTGATGTGGCACGGTTCGGGAAGGACCTGGACGACCGCTCGCTGCTGGATCTCATCGCCGCCAGCCACACCCATGCGGTCGAGGAGCTCGGCGTCTTCGGCACGCCGACCTTCGTCTTCGAGAACGGCGCGTCCGCGTTCCTCAAGATGCTCAAGCCCCGCACGCCGGAGGAGGCCGTCCGCTCCTTCGACGCGCTGATCCCCGTGCTGGAGGGCGAGGTCGCGGTCGGCGAGCTCAAGCGCCCGCAGCCGCCCTGGCCCAAGGGCATCTTTGATAAGACGCCCTAGGAGACCGGCGGCCGGAGGCAAGACCAAGGCCGGCGGCGGGCCCGACTGGGCGGCGCTCGAGCGCGTCTTGGGCGTGCGCTTCAAGGACCGTGCGCTCCTGCGCCAAGCGCTGGTGCACCGGTCGATCCTCAACGAGCAGCGGGCCCAGAACCCACCTCAGGCCGCGGACGACCCCGGAAGCGAGCCGCTGGAGAGCTACGAGCGGCTGGAGTATCTGGGCGACGCGTTCCTGGGCTGGGTCGTCGCCCACGAGCTCTTCGTCCGCTGGCCCTCCTTCTCCGAGGGCGAGCTGACCCGTGCGCGCGCCTCGCTGGTGCAGGGCCGCACGCTGGCTGGGATCGCCCGGGGCATCGGACTCGGCGCCTACCTCCGCCTTGGCCAGGGCGAGGGCTCCACCGGCGGACGCGAGCGCACCTCGAACCTGGCGGCCGTCTTCGAAGCGGTGGTCGGCGCCGTCCTGATGGACCGCGGCGAGAAGGCGGCACGGGCGCTCGTGATGCGCCACCTCGGCGCGCCGATGGACGCGATCGCCCCCTCCGGCGTCCCGCGGGATGCCAAGAGCGCCTTCCAGGAGCTGACGCAGCGCCTCGGCCTGCCGCTGCCCGCCTACGAGCTGCTGGCGGCGGACGGCCCTCCACACGCGCGCCGGTTCACGGTCCGGGTCCTCGTGGACGGCGTCCCCCGCGGCGAGGGCACCGGCGCCCGCAAGGCCGACGCGGAGCAGGCCGCCGCGGCCATCGCCCTCGACTCCCTCACTCCTTAGCTCGGTGGTGAGTCCTGCGCCGCCGCGCGGGCGTACGGCCTTGTGAGCGCGCCCGAGCGGCTGTTACCATCGCCCCCGCGCACCGCCGGAGCAGCGCGTGCCGCTTGAGTCCGGAGCCGTCCTTCGACAGGCTCAGGATGAACGGATAGGGGAGCAGAGGCGCACAGTCAGCGGACTCTTTCGACTCTTCAGACGCAAGGAAAAGACCACCGATGCCCTCGCCAAGACGCGGCAGGGCTGGGGCGGCGGGCTCGGCGCGCTCTTCGGCGGCGGGTCCGGGGGGGACGACGCGTTCTGGGGCGGCCTGGAGGACGCGCTGATCTCCGCGGACGTGGGCGTCCCCACCTCGCTCGCACTGATCGAGCGCGTGCGGGAGCGGGTCCACGGCCGCTCGGCCTCGGACCGGGCTGCCGCCGCGGACGCGCTCAAGGACGAGCTTGCGCTTCTGCTGGACGTGGCCGAGCCCGCGTTGTGGGACTGGTACGACCAGGAGGAGCTACCGGCCAAGCCCATGGTCCTGCTGGTCGTTGGCGTGAACGGCGCCGGAAAGACGACGAGTATCGCGAAGATGGCGCACCACTATCAGGAGCTTGGCAAGACCGTGCTGCTGGGGGCGGGCGACACCTTCCGCGCGGCGGCCGTCGAGCAGCTCCGCGTCTGGGGCGAGCGCCTCGGGGCGGGCGTCGTGGCGCAGGCGCAGAACGCCGACCCGGGCGCGGTCGCCTTCGACGCCTACCAGGCCGCGGTGGCCCGCGGGGTGGACGTCCTCATCTTCGACACGGCGGGCCGGCTCCACAACAAAGCGCCGTTGATCGAGGAGCTGCGCAAGATCTGCCGCGTGCTCGGGCGCCAGGGATCGGGCGCGCCGCACCAGACCCTGCTCGTCCTCGACGCGACGACCGGGCACAACGGGCTCGAGCAGGCGCGCGTCTTCCAGGAGGCCGTGGGCGTCGACGGCGTCTTCTTGGCCAAGCTCGACGGCACGGCCAAGGGCGGGATCACCGTCGCCATCGCCGCGGAGCTCAAGCTGCCGGTCGTCTTCATCGGCACGGGCGAGGGGATCGACGACCTCTCGCTCTTCGACGTCGACGACTTCGTCGACGCCCTCTTCGGCGGCGCCACGGCCGGGGACGCTCCGGCGGGGGACGGTCTGGCGGGGGACATGGGGGCCGGCGGCCAGGAGCCCTCCCGCTAGGGCGGCGCAACCATGGTTGACACCCTCACCTGGCTCCTCGCGCTCGAGCTCTTCAGCCTCGCCTCGTTCCCGCTGGCGTACCGGGTGTTCTCGCGCCTCCCGGAGCGCGGATGGGCCTTGAGCAAGCCGCTCGGCCTGCTGCTCGTCGGGCTCGGCACGTGGGGGATCGGGCTCACCCACCTCATCGTCAACTCGCGGCTGACCGTGGCGCTCGCGCTCGCGGTCGTGCTCCTGCTCTCGTGGCGAGCGGCCCGCGGCCGGACGGGGGAGATACGCGCCTTCCTCAAGGAGCACGCCAGCCTCGTGCTCTCCACCGAGCTGCTGTTCGTCGCCGTGTTCCTCGGGGTCGCGGCCCTGCGCGCGTCGGTGTCCGACATCGCCGGCACCGAGCAGCCCATGGACCTCATGTTCCTGAACGCGACGGTGACGAGCCCGTACTACCCGCCCAACGACCCGTGGCTCGCCGGCGAGGCCGTCTCCTACTACTACATGGGGTACCTGTTCATGGGCGCGCTGGCGCTCTTCACCGGCATCGCCACGCCCATCGCATACAACCTCGGGCTGGCCACGGCGGCCGCGCTCGGCGGCGTCGCGGCGTTCGGCCTGACGTTCAACCTGATCCGGCTCGCCCGCGGCTCGCACGACGGCGCGGTGCTCGGCGGGATCGCGGCGGTGTTCCTCCTGCTGGTCGCGAGCAACCTCGCCGGCGCGCTGGAGCTCGGCCGCGCGGCGGGAGCAGGCGGCGCCGCGTTCTGGGAGTGGGTGGGCATCAAGGACCTCACCGCGCCGGCCGCTCCCGCTTCGAGCTGGTACCCGGAGGAGTTCCGGTGGTGGTGGCGGGCGAGCCGCGTGTCGACGGTGCTGAACGGCCAGGAGCTCACCATCACCGAGTTCCCGATGTTCAGCTTCATCCTCGGGGATATGCACCCCCACGTGATGTCCATGGGCTTCTTCCTGCTTACCGCGGCGCTCGCGGTGCAGGCCTACCTGCTCCCGGACGCCCTGCGTGCGCGGACGCTGGTGCGCGAGTGGCCGCTCGCCCTCGCCGCCGTCGTCGCCGTCGGAGCGCTCGGCGCGATCAACCTGTGGGACCTGCCCATCGGGTTCGCCATGCTGACCGGCGCCCTCATGCTCAACGCCGCCCGTCACGAGCGCACGATGCGCTTCGGCGCCGCCGTCGCCATGAGCGGTGGCACCACCATCGTCGGCGCGCCGCACGACCCGGAGGCCGCGCCGGCGGGGGGCTCCGCCTTCGTGTACGTCCGCGGTCCGAAGGGGTGGCGCCGCAACGCACGCCTGCGCCCGGCCGACCCGCACCCGGGCGCCGCGTTCGGCGCCGCCGTCGCCTTCGACGGCACGCTCGCCGTGGTCGGCGCGCCGTCCGCCGGTGCCGTCTACGTCTTCGCGCAAGCTGGCGGCCGGTGGTCCCTGCTCACGACCTTGCGCGCGCCCGTAGCGGCACTTGAGTTCGGGCGGTCCGTTGCCGTCGACGGCGGTCTGATCGCGGTCGGCGCGCGCCGGGCCGTCTACGTCTACGACGGGGGCGAGCGGACGTGGCCGCTCACCGCCGAGGTCGCGCCGGACGGCGTGAGCGACGGGTTCGGCTCCGCCGTCGCCCTCGAGCACCGGACGCTCGCCGTGGGGGACCCGGGAGCGGACGGCGGATGCGTTCACGTGCTCACGCGCCGGGGCGTGTCCGCCTGGACCCCCTCGGCCCGGCTCACCGGCCCCGCGGGCGCGTTCGGGCGGAGCGTCTCGATGAGCGACGGGCTGCTCGCCGTCGGCGCCGAAGGGACCGCCGTCGTCTTCGAAGCCGGGCCCAGAGCGGGTGCGCGGGCGCGGACGTGGAACGAGCAGGCGGTGGTCCGAGCGCCGGGCGCGCGGAGCGTCGCCTCCTTCGGCGCAGCGGTTGCCATCGGCCAGCGCTACCTGGCGGTGGGGGCACCGGAGGCCCACAACACCGCTCCGGGCTCCGGAGCCGCCTACATCTACGAGCGGGAGCGGGCCGGGCCGGCGTGGCCCCTCCACGCCGCGCTCGCCGGGGCCGACGCCGGGGCGGACGCGCGGTTCGGGAGCGCCGTGACGATCGACGGCGACACCGTCGTGGTGGGCACGCCGGGGATCGGACACGGCGCGGTCCACATCGTCGACCGCGTGCTGGATGCCTGGAAGCCCGGCTCGAAGCTGATCGCCCGGTGGCGGTTCGGGCGCTCGTTGCTCGCCGTCGCGCTGCTGGGCGCGGCGGTCCTGGTCTTCCTCGCGCCGTTCCTCGCGACCTTCGAGAGCAACGCCGGCGGCATCCTGCCGCTGCGCGCGCTGCTCACGCGCCCGGTGCACCTGCTGTTGATATGGGGGGTCTCCGCGTTCCTGGTGCTGCCCGTCTTCTTCCTTGCGATGGGGTCGGTCTTCCGGCGCGGCAACTGGAGCCTCATGCGCTTCGGGGTCGCTCTCTTCATCGGGTTCGGGCCCGTGGCGCTCTGGCTCCAACCGGTCTGGGGCCCACCCTTCTTCGTCGTCGCGCTGCTGTTCAACGGTCTGGTGGTGATGCTGTTCGGCCTCCACCGGGCCGGGTTCCGGCTTCCCCGGGCCGACGAGATGGTGTTCGCCTTCAACAGCGGCGTGACGCGCGTCGTCGGCACGCTCCTGCTGGTCGGGCTGCTCATCGGCGACGGCGTCCTGCACGGGGAGCGCGGGATCGACGGCCGGTTCCTTGCCGTCGACCGCCTCCTCATCGTCGTGCCGATGGCGGCCATCGTTGCGCTCTCCGTCTACGGCGCGTGGACGTTGGCGCACCGCGACAGCGAGGCCGCCCGCTCGGGCGAGGCCGGTGCCACACGGGGCCGGAACGACGGCATCGTGCCCGTGCTGCTGCTCCTCGCGGTCGGCGCGGCACTCATCATGGGCACCGAGCTGTTCCACGTCTGCGACACGTTCTGCGGCGGCGGCGACGGCATCCTCCGGCGCCTCAACACCGTGTTCAAGCTGTACTACCAGGCGTGGCTGCTCATGGCCGTGCTCGGGGGGTTCGGCCTCTGGTACGTGGCCGGCCGCTGGAACAGGCGCGTGCTCTGGGGGCGCGTGGGCGTCACCGCGTGGGCCGGCGTGCTCGTGATCGGGCTGGGGGCGGTCGGCTACTACCCCCTGGCCGCGGTCACCACCAGGGCGAATGACGGCACCGGGCTCGGCCTCGACGGCCAGGCGTACCTGCTCCGCTCGGCGCCCGACGAATACCGGGCCATCCAGTGGATCAAGGAGAACACGCCCCGGGACGCGGTGGTGATCGAATCGCCCGTGGCGCCATGCGCCGGCGACCCCGCCGGGTGCAGCTCCTACGTCACGGAGGCCGCCCGGATCTCGGGCAGCACGGGCCGGCCAACGGTGATCGGCTGGATCGGACACGAGCGGTTCTGGTGGCGGGCGGAGGGCCGCCACGACATCGACGGGCGGGTGGCTGATGTCCGGACGATCTACGAGACCGAGGACGAAGCGCTGGCCCGCGAGCTGCTCGATCGCTACGACGTCTCCTACGTGGTCGTCGGCGGGCGCGAGCGGGACATCTACGGCGAGGCGGGGATGACCAAGTTCGGCAGGATGGGCACGCCCGTGTTCGGCCTGGGGGCCGGAGTGACCATCTACCAGGTCTCCGGCGGAGGGGCGTCCTGATGCTTGCCCGGCTGAGGCCAAGGGCCGGCGCCGCCCTCCGGAGGGCGTGGGCGTCGCTCGCGCAGGGTTGGCGCGAGGCCGGCTGGGAGGCGTGGGCGTACCTCGCCATCATCGCCGTGGCGCTCGGGACGCGGCTGTGGGACCTGGGCGGCCGCTCGCTGCACTACGACGAGATCCTCCACGCCTACTACTCCTTCCAGTTCGCCGTGGGGGCCGGGTACTCGCACACGCCCGTCACCCACGGCCCGTTCCTGTTCCACACGGCAGCGGCGACCTTCGCGCTGATCGGGGCAAGCGACGTCACCGTCCGGCTCCTGCCGGCGCTTTTCGGGACGGTGCTGGTGGGGCTGCCGTACTTCCTGCGGCGGGAGCTCGGCCGCTACGGCGCGCTTGCCACGGCCGTGCTGCTGACGGTCTCGCCGTCGATGCTGTACTTCAGCCGGTTCATCCGCAACGACATCTTCATGGCCGTGTGGACCCTCGCGCTCCTCGTCGTCATGTGGCGCTACATGGAGCGGCCGCGCACCGCGCTGCTGGTCGCCTGGGCGGCGCTGTGGGCCCTTGCCTTCGCCACCAAGGAGTCGTCGTACCTCACCGCCGCCTCCTTCGGGCTCTTCCTGCTCATGCTCGCGGCACCCCCTCTCTGGCGCTGGGTCCGGGGAACCGGGCGCCTCTCGGACATGACGCCCGCGGGCGACCTCATCATCGTGCTCGGGACGCTCTCGCTGCCGCTCCTCACCCCCGCCGCCGGACTGTTCCAGAGGTCCCTCGGCATCACGCTCGTCAATCCCGACGGGAACGACCCGCGCATCGCGGCCGGGGAGATCGCGCGGGCAGCCGTCGAGACGGGCGCGCCGGCCGGTGGAGGGCTGTACATCGCCGCCGTCCTGGTCGCCGTGGCGGTCGCGATCTCCGTCTCGATCGGCATGCGGTGGGACCCGCGGCGCTGGCCCCTGCTGGCGGCGGTCTTCGTGGGCATCTGGCTCACGCTCTTCACCAGCGTCTTCTCGAACTGGGACGGCTTCTTCACCGGCTTCTGGGGATCGCTCGGCTACTGGATCGCGCAGCAGGGGGTCGAGCGGGCGGGACAGCCCTGGTACTACTACTTCATCGGGCTGCCGGTCTACGAGTTCCTCGCCGTCGTCCCCGCGGTGGTGGGCGGGGCTTACCTCGCCATCCGCGGCCGGCTGTTCGACCGCATGCTGGCCGGCTGGGCCGTGCTCACGCTGGTCACGTTCTCCCTCGCGGGCGAGCGCATGCCGTGGCTGCTGGTCGGCATCACGCTGCCCATCGTGCTGGTCGCCGGGCGGTCCGTCGGGATGCTCGTCGGGTCCGCCCTGCGGTCCCGGTACGCGCCCGCGGGGTTCGGCGGCGGCGCCGGGCTCGCCGTGCTCGGCCCCTTCGCGGCCGTGCGCGCGATCCGGACCGACGACCTGGCCTCGGACGTCGGCTTCTGGCTGGCGGTCGCGGGCAGCGGCGCCGTCCTCGCGGCCGCGCTGTTCGTCGCGCTGCGCCTCCGGCCGGCGCCCGCCCTCGCCGCGGCGACGCGGTTCCTCGGCGTGCTCCAGCAGCCGCACGTACTGCCAACGCTCTCGGGAGCGGCGCTCGGCGTGCTCGCGGTGCTCCTCGCGATGACCGTCTTCGTGAGTGCGCGGGCGACGTACAGCTATGCGGGGTTCGAGCGGCCCACCGAGCTGCTGATCTACTCGCAGACCGGCCAGGAGACGTCGTATGCGGCCGCTTGCATCGACCGCATCGCCGCCTCCTCGGGCAAGGGGCAGGAGGGGCTGCGCATCTTCTCCGGCGAGTCCGACAACTTCGCGTGGCAGTGGCGGTGGTACCTCCGCGACTACGCCAACATCGAGTACCGCTTCCTCCACGAGACGCCGCTCACGGAGCCGCCCACCGTGCACGGGCAGCCCGCGGACGTGGTGCTCATCAGCCAGTCGGTGGAGGCCGCCAACCGCGAGGCGCTCGCTGGGTTCACGCGCGTGGGCGAGATACACCACCTGTGGTGGTTCCCCAACGCCGCCTACGCGAGCCTCACCCCCGCGGGCGTGCTCCAGGCGGCCTTCACGAAGGAGAGCTGGCGGACGATGACCGACTACTTCTTCACGCGGACGCTCAACCGCTCGATGCAGCGCTCCAACGGCGCGGTGTACGTGGCGAACGACCTGGCCGGCCTCGCCGTCGACTGCACCGCGCTACGCGCCACCGTGGGCCTGTAGGGGCGCACGGCGTGCGCCCCGGCCCCGCCCTGGCCGCCCCTGCCCCGCCTGGCCGCCCTGGCCGCCGCGTATACTCGTCGGGTTGGCCGCAACCCGCTTGCTGAGGTAGTTCGACCCTTGGTACGAGATCCCCTGATAAGGCGGATATGGCTCGGGATCGCCATCACCGCGCTCTTCGTCGCGCTGGCGCTCGTCCGGCTCGACCTCGGCGAGACGTGGTCGGCCGCGGCCGGCGCCAACTACGCGTACCTCGTCCCGGCGATCGCGGTCTACTTCGTCTCGCTCTACGTGCGCTCGTACCGGTGGCGCTATCTGCTCCAGCCCTTCGCGGCGGTCCACTCCTGGCGGCTCTACCCCGTCATCCTCGTGGGGTACATGGCCAACAACATCCTCCCCGTCCGCCTCGGCGAGCTGGCGCGCAGCTACTACCTCTCGGTGCGCGAGCCGGTGCGCGGGTCGACGGCGCTGGCGACGATCCTCGTGGAGCGCGTGTTCGACGGCCTGACGCTGCTCGTGTTCCTGGCGGTCGCGGCCCTGTTCCTGCCCATCGAAGCGCTCGCCCTCCGCATCGGTGAGACCCGTGGTCTGGCGCCGTGGGGCGTGGCCGCGCTGCTCGCCGCGCCCTTCGTCGGCGTGCTGGCCGGCATCGTGCTCGTCGCGCTCCGGCCGGAGCCCTCGCGCGCCCTCGTGCAGCGGCTCACCCAGCGCCTTCCGGGGGGGGCGGGGGCGCGTGTCCAGGGAGTGGCCGACCGGTTCATCGCCGGCTTCGAGGGGCTGCACCGGCCCAGCCGGCTGGGGGCCGTCTTCGCGCGCTCAGTCCCGATCTGGCTCGCCGAGGCCGTCATGTACTACATCGTCGCCCTGGGCTTCGACCTCCAGGACCAGCTCGGCGGGCCCCTCGCGATGGCTTCAGCCATCCTCGTCGTGACCGCCGCATCCAACCTCGCCACGGCCCTGCCCTCCTCGCCCGGATCGCTCGGACCCTTCGAGGCATTGGCCGTGCTCGCACTCGTCTTCTTGGGCGTCGACGGCGAGACCGCGCTTGCCTACGCCATCGTGCTGCACCTGGCGCTGCTGCTGCCCGTGATCGCTGCGGGCCTCGCGCACCTCGCGGCCCGCGGCCTCACCCTCGGCGAGCTCATGCGCCGCCGCGAGGCTGCCGTGGCGCCGGATGCCCAAGCAGCCGTCGCGCCGGATGGCCCCAGTGCCGTCGCGCCGGATGGCAGAGAGGAGCGCGCATGAGGGTCGGTATCGTCGGCGCGGGCGCGGCCGGCCTGGCCGCGGCCTACGAGCTGGGCCTCGCCGGGCACACGGCCGAAGTCTTCGAGGGCGCGCCGTTCCTGGGCGGGCAGGCCTCCACCTTCGACGTCAACGGCACGCCGCTGGAGCGCGGGTACCACCACCTCTTCCGCAGCGACACCGCGATGACGGACCTCATCGGGGAGCTGGGCCTCGCCCACCGGCTGCGCTGGATCGACTCCAACGTCGCCTACTTCAGCAGGGGGCGCCTCTGGCGGTTCACCTCGCCCATCGACCTGCTGCGGTTCGGCCCGCTGCCCTTCGAGGACCGGATACGGCTCGGGCTGCTGACCGTGGGGCTGCAGCGCCGCAAGGAGTGGCGCTCGCTCGAGGCTCAGACGGCGACGGAGTGGCTGCTGGAGCACGCCGGCCGGCGCATCTACGACGTCATCTTCGCGCCGATGCTGCGCGGCAAGTTCGGCAAGTACCACGAGGACATCAGCATGGCGTGGCTGTGGAACAAGTTCGCGCTGCGCACGACCTCCCGCGGCAAGGGACTGATCGGCAAGCTCAAGGAGCAGCTCGGCTACCCCACCGGCAGCTTCGGCGAGGTCTTCGACGTCCTGGGTGCGACGATCCAGGCCCAGGGCGGGCAGGTGCACCTCCGCACGCCCGTGCGCCGGGTCATCGTCGAAGACGACCGCGCGACGGGGCTCGAGGTGGCCATCGACGGTGGCTCGCCGGAGCGCCGCGACTACGACATGGTGCTGGCGACGACGCCGTCCTACATCTTCCCGAAGCTCGTGCCGCAGCTCCCGGCCGGCTATCTGGCCATGCTCACCGACAAGGTCTACCTGGCGGCGGTGCTGGTCATCCTGGAGCTCGACCGGCCCTTGAGCCCCCACTACTGGACGTACATCGGCGACCGGCGCATCCCATTCCTGGGCGTCATCGAGCACACGAACTTCATGCCGCCCGAGAAATACGGCGGCGCGCACGTCGTCTACCTCGCGAACTACCTGGAGCGCGACGACCCGCTCTACGCCATGAGCCCGGAGGAGCTGTACCGGGAGTACCTGCCGCACCTGAAGCGGCTGAACCCGGCCTTCGACGAATCGTGGGTCAAGAACTACCACCACCACAAGGTGGACGCCGCGCAGCCCATCGTGACGCGGGGCTACTCCGAGCGCATCCCCGACCACCGCACGCCGATCCGTGGCCTCTACCTCGCCAACACCACGCAGATCTACCCCGAGGACCGCGGGACGAACTACAGCGTGCGCATGGGCCGCATGGTCGCGCGCATGATGGACGGCGACAGCCGGGCGTAGGGGCGCCGCGCCCCTACGGGGGCGGGCCCGTCGCACCGTCGGCGGGCGTCGGCGCCTCCGCCTCCGCCACCTCCGGCTTCCTGCGCGGGGGCGCGGCGAAGGCCATCGCGATCAGCATGATGAAGAAGACGCTGCCGAAGATCATGTAGGCCAGCGTGTAGCTGCCGGTGCCGTCGTGGATGAAGCCCGCGAGCGTCGGTCCCACGGGCGAGAGCAGTCGGAAAGGCGCCGTGAAGGCGCGTATCTCCCCCAGGTGGCCGCGGCCGAAGTAGTCGGCCCACAGCAGCCCCGGCACCAGCGAGGAGCCGCCCACGGCGAAGCCGAAGGCGAGCCCGAAGGCGAGCCCGAGCACGTAGCTGTCCGCGATGATCAGCAGGCCGACCGCTCCGAGCAGCAAACCGCTGATGAGCATCGCGCTGTAGCGGATGTGCAGCTTCTCCAGCATGAGGCCCCACCCGGGCCCCGTGATCGCCGCCGTCGCTGCGAAGAGCGACAGGATGCTCACGGCCTGCGCGGCGCTCAAGCCCTTGTCCTCGAAGTTCGCAACCATGTGGAGGTTGATGGCGCCGAGGGCGAAGCGGTCCACCGATACGAACAGGACGATCATCCAGAAGGCCCGCGTGCGCCGTGCCTCCTTGAGCGTCCAGGAGAGGTCGCGCACGTCGCGGCGGAAGCGGCTCGTGGGCGCCTCGTCGTCTCCGGCCGGCTTCTCGCCGTCGGGGTACAGGCCGAGGTCCTCGGGCCGGCGGCGCAGGTACAGCCACGCGGGCACCACGATGGTGATGGCCGTGAACAGCGCGAGGAAGCGCCACGCCTCGCGCCAGCCGAAGGCGGCGATGAGGGCGAGGATCAGCAGCGGGACCAGCGCCTGGCCCGCGCGCAGCCCGGAGTGGTGGAAGGCCATCGCCCGCGGACGGCGCCTGATGAACCAGTTCGCGATGGCGATGCCCACGCCGATCTGGATGCCGCCGAGCGCCGACCCACGCCCCAGCCCGAACAGGATCCAGAACTGCCACGGCCACTGCATGAAGGAGATGCCGAGCATCGAGAGCACGATGATGGCGCCTGCGACGGTCACGATGGCCCGCGATCCGTACCGGTCCAGCACCCGTCCGAAGATGAACGTGGAGACCGAGCTGGTCATGCTCCCCAGGGTGAACGCGAAGGCGATGGTCGCCCGGTTCCACCCGAGATCGGCCTCGATCGACGTTATGAAGACGCCGAGCACCGGCCCGAACATGGGGACCATGCCGAAGGAGGCGACGAAGCCGGTGCCGACGATCGCCCAGCCGTAGAAGACCTTCTTGAAAGGCCACGCCCGGGGGATGTCCTGCGTCCGGGGGGTGCCCGGCTCGATCTCGGGGCCCGGCTCGATCTCGGGGTCTGAGCTCAACGCGTCTCCAGGAGAGCGGCGGGGGTACGCGGGCATCATACACACCCGGCAGGCAACGGCTCGCGGCCTGACAGCGGGGCCTGGCCCACCGGCGCGAGGACGCTATACTCGCGGGAGCAACGCCGCGAAGACCTCCGCGAATCGCTCGGACACTGGGGAGCCCGCATGGCAGACCGAGCTACCATCCGACGGCTCAACAAGCTCCGGGAACAGATCAACGCCCACAACCACCGCTACCACACGCTCGATGACCCCTCGATCAGCGACGCCGCCTTCGACGCCCTCATGCGGGATCTGCTCGCCATCGAGGGGGCCGACCCGTCGCTCGTCACGCCCGATTCGCCCACGCAGCGGGTCGGCTCCGCGCCGTCCGAGCGCTTCGTGGAGGTCGTCCATCCGCAGCCGATGCTCAGCCTCGCGAACGCGTTCGATCCCGCCGAGCTCGCGGCGTGGCACAAGCGCGCCGCCACGCTGCTTGAGACCGACGCCTTCGCCATGGTGTGCGAGCCGAAGATCGACGGCCTCGCCATCGCGCTCACCTACGAGGACGGCCGGCTCGTGCGCGGCGCCACCCGGGGCGACGGCACGCGCGGCGAGGACGTGACGCCGAACGTGCGCACGATCCGCACGGTGCCGCTCGTGCTCGCGGGCAAGCCACCGCCGCGGATGGAGGTGCGCGGCGAGGTGTACTTCCCTCGGGATGCGTTCGATCGCATGAACGCAGAGCGCGCCGAGGCGGGCGAGCCGCCCTTCGCGAATCCGCGCAACGCGGCCGCCGGAGCGCTGCGCCAGCTCGACCCGCGCATCACCGCGAGCCGCCGCCTCGACGTCTGGATCTACCAGCTCGGCTGGACGGAGGGCAGCAGCGGGCCAGCCACGCGCGAGCCCACGACCCACGCTCAAGTCATGGCCTGGCTGGGCGACTTCGGCCTGCGCGTGAACCCCGAGATGACCCTGGTTGACTCCCTCGATGAGGCCGAGGCGTACCACGAGGCGTGGCTCGGACGCCGGGCCGAGGTGAACTACCAGACCGACGGCATCGTCATCAAGATCGATAGGCGCGACTTCCAGCGCCACATGGGGTTCGTCGGGCGCGAGCCGCGGTGGGCCATCGCGTACAAGTTCCCGGCGGAGCAGGCGACGACCAGGCTGCTGGAGATCCGCATCAACGTCGGCCGCACCGGCGCGCTCAACCCCTACGCCGTGCTGGAGCCCGTGCAGGTGAGCGGCGTCACGGTGCGCCAGGCGAGCCTGCACAACGAGGACGACATCCGCCGCAAGGACATCCGCGTGGGCGACGTCGTGATCGTCGAGCGCGCCGGCGAGGTCATCCCCCAGGTCGTCGGCCCGGCGATCGGATACCGCACCGGCGCCGAGGTGCCGTACAAGATGCCGGAGCGCTGCCCCTCCTGCAACACGCCCGTCGTGCGCGAGGAGGGCGAGGCCGCGCACCGCTGCGTCAACGCGCGCTGCGAAGCCCAACGCTACGAGCGGCTCAAGCACTTCGTCTCGCGCGGCGCCATGGACATCGAGGGGCTCGGCGAACGGCTCGCCGGCGTGCTGCTCGAAGAGGGTCTGGTCAAGGACTTCCCCGGCATCTACCGGCTGGAGCATGCGCGGCTCGCCGCGCTCGAGCGCATGGGCGAGAAAAGCGCCGCGAACCTGATCGCCGCCATCGAGGCGAGCAAGCGCCGCCCGCTGGCCGCCGTGATCTCGGCCCTCGGCATCCTGCACGTCGGCGGCGAGACGGCCGAGCTCCTGGCGCGGCGCTTCGGCGGCGTGCGCCGGCTCGCCGCGGCAGCCCAGGAGGAGCTCGAAGCCATCGACGGCATCGGGCCGGTCGTCGCCCGAGCGATCGTGGCGCACTTCGAGAACGAGGGGAACGCGCGGATCGTGGACGAGCTCGACGCGGCCGGCGTGCGGCTGGAGTCGGACGAGGCGCCGCCCACGGCCACGCCGCAGCCCTTCGACGGACTGCGCTTCGTCGTCACCGGCCGGCTGGAGCGTTTCACGCGCGCGGAGGTGGGGGCGTACATCAAGGAGCGCGGCGGGCTCGTGAGCAGCGGGGTGAGCAAGAAGACCGACTACGTGGTGGCTGGCGTCGACCCGGGGAGCAAGCGCGACGACGCCGAGCGCCTGGGCGTCGCGACCATCGGCGAGGCGGAGCTGGTCGAGCTCGCGGCGCCAGCCGTGGAGCCCCAACGGCCAGTGGCAGAGCCCCCGCGGGGGGAGACGCCATGACGGGCTACGCCTCCTCCGCGTCCGTGTCCCAGCCCGTCTCGGCGGTGCACGGGGGGATCCGGTACGACGGCGAGCTCGTGCGCGCGGCGGTCTGGGAGCCGTCGCTCGGGTCCGTGCTCGACCGTCACGACTACTTCAGGGTCGTGTTCCTCGGATCGCCCCCCGCGCCCCCACTCGAAGACCTCCGCGACGCCCGGATCGCCGTCTACGTGCCGGGGCCCTCCTCCCCGGCGCGCCAGCGCGCGGAGGCGGAGCTGCGTACGCTGCGGGAGGCCCAGACCGGCTATGCGGCCGGCGTCGGCGACGTGCTCGCGGCGCAGGCGGACGAGATCGAGGAGCACGTCATCGAGGAGTGGGCCGCGTCGTTCCGGGACGGCCGGGTCGTCGCCTCGCCCGCGCTCGGATCAGACGTTGCGTCCGTCTTCGAGAGCGGTTACTGGACGGACTGGTCGGCGCGGATCGGGGAGGCCCTGCTGGCGCGCGCCTACCCGGCGCTTCCCGTGGACGCCACGAAGCTCACCGCGCCCATCCGCCCCGACGCGGACGCGCACGTGCTCTTCGACGCCATCTGCGGAGAGGGAGGCGATATCGGGGCCATCGTCCTCGACGCCCTCGGCCCGGCCCTCGGCATCGCCCTGGGAGCCAACACCCTCGACCTCTCGCGCTGCGAGGGAGTCGACCTGGTCGCCGCCGAGGCCGCGGAACACTCGGGCGCCGCGCTCGGCCACCGGCTGGCCCACGGCCTGGGACTCACCTACCCGCTGGCGACGCTGCTCGCGCTGCTGTACGTGCGACGGGACTCGGCGGAGGTCCGGCTCGCCCCCACGCACCGGCTGCAGCTACGCGGGGGCGCGGCCCTGGACCGGCCGCTGATCACCACGGACGTGCTCACCCACCTGGCCTGGCCCTGGCCCATGCGGTTCTGGCCGGACGTGGACACCATCGCTCCGGCCGGAGCTCCGCGGGCCGAGGGCTCCGAGCGGTACCTCGACGTGCTGGGGATGGCCGAGGGCGGCGAGCTGCGGGACTGGCTCGCAACGATGAGCGACGGGCTCCTCGCGGTGACGCAGCAGCTGGTGGCGCTCGCCTCGGCCCAGGGCCGCGGGCTGGGCGCCGGTGAGCTCGAGACGATCGGGCGCGTCCGCCAGCTCATCGCGGTCGACGATGCCTCGGAGATCGGCGGGCGCGCACGCGAGCTCTTCGCCGACCCCCGGCTCTTCCGCACCAACATGGACCTGTGGAACGGCTGGCGCGAAGGGGTAGTGCACGCCGCGGCGCTCACCGGCGCGATCGCTTTCCTGGAGCGCGCCACGGTGGAGGAGACGCGCCACGAGCTGTCCCTGGAGCGCGAGGCGCTGGCGAGCCGCCTCCGCGACCCGGCGCTGCTGACGTCGCCCCAGCAGTGGCCCGCGCTGGCCGAGGCGGCACGCCGCTTCTCGCACGCATACGCGAGCGCCTACGTGGAGCACCACGACGCCTACCACACGCAGATGGAGCTGCTCGCGCACCGCATGGCCAGCGCGCTCACCCAGGCCCGCGCGCTGGCCCGGCTCAACGCCGTCCCCGAGCTCGGCCGGCCCGTCTCGCCCGAGCTGCCGGGGCTGTGCGAGGAGCTCGCGAGCGTCGTGCGCACCTGCGGCGCGGCGACCGACGCGGACGCCGTCGCCGGAGACGCTGTCTGCCCGTCGTGCGCGATCCGCCTCGATGCGGTGCCGCCGACGGCCGAGGTCGAGGCGCTGGCCGCGCTTGTCGGCGAGGCGCTCGCCAAGCAGAACACACGGCTCGCCAGGGCGGTCGCCCACCGCCTGGCGAAGCGGGAGGCCAACGAGCGGCTGGACCGCTTCATCCAGGTGGTCGAGGTCAGCGACCTGAGCGGGCTCGCGAACATCCTGGACGACGAGCTCACGGCGTTCATCGGCGAGCTGCTGCGCGAGGAGCGGAGCTGATGGCGCGTGCGTCCAGGGGCGTTCTCGGCTGGCTGCGCGCCAAGCGCCCCAAGACGATGGGGGGCCCGCCCGCGGGGCCGCGGCCGGCCATCGTCATGGGGCTCGGCAATCCGGGGCCCAAGTACGCCGGTACCCGCCACAACGTCGGCTTCCGGTGCATCGACGTGGTGGCCGAGCGCGCCGGCATCAGCCTCAACGACCGCCGCAAGCACGCGGACCTGGGGCGCGGCACCGTGGGCGGCGTGCCCGTGGTGCTCGCCAAGCCGCGCACCTTCATGAACGCGAGCGGGCTCGCGGCGCGCTACCTGCTGGACCGCTTCGGCACGGGCCCGGAGCGCATGCTCGTCGTCATCGACGACCTCGACCTGCCCCTGGGCAAGATACGCATGCGTGGCGCGGGCAGCTCCGGCGGCCACCGTGGGCTCGATTCCATCAGCGCGGAGGCGCGCACCGGCGCCTACCCCCGGCTCCGCATCGGCATCGGGCGCCCCGATGCGGGCGCCATCGCCCACGTCCTCGGCGGCTTCGCGCCCGCCGAGGAGGCCGCGCTCGCCGAAACTCTCGCCCTCGCCGCCGACGCCGTGGAGATGTGGGCCGAGCACGGCGTCGACGCCGCCATGAACCGGTTCAATTGAGACACCTCCCTCCCCTGCTGCTGGCAGTGCTTGCCGCGTCCCTCGCG
>JADFQE010000043.1 GCA_022561985.1 Chloroflexota bacterium
ACCGCGCGTGTCGACGAACGCTGATGGGCGCTGGCCGGTCGATGGATACACCACAAGGCAGGGCCGGGGTTCCCTTTCATGGGTCCAGGGCCGCTCCGCACCCGTTCGGCACCCGGCGCATCTGACTGCACGAGGCGGCGCGATGAAGCGGCGCCCGTCGCGAGGTGCGCTCATCGCAGGCAGAACCAGCAGGCAGGCTCAGGGCAGGCGGCCGTTCCGGGACCGGCGGCGCAAGAAGACGGCGCGTGCGCCGTGGATCGCTGGGGCGTTCGCCGTGGCGCTCATCGCGCTCATCGGCTTCTCGATCCGCGACGGCGCCGGGGGCGGCACCTTCTCCATGACCGCCTACCAGGGGGCCGAGCAGCTCGGCGGCACGAGCGTCAGCCTGGACGACGTCAAGGCCTTCGCGGGCAAGCCCCTCGTGCTGAACTTCTGGGGCGGGAGCTGTCCGCCGTGCCGGGCGGAGATGCCGGGCTTCCAGAGCGTGTACGAGCGCCACGCGGACGACATCCTCATGCTCGGCGTGGACATCGGGCCCTTTCTTGGACTCGGGACCCGGTCCTCCGCGATACGGCTGCTCGACGAGCTCGGTATCACCTACCCCGCCGCCTACGCCACGGACCGCGATCCCGTCAGGCAGTTCCAGATCACGGGGCTGCCGGCCACCTACTTCTTCGACGCCAACGGGGACCTCGTGGATACCGCCGGAGGCTTCATCGACGAGCGCACTTTGGAGAGCCGGGTGCGGGAGCTCATCGGGACGAGCGCGGCGAGCGTAGTACCTTAGGAGGACAGGATGCGAGACAAGCGGACGAGCGGAGCAGGCGGAGGAGCGGCGGCGCGCGCGCCCGACCGGACGTGGGCCCGGGCGATCGCCCTCGCGCTCGCACTGGTCGCGGTCGCAACGCTCGCGAGCGTCGTCATCAACCCCCTGCTGGGCCGCGTCGTCCACTGGAACATCATGGCGGTGCTGATGCCCGCGCTGTTCGTGGGGTTCACCGTCCTGCTGAAGAAACGATGGGTATAGCGCCGAAGAACACGCACTCCGAGGTAGGCTGATGGACGTGACACAGGCAAGGACGTTCCGCTTGGGTCTGCTCTGGCCGGTCGTGGCGCTCGTGGGCGCCCTGGCCTTCGCGGTCGGCGGCGCCATGATCACCGGCACGGCCATCGGCAGCGTGACCGGCGGCGTCGAGGCGGCCTCCGCAAGCTCGAGCAACTTCCTTTCCCGGGTGGCCGACCTCTTCCCGCTGGGCTTCGCCTTCAGCGCGGGCATGGTCTCGGCGGTGAACCCCTGCGGCTTCGCCATGCTGCCCGCCTACCTTGGACTGTTCCTGGGCGACGACCGCGCGAGCGCCGAGCGCGGGGTCACCGCGCGGCTGCGGCACGCGGTGCTGGTCGGCTCGACCATGACCGGCGGCTTCGTGCTCATGTTCGCGGCGGTGGGCGTGCCCATCGGCCTGGGGGCTCGCGGGCTGGTCGAGTTCTTCCCGTGGGTGGGACTCGGCATCGGCGTGCTGCTGGCGGTGACGGGAGCGTACCTGCTGTCCGGTGGGACGCTCTACTCGGCGCTCGCGATGCGTCTGTCGGCGCGGTTCGGCGGGCCGGGGAGGAGCGGCGTCCGCGGCTACTTCACCTTCGGCATCGGCTACGGGACCGCGTCGCTGAGCTGCACGCTGCCGATCTTCCTCGCGGTGATCGGCGGAACGTTCACGGCCAGCACCTTCCTCGACTCCGTCTTCCAGTTCCTGCTGTACGGGTTGGGCATGGGCACGGTGATCCTGGCGCTGACCATCGGCATGGCTGTGTTCAAGGGCGCGCTGGTCGGCTCGATGCGCCGGATGCTGCCGTATATCGGCACGGTCAGCGCGGTGATGCTGCTCGTAGCGGGCGCGTTCATCGTCTATTATTGGCTGACCATCGGCGAGCTCTTGGAGCGGATCCAGGCCGCCGCCTAGCCCTCCATCTCCATCATCTCCATCACCGAGGTCTGCACCATCCCATGAGCATGGATCAGCGACGGAGCCGCCGCGAGGGATCGCAGCGCGCGCAGGCCGGACGAGCCGCCCGCCAGGAGACCCGCCGGAAGCGTGGGCAGCGGAGCCGCCTCTACGTCCTGGCAAGCGTGCTTGCGGCCATCGCCGCGGTGGCCCTGGGCTTCGTGCTCCTGCGCGACACCGAGCCGGGGCTCGGCGTCGCCGTCCAAGAGCTGCCCGCAGGCCACGGCCCGCCGTACTTCTACAACACCTCGCAGACCATCGACCTCGTCTCCGTCGAGATACCGCCGACCTCGGGCCGGCACACCAATGGCCAGAGCCGCTACGGCTTCCTGGGCGGGCCCATCGTCGCCGAGTCCGTCGTGCACAACATGGAGCACGGCGCCGTGGTGATCTGGTATCAGCCGGGGGACCCCGACCTCGCCGGAGACGTGAACGCGCTCGTGCGCTCCCTCGGCGAAAGCTGCCTCGTCGCCGGGTCGTACGCGCCGATGAGCTTCGAGGTGGCCGCGACGGTCTGGGGACGGGTGCTCCCCCTCGAGCGGTTCGACCGTGAGGTGCTGCTGGAATTCTCACGGGAGTACCGCGGCAAGAAGGGGCCCGAAGCGGGTCTCTGCCGGAGGTAGCCCGACGGGGACACGGCCTGCCGCGCGGGGTAGACGCACGCCTGGGACCCGTGTACTCTCGGAGTTGCCGATGCGCACCGAAGCACCGACCCGCTATCAAGTCACTCTCCCGCCCAGGGAGAGCTTTTTTTTGCGGCCGGAACACGGCCTGCGTCCGAACGAAGGCGCTCGCCCGAACCGAAGACCCCGGAGATAAGCATGCACATCTCGAATTTCATCCCACAGTTCTTGAAGCCTCGGGAGGACCACTTCTTCGGACTCCTGCGCAACAGCACCCGCAACCTGCACGAAACGACGACGGCGCTCCTGGACTTCATGGAGCACTACGAGGACATCGGCGCCAAGGCGGCGGAGATCAAGCGCCTCGAAGAGGTGGGCGACCACCTGATCCACCAGATCATGACGAACCTCCACACCACCTTCGTCACGCCCTTCGACCGCGAAGACATCGCCGTGCTCGGCGACCGGCTGGACGACGTGGTCGACATGGTGGAGGAGACCGCGCGCACGATGATCGAATACGGCATCGAGACACCGCGAGAGCGTGCGATCGAGCTGGCCCGCATCGTCGATCAGGCCGGCGCGGTCCTGGAGCAGTGCGGCGACATGCTGCACGCCCGCGGCTCCAAGCTCCGCGACCTGCTCCCGCTGACCATCGAGCTCAACCGGCTCGAGAACGAAGCCGACCAAGTGACCTCGAAGGCCGTCGGCGAGCTCTTCGCCAACGAGAAGGACCCCATCGAGATCATCAAGTGGCGGGAGGTCTACGGCCTCCTCGAATCCGCGACGGACCGCGCAGAGGACGCCGCGAACGTCATCGAGGCCATCGTCCTGAAACATGCCTGAGATCCTTCTGGCGGTGAGCATCGCGCTGGCCCTCGCCTACGCGTACGCCAACGGCATGAACGATGCCGCCAACGCGGTGGCCACCGTAATCTCGACGCGGGCGCTGCGGCCGATGACCGCCGTCATCATGGGCGGCGTGCTCAACGCCGCCGGGGCCATGGCCAGCCTGCTCCTCGGCTCTCTCGTCGCCAAGACCATCGGCAAGGGGATCATCGACCCGTCGGACATGACGCAGCTCGCGGTGATGTCGGCCATCGGCTCCTCCGTCATCTGGGTGTTCCTCGCGACGCGGCTCGGCTTCCCGGTCAGCGTCAGCCACTCGCTCGTCGCCAGCGTCGTGGGCGCAGGGGTCGCCGTCGCGGGCTGGGGCGCGCTCAATGCAGGCGTCGTGCTCAAGGTCCTGCTCGCCCTCGCCCTCTCCCCTCTCTTCGGGTTCGTCGGTGGCTTCTTCCTCATGGTCGGGCTGTATTGGCTGCTGCGCCGGCGCTCTCCCCACGAGGTCAACGTGTGGGGCAGATGGCTGCAGATCATCGCCTCGGCGTTCCTCGCGTTCAGCCACGGGCGGAACGACGGGCAGAACGCGGTCGGCATCATCGCGCTCTCGTGGGCCGTGTACAGCAGCCGGGACACGGAGATCGAGTTCTGGATGGTGGCGGTCTCGGCCGCCGTCATCGGCATCGGCACGGCGCTCGGCGGGTGGCGCGTGATCCGCATGCTGGGGATGCGGGTGACGCGCCTCGAGCCCATCCAGGGGTTCGCCGCCAACATCACCGCTGCGGCCGTCATCGAGGCCGCATCCAGCGTCGGGCTGCCCGTCAGCACGACCCACACGTCGACCTCGAGCATCATGGGCGTGGGCGCCACGCGGCGCTTCTCCGCCGTTCGATGGGGCGTCACGCGCAGCATCGCACTGGCCTGGCTGGTCACCTACCCCTTCTGCTTGGCGCTCGGCTGGAGCCTCTCGAAGGTGCTCGGCCTCTTCGGCTAGCGGCGCGCTATACTCGGCCCGAACCACGAGCCGGGAGGATCACCCGATGGCCGAGCGCTACTGGCTCTTCAAGTCCGAGCCCACGACGTACTCCTACGACGACCTGGTGGCCGACGACGTGGCCGAGTGGGACGGCGTCCGCAACTTCCAGGTCCGCAACTGGCTCAAGAACGATATCAAGGCCGGCGACAAGCTGCTCTTCTGGCACAGCAGCACGAAGCCCATCGGCGTCGTCGGCACCGCGACCGTGCTCAGAGAGGGCTACCCGGACCACACCGCGTGGGACCCCGGCTCGGACCACCCCGACCCCAAGAGCACGCCCCAGAACCCCATCTGGTACATGGTCGACATCAAGGCTGAGCTCAAGTTCCCGGAGATGGTGACGGTCGACCGGATGCGGACGGTCCCGGAGCTCGCCGGCATGGTCGTGCTCAAGCGCGGCAACCGCTTCTCCATCACGCCGGTGACCCAGGACGAATACGCGATGGTCGTCCAGCTCGGCTCCGCTTAAGCGAAGGCTGGGGCGACCTCCGCCGCGAAGCGCTCCATCATCCCCCGGTCGAAGGGCCGCGGCGTCATCAGGATGAGGTGGTCGACGCCCGCCTCGACCCAGCGGCCGACCTGCTCGGTGACCTGCGCCGCGCTCCCCAGGAGCATGCTGTCGCGGACCTGCGACTCCGCGTCGTCGTAGCGCTCGGAGCGCTTCGTCGCCAGCGCCGCTCCGCGCGCGACCGCCTCCTCCACCACGCTCGCGTCGTCGGTCAGCTTGATCTGCAGCTGGACGGAGTGACGCATGGCGCCGAAGTCCCTGCCCGTCTCGGCGCAGATCGCCTCCATCCTGACCAGGTTCGCCCGCACGTCCGCGAGCGGCGCGATCTGGTTGTAGTCGGTGGCGTGCTTCGCGGCCACGCGCATCGTCCGCTCGCCCGTGCCGCCGACGATGATCGGCGGGTGCGGCTTCTGCACCGGGTGCGGGTCCGTCGGCGCGTCGTGGAGGCTGTAGTAGCGGCCCTCGAAGTTGGCCTTCTCCTGGGTCCACAGCGCACGGATCACGGACAGCGCCTCGTCGAGGCGGTCGAGCCGCTCCGCGAAGCCGGGGAACGGGATGCCGTGCACGTCGAACTCGACCTTGTAGTTGCCGCTGCCGATGCCGAGCTCGGCCCGTCCGCCGGATGCGTGGTCGATGGTGTTGACCATCTTGGCGGTGATGACCGGGTGGCGGAGGTTGTTGTTCATCACGAGCATGCCGAGCCGGAGGCTCTTCGTGTGGCCGGCCATCGCGGCCATGACGGTCAGCCCGTCGAGACGCTTGGGCGTCGGGCCCCTGCCCGCCCCCACCTGCATGAGGTGGTCGGATGGGTAGAAGCCCCAGAAGCCCAGCTCGTCGCAGGTCTGGCAGACCTCGAGGAAGTCGCTCCACCCGAGCCCCGAGCTCCCACCCACGCTGAAAAGTGCTTTCGCCATAGCCACCCTCCCCGCCAGATGCGTCGGCATCATACCCGGGACGACATCCCCTGCGCTGCTCTGGTGCGCCCCAGAATGCAGAGGTAGAATGCCGACGACACACATCGATCGAGGTGCATCTCAGGCCGAGGCGCCGCCTCGCATGCGGCGCACGGCCATCCCGGCCTGTTGGCCGAAGAGAGGATCCGGAGGAGAGGACAAGCATGGCAGAGAAGCAGATGAACCTGGGAGTGATCGGCATCGGCGTGGGCGCATCCGAGATGCTGCCGCGCATGGAGAGCGCGGAGTTCATCAACCTGTACGCCGGTGCGGACATCAACCCGGACGTCCGCAAGCGGTTCGGTGAGCGCTACCCCGAGGCCAAGGTCTACGACAGCGCGGAGGCGATGGTCGAGGACCCCAACGTCGACTGCGTCTGGATCTCGACGCCGAACATGTACCACGCGCCCATGACCATCCTGGCCGCGGAGCACGGGAAGCACGTCGTGGTCGAGAAGCCCATGGCGCTCGACATCGAGCAGGCAGAGGCCATGGTGGCGGCCTGCGACAAGGCCGGCGTCAAGCTCATCGCCGGGCACACCCAGAGCTTCGGCCCGCACATCCGCCTCATGCGCCAGATCGTCAACTCCGGCAGGCTCGGCGCCCTCGGCGCGATCAATGTGTTCGCCTACACCGACTGGATGATCCGCCCCCGCACCTGGGAGGAGCTCGACCCCGCCCAGGGCGGCGGCCTCGTCTACCGGCAGGTCCCGCACCAGATCGACTCCATCCGCTCCATCGGCGGCGGCAAGCTACGGAGCGCCCGTGGCACCTTCGGCCAGTGGATGAGCACGCGGCCGATCCCCGGCTACTACTCCGTCTACATGGAGTTCGAGAGCGGGGTCCCGGCGATCGCGGTCCACAACGGCTACGGCTACTTCGTCGCGTCCGAGCTCGTGCCCTGGGGCGACGCGAACACGCGCTACACGCCCGAGGAGCGCAACGAGATCAAGCGCCAGATGCGCGAGGGCACCCGCAAGGAGGCGGAGGAGAAGCTGTCGATGCGCATCGGCGGCGAGGCCGAGCGCCAGCTCTTCCGCACCGACCGCGGGCCGCGCAAGTGGAAGCCCAACGACCTGGGCATCATCATCGTCTCCTGCGAGCGCGGCGAGCTCCGGGAGTCGCCCAACGGCATCTACCTCTACGACGACGACGGCATGCGGGAGCTCAAGCTGGACGCGGACTCTCAGAACCGCGACGCGGAGCTCCGGGAGATGTACAACGCGGTGCACCTGGGCAAGCCGGTGTACCACAGCGGCCACTGGGGCATGGCGACCCTCGAGGTCGCCCTCGCCATCAACGAGTCGGCGAAGACGCACAAGGACGTGATCCTCACGCACCAAGTCGAGATGCCCGCGGGCTACGACGAGGAGTACAAGGTGGTGGTGGCCGAAGAGGTCCAGATCAGCGGATAGGGCCGGTTTGCAGCAACACAAGGAGGCAGGGGAATGGCGATCTCACTTTCTCACGGAAGCGGCGAGACGATGTACGCATCGGCGGAGCCCAGCACCGAGGTGCTCGTGGGCACGATCGACGGCGTCGTGCGGATCGAGCGCGGCAGCGCGGGCTGGAGCGTGAGCGAGCGTACGCTCTCCGGCAATCACATCCATGCGCTGCTGCTCGAGCCCGAGTCCAACACCTGGTTCGCCGGCGTGCAGCACGGCGGCATCTTCGCAAGCACCGACGGCGGCACGACCTGGGAGCGCCGCGACGCGGGGCTCACCGAGGACAACGTGTACAGCCTGTCCAAGGCGACGGTGAACGGGAAGCCCAGGATCTTCGCCGGCACCGAGCCCGCCAAGCTGTTCGTC
The DNA here is from genome assembly GCA_022561985.1 of Chloroflexota bacterium. Classification (GTDB taxonomy): domain Bacteria; phylum Chloroflexota; class Dehalococcoidia; order Lucifugimonadales; family Australimonadaceae; genus JADFRC01. The sequence continues at coordinate 7,772 of JADFQE010000043.1, forward strand.
TCTGACGATTTGGGTGCGTCCTGGACGGAGAAGCCGCACTTCCGCGAGGACGTGGACACGTCCGAGTGGACCTTCCCCGGCGAGCCGCACGTCGCACACCTGAAGCACATCAACTTCGCGCCCGGCGACCCGCACACGCTCTTCGGGAGCGTCGAGGTCGGCGGTCTGTTCAAGAGCACCGACGACGGCGACTCGTGGGTGGAGATCCCAGGCGTCTACGCGGACGTCCACCGCTGCGTGGTGGACGCCAGCGACGCGAACCGGATGTTCGTGACCGGCGGCATGGGGTTGTGGGTCACGACGGACGGCGGCTCCACCTGGGCCAACACGCACTCCAAGGGCTCGGAGCAGGGCGGCTATCCAGACCAGCTCGTCTTCAAGCCCAGCGACCCGCGCTTCATGATCATGACGGCCGGCCAGCAGAGCCCGAGCGCATGGCGCAAGGAGCACACGGCGCAGACGCGCATCTCGCGCAGCCGCGACGGCGGCACGACCTGGGAGGTCCTCACCGGCGGGCTAGACGATAAGTTCCACCACGCCGTCGAGGCCCTGTGCCTCGAAGAGGCCGGCGGCTCCGTGCGCATCTTCGCGGCGACCACAGGCGGCGACGTCCTGCTGAGCGAGGACGCCGGCGACACCTGGTCGACCATCGTCTCGGACCTTGCGCCGATCTCGAAGGGCGGCCACTACAAGGCGCTCGCGGCGCAAGCCGTGAGCTAGCCCACGCAAGCGAGCACCGAGCGAAGTCTCGATGACACACCAAGACGCTGATAGCCGCTTCCCGCGGGGCGAGCGGCTGGATGAGTCGGGGAGGTTCACGCGGGAGGAGCTTCAGCTCGCCTTCCGCAACCGCGGGATGCCGCTCGAAGCACTCCGCTATCCCCTCACGCCGACAGGCATGCACTACCTGCTCACCCACTTCGACGTGCCGTATGTCGACGCGGCGACCTGGACGCTCACGGTCGGCGGCCTCGTGTCCAAGACGCTGACGCTGGACATCGACGCCATCCGCGCCCGCCCGGCGACGACGCTCGCGGTCACGATGGAGTGCGCCGGGAACGGACGCGCGCTGCTCACACCGCGCCCCGCCAGCCAGCCGTGGCTGCTCGAGGCCGTCGGCACCGCCGAATGGACCGGCACGCCCCTGCGCGGCGTGCTGGAAGACGCCGGCATCGACGACGGCGCCGTCGAGGTGCTGTTCACCGGCCTCGACCGCGGCGTGCAGGGCGACGAGGTCCAGTCCTACCAGCGCAGCCTGAGCATCGACGAAGCGACGCGGCCCGAGGTGCTGCTCGCGTATGAGATGAACGGCGCACCGCTGGAGCCGCAGCACGGCTACCCCCTCCGGCTCCTCGTGCCGGGCTGGTACGGCATGACGAGCGTCAAGTGGCTGGAGCGCATCGAGCTCGTCGCCGAGCCCTTCACCGGCTTTCAGATGATGGACTCGTATCGATACCGGCAGACGAGCGACGAGGCCGGCGTTCCGGTGGACCTGATACGCGTGCGTGCGCTCATGGCCCCACCTGGCATACCGGATTTCTACACGCGCACGCGCCTGGTCGAAGCAGGTCCCATCACGCTGACGGGACGCGCCTGGGCGGGACGCGCGCGCATCGCACGCGTCGAGGTCAGCACGGACGGCGGTGCTGGATGGGCGGACGCGACGCTCGAGCCCGCGCTCTCACCGCATGCCTGGCGGGGCTGGTCCTTCGAGTGGACGTCCATCCCCGGCCACCACACGCTGTCCGTCCGCGCGACCGACGAGGGGGGCAACGTCCAGCCCATCGAGCAGTCGTGGACCATCAGCGGCGTCGGCAACAACATGGCGCAGCGCGTCGACGTGATCGTCGAGTAGCGCGGAGCACGGCGAAGGAGGGTCGCTTGGCGGACGACATCAAGACCATCGACGAAGAGCTCGTGACCGCGTCGAAGATGCTGGAGTGGGAGTTGGGCGACATCTGGGGCCACGTGGGCGCGCGCATCCCCGGCGAGGACGCGATCGCCCTCAAGCTCTTCCGCCCCGCGGCCGAAGCGCCGGACGAGGAGTGGCTGATCCACTTCGACTACGACCTCAACACGCTCTCGGGCATCGGCACGCCGCCCCTGGAGGCGCGCATCTACACCGAGGTCTTCAAGGCCCGCCCGGACGTGAACGCCGCGATCCACTCGCACGCCCCGATGTGCGTCGCCATGAGCCTCGCCGGCAACACGGTGACCGGCGGACACATGCAGGCCATGGAGTTCGGCATGGGGCTGCCCGTCTATCCCAAGACGATCTTCATCGTCGACGAGGAGGAGGGCGCCGACCTGGCCCGGACCATGGGCGACGCGACGGCCGTGCTGATCCGCGGCCACGGCGTCGTGGTGGTGGGCGAGAGCATCGACAAGGTGACGATAACGGCGATGCACCTGGAGCGCGCCGCGAAGACGCAAGCCTTCGCCCGGATGATGGGCTTCACGGGCACGGACCAGGAGACGCTCCAGTTGTTCTCGGATAGCCAGCACAAGCTCCAGGAGCAGGCACGGGCCTACGGCAGCAGGGCGGCCGCGGCGGCTCACTCCCCGGAGTGGACCTACTACGCCCAGAAGATCAAGAAAGGCGAGATCTGGAACCGCGGCCTCGGCTAAGCAAGCTGCTCACGCGCGAGCGCAGGATGGACGTGATAGGCGCTTAGGGGAGCGGGGCCAGCGGCTCGATCTTCCCGTCGGTGATCTCGGCGATGCGCTCCTCGGAGATCTCGATGCCGAACATCTCGGCGCGCATCCGGAGCCGCTCCTGGGAGATCTCGACGACCATCGCGCGCAGCTTCTCGAAGTCGCCCTCGGCGCTCAGGCTCGCCGCCACGTCCCCCGCGTTATTCTCTCCGTGGCCCACCTCGTCGTCGTAGATGGCCCTGCCCGCGTCGCGGATGCGCCCGAGCAGCGGGTCGTCCGTCTCCAGGGCCGCCGCCGCGTGGAAGATACCCGCGCCGCCGCCCTCGACGACCCCGTAGGCAAGGTGCGCCAGGTGCTGGTCGTCGGCCATGAGCCGCGCACGCACCTCCTCGACGCGCCGGTCAGAGGCAAGCTCCAGCCCCTCGATGTCCCGCATCAGGACGGGTGAGCCCGTGATGTCCTCGAGGATGTCGGCGTAGAGCCGGAAGTGCGCGAACTCCTCGCGGATCTGCCCGAGCTGGCGGTCGAACTCCGCGCGGCCCTCGCGGCTCTCCGCCGCGGGGAGCCCGCTGTTCACGTTCTCGATGACCCAATCGGTACGGCTCTGGTGGCGCTTGAGCAGCCCGGGGCCCCGCAGCTCGCGGTAGCACTGGTGCCGGAGCCAGGGGACGTGGTCGGCGGGCTCGTGGGGGGCCGTCAGGAAGGTGCGTGCGACCTCCGCCTCGCCCGCCGCGAAGCGCTCGACGAAGTGGGAGAGCTCGCTCATCATGTCCCGGCCCGTCCGTAGCACCATGCTTCTTCTCCGTCCTACTAGAACGTCCTGGGAGTTAAGACGCAGTCATCAAGAGCGGCTCGATCTTCCCCTCCGCGATCTCGGCGATGCGCCCCTCGTCGACCGGGAAGCCGAACATCTCGTAGCGCATGCGGAGCCGCTGCTGACAGATGGCCACGACCATCTCGCGGACCTGCGTCCACTCCTCCTCGGTCTCCAGCGCCTCGTCGAGCTCGTGGGCGCCGTGCTCCCCGTGCTCCAGCTCGTCCTCGAAGACCACGCGGCATGCCCGCGCGATCTCCTCGGAGACGGGGTCGCCACCGATGTCGCGGCCGACGTAGAAGAACGCCGAGCCGCCGCCCTCCGTGAAGCCGACGGCCAGCGCACCCAGTCGCTTATCGCGCTCGCGGGCGCCCTGGCGCACCTCGCCCAGCCTGCGGTCCTGCGCGAGCTGCCACGACCGGAGGCCGGCGAGGTTGATGGGCTCGCCGGTGATGCCCTCCAGGATGTCGGCATACAGCCGGAAGTGGGCGAACTCCTCGCGGAGCACCCGGAGATCGCGGTCGTAGGCCTCGCGGTCGGCCCGCGTCTCGATCCGCTCGACGTCCGCGCGCAGATCGTCGAGGATGCCGCGGATGATGCCCTCCGGGTTGGTGTGCAGCCCGGAGCCGTACATCTCCTTGAAGACCTGGAGGCGGAGCCAGTGGGCCTGCTCCTCGGACGTCCTTGGCACGGCCCAGAAGGCGCGGCATATCTCGGCCTCCCCCGCCCAGAAGGAGTTGGCGAGGTCCGACATCCGGCGTGCGAGCTCGCTCCTGCGCTGTCCGTCCATCACGGCCCGAACGCTACACGCATGGGCGGCTGGCGGCAAGCGCGCCGGCAGGTCGCGCGCGCCTTGACATGGCGCGGCGTGCATACCATGATTGCCCCGCCCTATCAGTCCTGATTTCCGGCCATGCGGGACGCGCCCGCCACGCGGGTGCGCCGCTCCCGCTTGCGTCCGAGGCCGCCGCGAGGTGTTTCTCATGCACGACGACCCCTTCGAGCACGGACATATCGATGGTGACGAGGACCCCTTCTTCGGCTCCATCGCCGACGACGGCTTCCCGGTCAATCCAGACTGGCTCCGGCTCACCAGCGTGGGCATCGACATCGGCTCCTCGACCTCGCACCTCATGTTCTCCAAGATCATCATGCGGCGGCGCAGCACGGAGATGTCCAGCGCGTTCGAGGTCGTCCACCGCGAGGTGCTCTACCGTTCCCCCATCCTGCTGACGCCCTTCATCGACGAGACGACCATCGACACCGACGCGCTCGGCGAGTTCGTCAAGAACAGCTACAGCGAATCCGGTATCGCCCAGGAAGACGTCGACACCGGAGCGGTCATCTGCACCGGCGAAGCCGTCCGGAAGGTCAACTCCGAGAACATCGTCCGGATGCTGGCGGCCCAGGGCGGCCGGTTCGTCTGCGCGACGGCCGGGCCGAACCTCGAGGCGATCCTAGGCGCCCACGGCTCCGGCGCCGTGGCACGGTCCAAGGAGATCGGCGCCGGCATGAACGTCGACATGGGCGGTGGGACCACCAAGGTCGCCATCGTGCAGGACGGCGCAGTCACCGAGACCCTGGCGATCAGCATCGGCGCCCGCCTCGTCGCATGGGACACGGACGACAAGATCGCTCGCGTCGAGGAGGCCGGAAGGAAGATCGCCAGCTCGGTCGGCATCGACCTGGTGGTCGGCAACGTCATCACGCAGGAGCAGAAGGAGACGCTGGCGGAGACGTTCGCGGACCTCGTGATGAAGGTGCTGAAGCGCGAGGAGTACACCCCGCTGATGATGGAGCTGCTCGTCACCGCAAGCCCGCTGGCCTTCGCCGACCCCATCGACGAGGTCGGCTTCTCGGGCGGCGTCGCGGAGTACGTCTACGACTACGACAAGCAGGACTACGGCGACCTGGGACCGCTTCTCGGCGCCGCCATGCGCAAGCGCCTCCCGAGCATGGGCGTGCCGCTGGTCGGGAGCTCGGAGCGCATCCGGGCCACGGTGATCGGCGCCTCGCAGTACACGGTCCAAGTCTCCACGAGCACCGTGTATGTGTCCGACATGAGCCTCCTGCCACAGCTCGACCTGCAGGTCATCCCGTCCTACCTCCCCACGGATGACCTCACCACGAAGGGCGTCGCCGACGCCATCGCTCACGGGTTCGAGCGCATGGACATCGACCCGACCGACATGAACAGGCCCCTCGCCCTCGCGCTCCTCGGATCGGTGGTGCCGACCTACGACTCGATCAAGATGATCTGCGACGCCATCGCCGACGCCCTCAAGCACCGCACCGACGTGTGGAACATCATCCTGAGCGCCGACGTGGCGGGGCTCGTGGGATCGATGCTCAAGCGCGAGCACAAGGTCAAGCCCGAAGTCATCGTCGTGGACGGCATCCAGGTCGGCGACTTCAACTTCGTCGACCTCGGTCAGTCCATCGAATCGGTCGAAGCCATCCCCGTGGTCGTGAAGTCGCTGATCTTCGAGGGGTAGCAAGGGCGCAGCCAGCGCTCGGGCGCCTACGTCTGAAACCCACGCCCCGTGCTGACGAGTGGGTCGAGGGCCTCGCCCTCGCTAATCGGGTGCGGTGCCAGCCCAGCCGTGCTCCGAGAGGTCGACGGTCACGCCGTCCGGCCCCCGGAACTTGACCTCGACGTTCCCCGTGCCGCCGGGCCCCGGTGTCCGCGCACCGGCCATCTTCTGAAAGACGGCGCCTGCGTCCTCGATCTGCTTGCGGGCCGCTTCCATGTCGTCGACCTCGAAGCCGAGGTGGTGGACGCCCGTGTAGCGCGGCGCGCCCTCCGTGGTGGCGGCCGCGTCGGTCTTGAACCGGAGGATAGCGATGTTGACGTGGCCGTCGGTCAGATAGTAGCCCTCGGCGAGCTCCGAGTTGACCACGCCGACCTCGCGCAGCCCGAGACCTTCCTTGTAGAAGCGGGCCGTGCCCTCCGGGTCCTGGGTCGCGATGGCGATGTGACGGATCCTGGACATGTCGCTTGCCTCCTCACGTGACGCCGGCGCCAGCGTAGCGCGCCGTCTTTAGGCGACGGCGAGTGCCGTCACCCGGCCCAACCCGTCCGCCAGCACGCTCCACGACTCCGCGAGCGACGGCCCGGTGAGCACCCGCCCGTCGGACAGCCCAGCGTACACGGTCCCCTCCCCGTCCACGGCGAGCGCGTCGACGGCCGCCACCAGCGTGTCCCCCAGGCCGTCCATCACGGCCTCCCAGGTGCTCGCGCCGTCCGTGCTGCGGTAGATCTTCGCGTCCGCGCCCTGCTCCCTGGTCCGCCAGGTGCGCGGGCGGCTCCGGGCCGCGGCCGTGAACAGCGTGCCCGGCTCACCGGGGTCGACCGCCAGCGGCACGCTGTAGAGGTCGTCGAGCCCCTCGCAGGCCGATTCCCAGGACGCACCGGCGTCGCCGCTGCGGTAGAAGCCGACCCCGGTGGCCGCATACAGCCGGTCGGAGCCGCCGTCCACGCAGGCGACGGAGTGCACGTCGGGCTGGAGGCCCTCGCGCAGCTCGGCCCACGAATCGCCGCGGTCCTCCGAGCCCATGACGCCGCCCACCTCCACCGCTGCGTACACCGTGCCGGTGCGCCGCGGCGAGAGCGCGATGTCACGCACGAGCGGCAGGTGCGGAGCGCCGGGGAACGACCAGGTCCCGTAGGTCGGCAGCTCGCTCAGCCCACCGAGGATCTCGAACTCGCCGCCGGGGGCCCGGCGGCGCACGCCGGCCGGGTACGTCCCGACATACGCCGTGCCGTCGGCATCCAGGACAACGGCGCGCGCGTCGACGTCCGCGAGGGCGAGGCGCCAGCTCGCGGCGCCGTCGTCGCTCTCGTAGACGCCGCGGCGCGACGCCGCGAGCAGGTGTCCCGGGCGCGCAGGATCGAGGGCGATCTGCGAGACGACGTTGCCTTCGAGGCCCGCCGGGCCCGCGCGCCACGACTTCCCGCTGCGCTCGAAGACGCGGATGCCGTCGCCGGTGCCGACTACGAGCATGTCTTCCCTCCAGCCATCTGGCCAGCCATCTGGGTGGGGCGACTATAGCACCGCGCCAGCGGTTGACGCGCCCCGGACCGCGGCCAACAATGCCCACGCGAGTCCGCGCACGCAGAACGAGGTGCCGAAGTGTCCGACGAGAACAAGGCCGTCGTCCGCCGCTACTACCGCGAGGTGTGGGAGAGGGGCGACCTGCGCGTCGTCGATGAGATCTTCGCCGCGGACGTCGAGCTGCACATGGCGGGGATCCCGGAGGACCCCTTCGGGCCGGCGCCCGTGAAGCAGCTCGCGGCCATGGCCAGGACGGCGTTCCCCGGCCTCCGTGTGACGATCGAGGACCTCATCGTGGAGCGCGACAAGGTCGTCGCCACGGTCTCGCTCCACGGGCCGCACGACGGCACCGCGCAGGGCGTCTCGCCGCAGGAGGCGACGGCCATCTGGAGGCGCATCGACGTCTTCAGGCTGCACCGCGGGCTGATCGTCGAGCACTGGTCCGACCGCGACGACCACGCGCTGCTCCAGCGCCTGGGGATCGCGCCGCCGCTGACGCCCCCGCCGAGGGAGGCTTGAGCCGGGCTACGAGCCGCTGTAGAGGTCGTAGAACTCGATGAACGTCTCCTCCTGGAGCTCCCGGAGCTGCTCGTACACGGCGTTCAGGCCGGGTGGCACCGGGTTGTTCTCGCGGTAGGCGGACCGCAGGGTCTCCTCGGTCCAATCCATGTAGACCGTGTCGGCCGGGCCGGGGACCCCTCCCCCGCTGATGTACACGCGCGAGGGCGTCCGCTGGCCCTCCTTCTCGTACATCGCGCCGAGCTGCGTGATGAGCTCCGCCGCCTTGCGGGCCTTGCCCTTCTTGACCTTGAAGATACGTCGCACCAGAAACAATCCCCACCTCTCGTCATTGCGCGTTCGCCCCGGCCCACGAGCAGGAGGCGAGCGCGAGTATAAGGCACCGGGGGGGCGGAGACATGCGCGGCACCAACTCACCCGGAGGGATGAGCAAGCCGTCCGGGCATTCACCTGTCTCGGGGATGGGCGCCTCCCCCCCTCCCCCGTAGGCTGGAGCCATCACGTTCGACTTGGGGGAAGACGAGATGACACACACCGGAAGCCACAAGATCGTTACCAGGACCCTTCTGGCACTCGCCGCAGTGGTCGGCATCATGGGCTCGGTCCTCTTTGTTGCGCAGGCCGCGAGCCTGACCAGCATGACCCTGACCCTCTCGGACTCGGAGCCCGGCGCGACGGCGACCTACGATTTCGCCTGGACGGGCAGCACGTCCGCGAAGCAAGGCGTGAGACTGGAGTTCTGCCAGGAGGCTTCCGGCTCGTGCACCTTGCCCGCCGGTGACTTCGACAGCACGTCCGCGAGCCTCGTCTCCGGCACGTTCTTCGACGCGGGGGGATGGGCGGTCGACGCCTCGGGCAACGGCGTCATCGATCTCTCAAGCTCCGTGGCCGACTCCCAGGGCGCTATCACCGTGGGCATCTCCGGCATCGTCAACACCGGAACGACCAGCACGACCGAGCCCATCGTGTTCTACGTGCGGATCACCACGTACAGCGATGAGTCCCTGACGACTCCCTTGGACGGCGAGAGCGTGGTCGCCTCCGCGGTCATCCCGGTCATCAGCGTGACGGGCACGCAGGACGCGATCCTGCAGATGACGGTGGCTGGAGCGACGGGCACGGTGGACAACTCGTCCAAGAGCGTGACCGGCACGGCGACCGCCACGGCCCTGCCCTTCGGCAACTTCGTGCCGCTGGGGATCACGAGCCCGACGCCCTCCTCGCGGGCACTCGCTCAGACGATCAACGTCGTCACCAACGGCGTGACGGGCTACACGGCGAGCGTCCAGGGCGAGGCCAACGCCATGACGCGCTCCGGCGGCAGCGAGACCATCGGCTACGTCGCCTCCGACGTGGAGTGGGTGGAAGGCATCGGCGGCACCGCCGGCTTCGGCGTCTCGGCCGAGGGCGGACACGCGCCGGCGAGCTTCGACACCGACACCAACAGTGCGCTCGAATACGAGCCGATCTCCAGCTCGCTGGTGATCGCCTCGAACAGCGCGCCGACCAACGGCGCCGACACCACGGTGATCTTCCGGGTCCAGGTGGACGCGACGACCCCGGCCGGCGACTACTCGGGCAGCGTCAACTACACGGTCCTCCCGAACTTCTAGGGAGTTGCGAGCAGAGCGGCTGCACGGGCCTTTGGGCGAGTGCAGCCGCTCTTGTTTTCTGCCCGGGGACCCTCCGGCCCGTCCGGCGGGCCCGGCAACGTAGCCGAAAACCATTCATGCTTCGAGGGAAGGAGGGTAAGATAGGCGCGGTGGCAAGGGGGTACAAAGCACGTTGAGCGCGTCGTCACAACTGAGGAGGGTGGTTCCCCTGCTGTCTCTGGCCATCGCCGCGTTCGCGGTGGGAGGAGCCGGGGTTTCAGGGCAGAGCGGGACAGCCATCCGCATATCCCCTCCGAACTTCGAGATCTCGGTGGAGCCTGGCGAAGTGGTGGCTCAGCAGATGCGGGTCTCCAACAGGGGGGGCTCACCCGTCCTCATCACGATGGAGGTGGCCGGGTTCAGGCCCCAGGGGCAGGAGGGACAGGTCGAGCTGACGGAGCAGGAGGAGGCCGAGTTCGGCATCCTCACCTGGACCTCGGTGAGCCCGTCGGAGTTCCTGCTCGAGCCCGGTCAAGAAGAGGCCGTCACCTTCCTGATCGAGGTCCCGGAGAACGCACCTCCCGGCGGGCACTACATGTCGGTCCTCGCGACCCTCGGGTCCGGCGGTACCGGCCAGGGTCTCGTGGTTGGCCAGCGGATCGGCTCCCTGGTGCTGCTACGGGTCGCCGGGGAGGTGGTGGAGCAGGCCCACGTCGCGGAGATCGTCGCGCCGGGGTTCGCCGCCAAGGGTCCCATCGACTTCGACGTCGTGCTCAGGAACACAGGGAACGTCCACCTCAGGCCCATCGGCGAGCTCGTCGTCAGGGGCACGTTCGGGGGAGAGATCGTGAGGCTCCCGCTGGAGCAGCGGAACATCCTCCCCGAATCGGAGCGGGCGTTCAGCGCCACCTGGGACACCGGCTGGAATCTGGGCAGGTATACCGTGGAGTACACGGGGATATACGGGTCCGCAAGCACGACCCTCAAGGCCAGTACTTCCGTCATCCTCTTCCCGTGGCCCATCATCCTGCCGATCGCAGCCGGGCTTGCGCTCCTCGCGTTCATGGTGATCCGGGTGCGGACGAGGCTCGCTCGTAGCTTCCGGGTCCTGGCCGGGCGGGAATAGCCCGCCGCCGCTTCGGTCCACGCGCGCCCATCTTCAACTCATGTACTCCGGTGGCCGCACTCGCTCCCATAGGCTCGCCCTCCTCGCGGTGAGTCTGCTCTGGCTCGTCACCGGCAGCGCCGCAAGCGCAGGGAGCCTGGTCGGCCCCCTGGTCCTGCTCTCCGACCTGACCCCTGGGCAGGCCAACGTTGCGCACGTCGTCACGTTCATCATCCCCTTCGAGGGACCTGCGCTCTCCCCCTCGGACCACATCCGGATCGACCTCCCCGCCTACGGGGGCGTCCTCCCGCCCACCTCCGGCGCCGGGTGGACGGGCACGCCGGTTTTCGGCGTCGTCGGCAAGACCGCGCTGGTCACCGGAGTCTCCGCGGCGCCCGGCGCGTCCATCACGATCAGCGGCACGACGGCGACCAACCCGCTGAGCATCTTCGACTTCGACGTCACCATCGAGATCGCGTCGGAGGCCACCGGAGGCACCGTCTTCCACAGCGCAACCGTCGAGCCGGTGCTGACGACGTCGGGCTCGACGGCGACCGGGACCGTGCCGAAGACCGAAGCCCGCTTCCAAGGCAGGACCTCCGCGGGCGCATTCGTCGTCGTGTCGTCGGGCACCTCGATACTCGGGATCGGCGTCGCGAACGGGTCGGGGGACTTCGAGAAGGTGATCGAAGTGGGGGCGGCGCTGGGCGTGCTCGGGGACGCCCGCGGCCCCGTGCAGGCGTCGCTCGGGGCCGGCGGTGGCCCGCTCGACCCCTCGTCGTTGTCCCCCGGCGTCCTCTACGTGAGGCCTGAGCTCTTCGCGCCCCTGGCTTCCCCGCGCGCCAAGGTCGCTGGATTCGACCCCCGCGTGTACACCCTCTCCTCCCAGGACATCCTCGGGCTGATCAGCGCCCCCGTGGTGCAGGTGGTCGACATCGCCTACGGCATCATCACCGACGCCCCCTTCGTCCTGATGCCGCCCACCGTGCAGCTCATCACTCCCATCATCGGCACCGAGGACAGCGTCACGATCGCCGGCATGGGAGCCCCCTTGAGCTCCATCGTGACCTTCATCGACGGCAACCCTGCTGGGGGGATCGGCAGCACCAACATCCAGGGCAGCTGGACGGCGACGATCCCGGGGCCGTTCGCCGCGGGCACGCACACCGTCCACGCCATCAACCAGACCGCGGACTCGCTCCTGAGCGAGGCGAGCGCATCCAGCCTCTTCGAGGCGGTCGTCGTTGGCGGGCCGACGCCCACACCCACGCCGGTCCCGCCGCCGGCTGGTGGTGGAGGCGCCCCGCCTCCACCGCTGCCGACGCCGACGCCGACGTTGGCATTGCCCCTCACGCCGACGCCCACGCTGCTGCCGCCGACGCCGACGCCCACGCCC
>JADFQE010000044.1 GCA_022561985.1 Chloroflexota bacterium
AGAACAGGGTCTGCTCCTTGACCTCTTTCGTCTCCTTCACCTCGAGCTCCACCGTTATGTACAGCGGCGCTTCGTAGGTGACCTCCCGGATCCGGCACTCCGCCTCGTCGAACTTGGGCTTGCGGAACTCGTGAGCGCCGAAGCGCAGCTCGAAGCGGTTGCCGGTCACGTCTTGGATCGGGTTGATCTCGTCCAGCACCTCGCGGATGCTCTCGGTCTTGAAGGTTTCGAACGAGTTGGTCTGGATCTGGATCAGGCTCGACGGCTCCAACACCTTGGGGATGCGGGCGTAGGACTTGATGGCTGGGGCGCGGTCGGAGACGGGCATCAACGAGGTCATGCTGGCTTACAACTCCTCAGGCTAGGGTGCGCTCGGGAGACACGAAGACAGGCCTAGCGGACGGCTAGACCTGAGTAATTTGGGGGTACAAGGAAACGCGGTGCCGCGATGCGAAGGGCATACGACTCCTAAGCTAGCGGAGCGTACCGCCGAACAGGGGCCGTGTCAAGCACGGGAAGATCGGCGGACGCCCTCAGCACACCGGACATTTCCGGGAACCGAGAGTGAGGGGGCCGCGACGACCCCCTCACTCGTGTGGTCGGCGGCGGTCCGGCCAACGATACCGGCGCGACTATTGACCGAGCGTCGCCAAATGGTACCCTCTGCCATGCAAGACTCGGGGGAGATGCCGGAGGAGACAAACATGGCAGGACTCAAGGGGACCAAGAGTGAGGGGAACCTTAAGGACGCATTCGCCGGGGAGTCCCAGGCGAACCGGCGCTACCTCTACTTCGCGCGGCGCGCGGACATCGAGGGCTATGCGGAGGTGGGCGGTCTATTCCGTGACATCTCCGAGGCCGAGACCGGACACGCCTTCGGCCATCTCGACTTCTTGAAGGAGACGGGCGACCCGGCGACCGGCGAGCCGATCGGCAACACCGAGGCCAACCTCAAGAGCGCCGTCGCCGGCGAGACATACGAGTACACGGAGATGTATCCCGGCTTCGCCCGCACGGCACGGGACGAGGGCTTCGACGAGCTCGCCGAGTGGTTCGAGACCCTGGCCCGCGCCGAGCGCTCCCACGCCGGCCGCTTCACCAAGGGCGTCGAGACGCTCAGCCTGTAGCCGGGCCGCTCGAATCGCCTGACGGACGTGTGACGCGGAGGCCGCGTGCCACCGCGCCGCGCGTCTCGTCGGCATCTGGACCCGGCGAACGGGGAAGGGGGACGGTTTGGTCTCGCCCGCATTCGACCCGAAAGAACCCCGCTACTGGGAGCCCGATGATCTGCTGGCCGAGGAGCGCCGGCAGTTCGACGTCTGCCATGGCTGCCGCCTGTGCTGGAACCTCTGCCCCACATTCCCCGCGCTCTTCGAGCTCACCGACAGCGTCGAGGGCGACCTCTCGAAGGTCGGCCGGGAGGAGTTGGACCAAGTCGAGGAGCTCTGCTTCCAGTGCAAGCTGTGCTGGGTGGTCTGCCCGTACACCGAGCCGCACGACCTGGCGATGGACGTCCCCCGGTTGCTCACCCGTGCGAAGGCCATCCACGCGAAGGAGAAGGGCATCCCGCTGGCCCAGAAGATGATCGCCGACCAGGACCGCCTCGCGAAGATGGCGGGCGGGCCGATGGCGCCGCTCACCAACCTCGCCAACCGCCTCGCCCCATCGCGCCGCGTCATCGAGGTGCTGACCGGCGTGCACCACGACGCCACGCTGCCCACCTACCACACGAAGACCTTCGGCTCGTGGTTCAAGGACCGCTATGGCGATGCCATGCGTCCGGAGACCCAGGACCCCGTCAGGAAGGTCGCGCTGTTCACGACCTGCACCGTCAACTACAACGAGCCGCAGGTCGGCGAGGCGTGCATCGCCGTCCTCTCGCACAACAACGTCGAGGTGGTCGTGCCCGAGATGCAGTGCTGCGGCATGCCGCTGATCGACATCGGCGACCACGACGGGGCCGTGAAGAAGATGGACCACAACCTGGAGCGCCTCATCGCGCTCGTGGACGAGGGCTACGACATCGTCGTGCCGCAGCCGACGTGTGCGCTCGTCCTGCGCGACGAGTACCCGCGGAACTCGAAAGAGGCCGAGGCCGCGTCGCGCGTCGCCGCCCGCACCTTCGAGTTCGGCCACTACCTCATGGACATGGCCCGGGGGGACGTCCTCCAGCGCGACTTCAAGAACGAGCTGGGCAAGATCGCGTTCCACGCGGCTTGTCACACCCGCGCGCAGTCCGTGGGCGTGAACTCCGCCCGCGTGCTCGGCCTCGTGCCCGGCACGGAGGTCGCCGTCACCGAGTCCTGCTCCGGCCACGACGGCTCGTGGGGGGTCAGCAAGCGCTTCTTCCCGCTCGCCCTCAAGGTGGGCAAGAAGCTCTACGACAACCTCAACGAGAACGAGCCGGACCTGCTGGTCTCCGACTGCTCCCTCGCCGCGCGCCACATCGAGATCGGCACCGGCCGCCGGCCGATCCACACGGCCCAGGCGCTCGTCGCCGCCTACGGTCTCGCGCCCGCCGGCGTCGAGGCACGCGCGTGAGGCCGGTCGCCGTCGACGAGATCCTGGACATCGCCGCCTACGAGAGCGTTCGCCCGGAGGCCCGGAGCCGGATCATCGCGCTCAAGCGGAACCGCCGCGTCGGGGTCGGCGACCTGGTCACCCTCGTCTTCGAGAACCGGGACACCGTGCTCTTCCAGGTCCAGGAGATGATCCGCGCCGAGCGCATGGTCGCCCCCGAGCGCATCCAGGAGGAGCTCGACACCTACAACCAGCTCATCCCGCGCGCCAACCAGCTCTCCGCGACCCTGTTGATCGAGATCACGGACAAGGAGGGGCTGCGCGAGATCCTCGACCGGTTCATCGGCATCGACCGCGGCGGCACCACGTTCCTCTCGATCGGAGGCGAGCGCGTCGAGGGCGAGTACGAGGGCGGCCGGAGCAACGAGGTGCGCATCAGCGCCGTCCACTACGTCACCTTCGACCTGAGCCGGTCGCAGACGGCCGCGTTCATCGCGGGGGACGTGCCCGTCTCGCTCCTCATCGAGCACCCGGCCTACCGTGCCGAGGCCGTGATCTCCGGCGGCGTGCGCGCCTCGCTCGCCGAGGACCTGGCGGAAGCCTAGGCCTACGACGCCGCGAGCAGCGCCGACTCCAGCTCGTCGAGGGTCGCGTACCCCTCGAACCGGGCCGTGATCCGCCCGTCCGAGCCCAGCACGAAGACCCACGACTCGTTCAGGTAGCCCTCGACCGTATCGATGCCCCACGCCGAGAGCGCCGGCGTGTACGTGCCGCGCGTCAGATCGCCCTGGATCTCGTCCGGGTTGTCGTAGACCTCGACGTGGACGAAGTCCGCCTCGTCCGCGTGGCGCGCCCGCAGCTCGGAGACCGTCTCCACCTGCGGGCCGCAGGTCGGCGACGTGCAGAACGCGGGCGAGGCGAAGACGATCACGCTGGGCCGGCCGCTGATGAGCGCCTCGGCGACGCTCAAGCGATAGAGCTCTATGTCCGGGGTCGAGGAGGTCGTGATCCTCGAAAGATCGCCGTTCTCGGACCGCAGGGTCTTGGTGTTGCTGAAGAGCGCCAGCTCGCCGACGTCCCGGACGCTGGAGCGCTCGGCGACGTGGACGGTGATCGAGGCCTCCCCGGCGAAGGCGGGGTCGTCGACCGTGATGTCGAGCCGCCACTCGCCCGCCGCCTCGAAGGTGAGCTCGGTGGCGTAGGTGCCGCGCGTGCCGAAGGGCCACAGGTGGAACGGCGCAACGGCGCTCTCGCCCAAGCTCGTTCCGGGGAGCGAGGTCCGCACCTCGACCTCGGGCGCGGTGATCAGCGTGGTCGCCGAGTGCAGCAGGAACGCGACGCGCTGCGTCCCGACGCGGAGCTGCGTCGTGGCGAGCAGCGGCGTGATGCCCGCCGCTGCGGGTGGGAGGGCTGCAGGAGGGGGCGCTGCGGGTGAGAGGGCTGCGGGAGGGGGCGC
Source organism: Chloroflexota bacterium (assembly GCA_022561985.1). Classification (GTDB taxonomy): domain Bacteria; phylum Chloroflexota; class Dehalococcoidia; order Lucifugimonadales; family Australimonadaceae; genus JADFRC01. The sequence goes on from JADFQE010000044.1 coordinate 3,977, forward strand.
TGCGGGCGTGGGCGTGGGGGTGGGGGCCGGCGCGGCGCCCGCGCAGGCGCTCGCGGCCAGGGCCACGACCGCTATCGCAACTGCACGCCAGCGCATCGCTCGCCCCCTACGGTATGTCCGCGTATGCGCCGAAGGTCAGCGCGAACAGACCGAAGTCCTTGGAGTTGGAGCTGAACGTCAGCTCACCGTCGCCGTACTCGAGGAGGGAGACGACCTCGTAGAGCCGTGGCCCGTCCACGATGAAGTAGCTCCGCGTGCCCTCGATCACCACGTCGCGGCCGGCATCCTCGGCGTTCAGCGGCCCTCCGTCGAGCGTCACCTGCACCTCGAAGGGGTCGGTTCCCTCCGCGAAGTCGATGACGACGTTGACCGACCGCGCGGAGAACCGCAGCGCGAGGTAGTCCTCGTAGTTCCGGGTGGTGCGCGCGTGGGTGATGGCGTCCACGTCGGCCGTCCACTCCCCCTGCAGGTACAGGAACCCGTTCGCGTGGTCGCCCGGGTCTGTGTAGAGCTGCGACAGGAACGGCCCTTCGTAGTATCCAGGGTGTGCGATGTACCGCCCCCGCGGGTTGCTGTTCCGCTGCCAGCCACCGTAGATCTCGCGGGTGATCCGCGTCTCCTGGCCGCCGCTGTACGCCCGGAGGTCTGCGACCGGGCCCCTGTCGTGGTTCACGGGGATCGCGGACACGTCGCGGCCGGCCTCGGCCAGCAGGCCGCGGATCTTGAGCTCGGTCTGGTCGTAGGCGCCCTCGCCGAAGTGCGTGTAGCGCACGACGCCCTCGGCGTCGATCAGGTATTTGGCCGGCCAGAAGCGGTTGTTATACGACCGCCACGTGAGGAAGTCGTTGTCTTGGACCACCGGGTATCCGAGCATGAACTCGGCTATGGCCTGCTCGACGTTGGCCGCCACCTTCTCGAACTCGAACTCCGGGGAGTGCACGCCGACGATGACCAACCCCGCCTCGGCGTACTTCTCCTGCCACTCGCGCAGGAACGGCATCGTGCGGATGCAGTTGATGCACGTGTACGTCCAGAAGTCGATGAGCACCACCTGGCCCCGCAGCCCGGCGATGGTGAGCGGCTCGGAGTTGAGCCAGTTCGAGTCCTTCGCGAACTCCGGTGCGGAGTCCCCGACCTCGCCCCCCCGCCGTCCGCTGAGGCTCGGTGCCGCGATCGTGGGCGGCACGCGATCGGCGGGGTCGGGGGTCGGCGTCACCGTGGGCGTCGCCGTCGGTCCCGTTGGGGTGCTTGCCGCCCGCGGCGCCGCCGTTGTCGACGTTTGGGTGGGGGGCTCGGGCGTCGGTGTGGGCTCGGGCGTCCCGCCGCACGCGGCGGCGGCGAGCAGGAGCCCCGCGGCCGCGGCAATGGCCGCTGCCGTCCGGGTCCAAGGGGTCCGATTGCGACCGACGCTGGGACGTTGGGGCGTTGGGATCATGGATAAGCCTGGTGTTCGAAGGTGAGCCTGCTACTAAGATTACGCTGGGGGGTCTTGAGAGGATTCGCTTGGTGCGCCCGCAACGAGCCGTTATACTACCGGATGCCGCGATTCTGCCGCCCATACGGGCGGCGCTGGACGCAGAACCCACCGATGAGAGTCCCCCTTTCCTGGCTGGCCGAATACGTGCCGTTGCCCCTGTCGCCGGCCGAGACCGCGCATCGTCTGACGATGGCGGGGCTGGAGACCACCTACGTCCCAGGCGCGAGCGCCGGCTGGGACAACGTCGTCGTCGGCAGCGTGCTCGAGGTCTCCCCCCACCCGAACGCCGACCGGCTCCGGCTCGTGACCGTTGACACGGATGGGGGCGGTACCGGGACGGGCGCGCAGACCGTCGTCTGCGGCGCGCCCAACGTCGCCCCCGGCCAGCGTATCGCCTTCGCCCGCGTGGGCGCGAGGCTGATCGATGGGAAGACCGGCGAGCCGATGGAGCTCGCCGCGGCCACCATCCGCGGCGTCGAGTCCGCGGGCATGGTGTGCTCGGCGAAGGAGCTCGGCCTCGGGGACGACCACGACGGCATCCTGGTCCTGGGCGACGACGCACCCGTCGGCTCACCGCTCGCCGACGTCATGCCCTCCGGCGACGTGTTCGAGATCGAGGTGACCGCGAACCGCGGCGACTGTCTGTCCATCCTCGGCGTCGCCCACGAGATCGCCGCGTTCTCCGAGGACGTGGTGACCGAGCCCTCGGCCAGCTACGCCGAGGGCACCGAGGACGTCGCCAGCGCGATCACGGTCGTCGTGGAGGACGCCAGCCTCTGCCCGCGCTACACCGCCACGGTGCTGCGCGGCGTCAAGGTCGGCCCGTCGCCGGAGTGGCTGGCCAGCCGCCTGGAGCTGGCGGGCCAGCGGCCCATCAACAACATCGTCGACGTGACGAACTACGTCATGCTGGAGTACGGCCAGCCGCTGCACGCCTTCGACCTCACGCAGTTCGCGCGCGCGACGGTCGTCGTGCGCCCGGCCAGGGAGGGCGAGCGCTTCGAGGCCCTGGACGGGGTCGAGCACACGCTCAAGCCGCCGATGCTCCTCATCGCGGACCCCGAGCGCGCCCTCGGCCTCGCCGGCGTGATCGGCGGCAAGAACAGCGAGACCACCGCGGCGACCACCGACGTGCTGGTGGAGTCCGCGACCTTCGACGCGATCAACACGCGCCGCACGGCCGCTGCCCTCCACATCCGCACGGAGGCATCGCTCCGGTTCGAGAAGCGGCTGAACCCGGAGCTTGCCGAGCGCGCCGTGCGCCGCGCCACCGCCCTGATACTCGAGACGGCGGGCGGCGTCGCGGCCCGGGGCGTATCCGACACCTACCCGGTGGCCATCGAAGCGCCGAAGATCCTCTTCACCGGCACGCAGATGCGGCGCGTCCTCGGCGCAAAGTTCCCGCAGACGCAGGTCATCTCGGTCCTGCGCTCCCTCGGCTTCAAGGTCGACGCCATCGACGAGGACAAGCTGCTGGTCGTCCCTCCGTACTGGCGCACCGACGTCTCCATCGTCGAGGACGTGATCGAGGAGGTGGCGCGCACCGTTGGGTACGACACCGTGCCGGCCGAGCCGCTGGCGGGACGCGTGCCGGAGTACCTCCACCAGCCGGAGCGGGAGCTCCGCGAGGAGGTCCGCGACCTGCTCGTGGCAAGCGGCATGCACGACACCATCTCCTACACCCTCGTGGGTGGCGCCGATGCTGCACTCGGGGCCGTCCCCAACGGTCTGGAGCCGCTGCGCGTGGTGAACCCCCTGAGCCGCGAGCAGGAGTTCTTACGGACGTCGCTCCGCGGCGCCGTGCTCCGCGCGGCCGCCACCGGCATCCGCCAGAGCCCCGCCGGCGTCTCACTCTTCGAGATGGGCCGGGTGTTCCTGCCGAGGGAGGGGGAGCTGCCGGAGGAGCGTGAGGTCGCGGTCGGCGTGTTCGCCGGACCGCGTGGCCGCTCGCTCTGGGACGCCGACGAGCGGTCCCTCGACTTCTACGATGCCAAGGGCGTGGTCGAGGCGCTGATCGGCCGGCTGGGCGTCGTGCCCACCTTCGAGCGCGCGACCGACGAGATGCTGCATCCGGGGCGGACGGCGAGAGTGCTCGCCAACGGCACGCCCATCGGCGTCGTGGGCGAGCTGCACCCCAGCGTCGTCGCGTCCTACGACCTGCCGGTCGATGGTGCGGCGTTCTTCGAGCTCGACGTCGGCCGCCTGGGCGAGCAGGTGCCGCAGCTGCGCCACCACTTCGAGCCGTTCTCCCGCTACCCTGCCGCGATGCGGGACCTCGCACTCGTGGTCGACGACGATGTGCCGTCCGAGCGGCTCCAGGCCATCATCGAGCAACACCCGCTCGTGGTGAGCTCGACGCTGTTCGACCTCTTCTCCGGAGCGGGTCTTACGGCGGGTAAGAAATCAGTTGCCTACCGCCTCGAGCTCCAGTCGACCACCGGCACGCTCAGCGCCGCGGAGCTGAGCGAGGCCGTCGCCGCGATCACCGAGCAGCTCGCCAAGGACACCGGCGCCACGTTGCGCGCCTAGCCCCGCCACGACAACCGACCCTTCCGGGAGGAGACCGGCGCACGCGCCGACGAGCATGACGGAGCACCAGCACCAGCAGGATCACGGGGATCATGGGCACGCCCATCCGCGTACCGCGGACATGCTCAGCGTCGAAGACGCGCTCGCTCGCGTGCTCGCACTCGTCCACGAGCTGCCCGCGGTCGACGTGGGACTCCTCGATGCCGACGGTCTCACGCTCGCGCGCGACGTCTACGCCCCCTTCGACATACCGTCGCTGGCGAACTCGGCGATGGACGGCTACGCGGTCCGCCGGGCCGACGTCGCCTCGGCCTCCGAAGCCGCGCCCGTGACGCTCACGGTCGTCGGGCAGGTCCAGGCGGGTGCGCTCGCGGACGTGGGGGTCCCCGCCGGGGGGGCCGTGCGCATCATGACCGGCGCCCCCGTGCCCGAGGGCGCGGACGCCATCGTGCCCTTCGAGCTCACCGATGAGGTGGCGCGCCGCGCGGCCGGCGAGGACCTGAGCTCCATCGCGGTCCACCACGTGCCGCGTCCCGGCGAGCACATCCGGCCCGCCGGCGAGGACGTCGCGACCGGCGACCTCGTGATGCGCAAGGGGCGCGTGCTCGACCCGCCGGCCATCGGACTGCTGGCCTCGATCGGCTACGCGCAAGCACCGGTGATCCGCCGGCCACGGGTCGCCGTGCTCGCCACGGGCGACGAGGTCCAGGACCCGAGCGAGGTGCGCGAGGCGGGGCGGCTGTACGACTCCAACAGCTACGGTGCCGCGGCCGCGCTGCGCCGCTGGGGCGCCGAGCCGGTGATGCTGGGCATCGCCCGGGACAACATGACGGAGCTGCGGGCCAAGCTGCGCGAGGGACTCGACGCCGACCTGCTTGTCACCTCGGCCGGCGTGAGCGCGGGTGCCTTCGACATGGTGAAGGAGGTGCTGGCGGAGCTCGGGCACATCGACTTCTGGGCGGTGCGCATGAGGCCGGCCCGTCCGCTCGCATTCGGGCTGCTGGATGCGCCGGACGGCCGGAAGGTCCCGCTGCTGGGGCTGCCCGGCAACCCCGTGAGCGCGCTGGTCGCACTGGTCGAGTTCGCGCGGCCCGCGATCGCCAAGATGCGGGGCGTGGAGCCTCGCCCGCTGCCCACGGTGCGCGCGGTGCTGGACGAGCCGATCCACAACGCCGACGGCCGCCGGGTCTACGCGCGCGTGAAGATCGAGCGGCGGGCCGACGGCCTCCACGCACGCCTCACCGGGGCGCAGGGCTCGAACCTGCTGACGTCGATGGAGCTGGCCCAGGGGCTCGCCATCTGTCCAGAGGATGTGGCGGAGCGCGCCGCCGGGGAGTCTGTCGTCGTGCAGCTCTTCGACTGGGCCGACCACGCCGCGCTGCTGACCGACGAGTTGGATCTGAATACGTAATCAAGGGGAGCCACCGATGACAACGGAACCATCTACCGAGGACGGCACAGCCGAGGAGGGCCCTGCCGGGATCCCGCGTTACGCGGTCGACCCGGCGTTGATCGAAGCCCAGGGCCGGTCGGTCTCCGTCGTGGTGGTCGAGCGTCTCTGCGACGCCGCGCTCGCGAAGCTCAAGACACCGGACGCGTGGCGGAGCTTGTCCTTCCCACAGATGCGCAGGCTCGCCAGGGAGAGCTGCGGGAAGCAGGACGACTACCTCTCGGCGAGGCAGCCGGTGCTCGAGACGGTCTTCAGGATGCTGCTCGTCTCGCCGTCGGGCACCTTGGGGCTCGACGACATCCACCAGACGCTCACCGAGCTGTGGACCACGTCGCCGTGGCCCCGCCACATCGGCATCGACGCACTGCAGCGCGTGCTCGATCAGGCGGGACGCTTGGGCATCGGCACGGTGGAATCGAAGTAAGCCAGAACTGGCGCGGCGCGTTCGCGCGTCGCGCCAGTGGGGTCGTGCATCGCGGCGGTGGGGTCCGAGGGAAGCGGGTGCTACGCGGCTGCGGAGAGCCGCTCTTTGGCGGCGTCGGCCAGCTCACCGAATGCCGCGGCGTCGTTCATCGCCAGGTCGGCGAGGACCTTGCGGTCGAGCGCGATGTCGGCGAGCTTCAACCCATGGATGAGCTGGCTGTAGGAGACGCCGTGCTCGCGTGCGGCCGCGCCGATCCGGATGATCCAGAGCCTCCGCATGTCGCCCTTGAGCTCCTTGCGGTGCCGGTAGGCGTAGCTGAGCGCATGGAGCATCGACTCGTGCGCTCGGCGATACAGGCTGTGGTTCGTCCCCCGGTGGCCCTTGGTGAGCCCGAGGATCTTCTTGTGCCTGCGGTGGGTGGTAACCCCTCGTTTTATGCGTGCCATCTGATCTCTACCTGTTGAGTGCTGGGACCAGCCGGAGGACCCGCTTGCGCTGGGTCGCGTGGACGGGCTGCGTCGTGCTGAACGTGCGTGTCACTTCCTTCGGCTTCTTCCGCCGCAGGTGGCTGCTGTGGCGCTTCATGCGGAGCAGCTTGCCGGAGCCGGTGACCCCGTAGCGCCGCTGCGCGCCCTTGTGCGTCTTCATCTTCGGCATTCGAACTCGTCCCCTACAGCTTTCTTGCCCTGGTCCTTCTTGTCCTAGGCCTCAGCCGGTTTCTTGGCTGCCGCCTCGGGCGTCTCGACGACGGCCGGGGTCGCTTCCGGCTCGACCGGCACTGCCGGCTTCGGCGGCTCCTCGGCCGGTGCTGCCGCCTCGGGCGTCTCGGCGACGGCCGGGGTAGCTTCCGGCTCGACCGGCTTCGGCGGCTCCTCGGCTGCCGGCTCGGCCGGTGCCGCCGCTTCGGGCGTCTTGGCGGCGGCCGGCTTCGCTGCTGCCTTGGCCGGCTTCGGGGCAGTCGAACCGGCCAGTGCGGCCGCTTCGATCGCCTCGGCGTCGATCGGGGTGGCCGGCTTCGACGCTGCCTTGATCGGCGTCAGTATGATGCTCATGAACCTGCCCTCGAGGTTGGGGGCCTGCTCGAGCTTGGACTCTTCCTTCAACCCGTCGTGTACCCGCCGCAGCAGGTTCACCGCGATCTCCGGGTGGGCGATCTCCCTACCCCGGAACATCACCGACACCTTCACCTTGTTGCCCTCGGCCAACAGCCTCCGGACGAGGCGCGCCTTGAAGTCGATGTCGTGCTGGCCGATCTTCGGGCGGAAGCGGACCTCCCGCATCCCGTGGGCCTTCTGGCCCTTCCGCATCTCCCGTTCCTTCGTCGACTGGAGGTAGCGGAACTTGCCGTAGTCCAGCAGCCGGCAGACGGGCGGTACGGAGTTCGGCGCGACCTCAACGAGGTCCAGGTCCTGCTCGCGGGCGAGGGCCAGCGCCTCCCGTGTGGCCATCACGCCGAGCTGCGTGCCGTCCTCGGCGACCAACCGGACCTCAGCTATCCGGATCCGATCGTTGACGCGATATTCTCTAGCGATGCTCTTCCCCTACCTCGCCCGGCGGCTCGTGCCGCCCCAGGCGGCCCTTCGGTGGGCGCCGCAGCACATAGCATACGCGATAGGCCCCCCAAAGGGCGAGCCGGTCCGGGGCGCGCGCTCGCCCGCGTTTCAGGATGCAGGGCCCGTCTCACGCTGCGGGGCCGCCTAGGCGCCGCTCCTCGCCGCGCCGCAGCCGCCCGATGTTGTCCCGGTGCATCGCGATGATCACCGTCGCGCCCACGATCGCGTAGCCCACGTAGGCCGCCGGGGCGTCGAAGAGCGCGGTGCGGACGGCGAAGGCCGCGACGGCTGCTGCCACCGAGACGATGGACGCCAGCGAGACATAGCGGAACGCGGCGAGCACCGGCACGAACGCCGCCACCCCCACGAGCGCCGTCCACGGATCGAGCCCGAGCGACGCGGCGACGCCGGTGGCGATGCCTCGCCCACCCCGGAACCCCGCGAAGACCGGCCACACGTGGCCCACGATGACCGCGGTGCCCACCGCCGCGTGCACGATGGCGTCGTCGGAGAGCAGCCTCGCCGCGAGCGTGAGCGCGACGCCCTTGCCGGCGTCGGCTGCGAAGACGACCGCCGCCGCGCGCTTGCCCGCCGAGCGCAGCACGTTCGTCATGCCCGTCCGTCCGGAACCGAGGGTGCGGACGTCGACGTGCATCGTGAGCTTCACCACGATGAGCCCGGGCTGCACGCTCCCGATCACGTACGCGACGGGTACGAGGAGCCACTCCACGGCCTAGTCCCCGCCGCGAGGGGGGTCTGATCGCGGCCGGGCGCCCGACCCCGGCGGAGTCTTGGGCCGCGGCGGAGTCTTGGACCGCGGCGCGGGGGTGGTCTTCGGCCGCCGCCCGCCCACGCCGCGCGATCGGCTCTGCCCGATGATGTGGCTCTTGCCCCTGCCGCGGAACTCCAGCCGCAGGTGCGTGCCCTCGAAGTCGAAGGCCTCGCGGATCGTGTTCTCCAAGAAACGCTCGTAGGAGAAGTGCACCCGGTCGGGGTTGTTGCAGTAGAAGACGAAGGTCGGCGGCCCCACCGACTCCTGCTTGACGCGGTATATCTTGAGCGAGCCCCTGAGGTGCGTCGGGGGCAGGTGCCGCGCGATCGCGTTCATCACCGCCTTCGTCAGCTCCGGCTGGCTCACCTGCTGCATCCGCTTGCGGTACACGTCGGATGCGGTGCGCAGCAGCATATCGATGCCCTCGCCGTGCAGCGCCGAGGTGAAGACCACCGGCACGTGGGACATGAACCGGAGCCGCGTGAGGACGGCCTTGCGGGTCACGCGCGCCTCGCGCCGGGTCGCCTCCGGGATCAGGTCCCACTTGTTGACCACGACCACCACGCTCTTGAACGCCTCCCGCGCCTCCCCCGCGATGTGCAGGTCCTGGTCGGTGGCGAGCTCCGTCGCATCGAGCAGCACGAACACGACGTCCGAGCGGTCGATGGCGCGCACGGCGCGGAGCACGCTGTAGCGCTCGATGCCCGGATGGACCGCACCGCGGCGCCGGATGCCCGCTGTGTCGATGATCACGCCCGCCAATTCCCGGCCGTCCGCGGCACGGAACGTGAACGGCGTGTCCAGGGCGTCCCGCGTCGTCCCCGGCACCTCGCTCACGATCGAGCGTTCCGCGCCCAGGATCACGTTCGCCAAGGCCGACTTGCCGACGTTCGGCCGGCCGACGATGGCGATGTGCGGTCCGGCGACGCCGTCCTCCGGCTCGCCCTCTTCGGGCGGCGGCAGGTGGGCCACGACCGCCTCGAGCATGTCGTCGAGACCGCGGTGGTGCAGCGCGCTCACCGGGATCGCGTCGCCGAGCCCGAGCTGCTGCGCTTCGAGCGCCAGCACCTCATGGCGCTCGGTGTCGACCTTGTTCGCCACCAGCACCACCGGCTTGCCCGAGCGCCGCAGCAGCTCCGCGACGTCCCGGTCGGGCGGCGTGAGGCCGGGGCGCGCGTCGGTGACGAGCAGCACCACGTCGGCGCCATCAACAGCCGTCGCGACCTGGGCGGCGATGTGCGCCTCGATCTCCGTCTCGGGCTCCGGCACGAGACCGCCCGTGTCGACAAGCAGCATCCGGCGTCCGTCGTACTCCACGCCCGCCGTCAGCCGGTCGCGCGTCGTCCCCGGCTCCTCGTGCACGATGGCGGCTCGCCGTCCGAGGAGCGCGTTGAAGATGCTTGATTTGCCCACGTTGGGCCGGCCGACGATGGCGACGATGGGCCGTGGCGCGCGCGGCACGGGCATGATCGGCTCGTCGAAGGTGTCGGTGGGCTCTTGCATGGCCAGCCTACGCGCCGCCGGCGAGCAGCTGCAGCAGCGCCTTCTGCGCGTGCAGCCGGTTCTCGGCCTGGTCGAAGGCGGCGGACCGTGGGTGCTCAAGCATGCCCGCCGGGACCTCCTCGCCGTAGTGCGCCGGCATCGGGTGCATGAGGATGGCGCCGGGGTTCGCCCGCGCCAGCAGCGCCTCGTCGACCATGAAGCCGGCGAACGCCTCGCGGCGCGCCTTCGCCTCCGCCTCCTGCCCCATGGAGGTCCAGACGTCGGTGTACACGACGTCGGCGCCCGCCACCGCCTCGCGGGGCTCGGTCGTCGTCCTCACGCTGGTCCCGCGCGCCTCGATGGCCCTGAGGTGCGCGGGGTCGAAGCCGTAGCCCTCGGGCGAGGCGATGGCGAAGCCGGCGCCCGTGGCCGCGCAGCCGAGCGCCAGGCTCAGCGCGCAGTTGTTGGCATCGCCCACGTACGCCACCTGCACGCCCTCCAGCCGCCCGTGGTGCTGGCGCACGGTCAGCAGGTCGGCCAAGGCCTGCGCGGGGTGCTCCACGTCCGAGAGCGCGTTGACGACCGGCACCGCCGACGCGCCGGCGAGCCGTTCGAGCGTCCGGTGGTCGAGCACGCGCGCGACGATGATGGAGGCCCAGCGCGAGAGCACCCGCGCGATGTCCTCGGCGGGCTCGCGCACGTCCAGGCCGACCTCGTCGCGGCTCAGGAAGACCGCGTGGCCGCCCAGCTCGTACACCGCGACGTCGAAGCTCACCTTCGTGCGGAGCGAGGGCTTCTCGAACAGCATGGCGACGGTCTTGCCCGCGAGTGGCTTCGCCCCGCCCGCATCGGCGCCCGTGCGGAACGCATCGGCCGCATCGAGCACGCCGCGCAGCTCCGCGTCGCTCAGGTCGTTGATCGAGAGGAAGTGAGTGGTCATGGGCGTTCAGCTGCGAGGTCCGGCTGACGGGACGTCGGAGATGGACTCGACGTAGGCGCTCCATGCCTCGTCGGTCAACGCCTTGGTCGCCTGGACGTCGGCGGCGCGCGCGGCGCGGGAGCGAGCGTCGTCGTAGAGCACGCTCAGGTCGTACCACGTCAGGTACAGCCGCTCGCGGTCGGTCTCCGGCACCAGCATGCTTCTGCTCTCCGCCATCACCAGCGCCGCCTTGTCAGAATTGCCGCAGGAAGCGCTGGTCGTTGTTGAGGAACAGCCGTATGTCGGGGATGTCGTACTTCAGCATGGCGATGCGCTCAGGCCCCATGCCGAAGGCGAAGCCCGTGTACTCCTCCGGGTCGTAGCCGACGGCGCGCAGCACGTTGGGGTGCACCATCCCGGCGCCCAGGATCTCCACCCAGCGGCCGTTCCACTCCACGGACATATCCACGCCCGGCTCCACGAAGGGGAAGTAGTCGCACCGGAACCGGACCTTGCGGTCGGGCCCGAACATCTGGCGCGTGAACTCGAAGAGCGTGTGCTTGAGGTTCGCGAAGGTGATGCCCCTGTCCACGGCCAGCCCTTCGACCTGGTGGAACTGGGACTCGTGCGTGGCGTCCGTCGCCTCGTAGCGGTAGCACTTGCCGGGCACGACGACGCGGATCGGCGGCTCGTGCGCCTCCATGATGCGCGCCTGCATCGGCGATGTGTGCGTGCGCAGCAGCGTCGTGAAGCCGCCCTGCTCGTCGTGGTTGGCATCTATCCAGAAGGTGTCGAACATATCGCGCGCAGGGTGGTCCCGAGGGATGTTGAGCAGGTCGAAGTTGTACCGCTCCCACTCGACCTCCGGCCCCTCGGCGATCTGGAAGCCCATGCCGTGGAAGATGTCGGTGATCTCGCGCAGGATCATCGTGGAGGGGTGGTACCGCCCCGGCGAGACCGGCCGCCCAGGCAGGGAGATGTCGATGGCGTCGGCCGCCAGCGCGCCGAGCCTGCTGCCTTCGAGCGCGGCCTGCTTCCCGGCAAGCCGCTCCTCGAGCAGCGCCTTGACCGCGTTCCCAGCCGCACCGGCCGCCGGGCGCTCCTCCGCCGGGAGCGCAGCCACGCCGCGCAGGAGCTGCGTGAGCGCGCCCGAGCGCCCCAGGTGCGCGACACGCCACGCCTCAAGCGCAGGCGCGTCGGCGGCAGCCTCAAGCGCGGCCAGCGCGGCGTCGCGCACGTCGTCAAGGGTGGTGGGGCTGGGCTGGTCTGCCATGGCGTCTCGATGCGCCCAAGCCGGGCGCTGAAAGCAGGTGGTGAAGTCCCCGCCAGTATACCAGTACAAGGGCAGTGCCCTTGACCCACAACAGGTAGCGACGTCGGCGCCGACGGCCGCTTCATGCAGAGCGCATGGCGGCAGAAAGGCCCCCGTCCTTCGCGAAGGACGGGGGCCTTTGTCTCTCCCACAAGCGGTCCGGCCAGCACGCAGCCGGGGGTGCGCGGCTTAGCGCTCGGTGCTGGCGAGTGGGTCAAGGGCAGCGCCCTTGTGTTAGGCGGGCTCGGTTAGGGCCTTGCCGTCGTCGGTGACCTCCAGGGTTAGCTTGCGGGCCTTGCGGTCCTCGGCCTTCGGGAGCGCGATCGTCACCACGCCGTTCGCGTAGGTCGAGCGTGCGTGCTCGGCGTCCACGGACTCCGGCAGGCGGAGCGACCGTCGGAACGAGCCGCTGCGCCGCTCGCGCCTCAGGTATGAGCCCTCCTCGTTGCCGGTCTCGGAGGCCGTCTCGCCGGTGATCGTCAGCACGCCATCCTCGATGGTCACGCTGATGTCGGCGGGCTTCACGCCCGGCACCGACGCGCGTACCTGGAACTCGTCGCCCTCGCGGACGATGTCCAGCGGGATGGCCCAGGCCCCCTCGTCCTCAGAGCGGAACGAGGGACGGTAGCTTCGTGCGAGCCGGCGGTACTCTCGGAACGGGTCCCATCGTTGTAGGTACATCTGTTTCCTCCATGTAGTTCCTGATGTGATACACACCGTATCATGTGTATCGGAAGATATCAATAGAGCTTATACACTTCATATCAAGTCTGACCAGCGTGCTAGAATCCCGCCATGGCCGATAACCGCCTGCTTCTCGCCACCAACAACGCCCACAAGGTGCGTGAGCTGCGCCGGCTCCTCGGCCATCTGGGGCTCGATCTCCTCACGCCCGACGACGTCGGGTTGAGCCTCGACGTCGTCGAGGACGGCGACACCTACGAGGCGAACGCGCTCGCCAAGGCCCGCGCCTTCGCCGATGCCAGCGGGCTGCCCGCGCTGGCCGACGACTCCGGCATCGAGGTGGACGCGCTCGGCGGGCGCCCCGGACTGCACTCGGCGCGCTACGGCGGCTCTGGGCTCACCGACGAGGGCCGCGTCGCGCTGCTGCTCCGCGAGCTCGCGGACGTGGGCGACGGCGAGCGCACGGCCCGCTACCGCGCTGTGCTGGCCGTCGCGTCGCCCGCCACCGGATCAGCCGCCCGATCGGAGCGCACGGCCGAGGGCTCGTGCGAGGGGACGATCGCCCGCGTGGGGGACGGCGCTCACGGCTTCGGGTACGACCCCGTCTTCGTCGTCCCGGCGCTCGGTGTGACCATGGCGCGGCTCACCGACGAGGAGAAGGACGCCATCAGCCACCGAGGCAACGCCGCCCGCGCCATGGCGCCCATCCTGGCCGCGTGGCCCCTCGCGGCCCTCGCTCCCGGCGTGACGGGGGCACGGTCGTGAGCCAAGCCGCTTCGCGCTCCGAGACCCTGGGCGGCGTCCTGAGCGACACGCTCGGGCGGCCGCTGCACGACCTGCGGATCTCGGTCACCGACCGGTGCAACTTCCGCTGCACCTACTGCATGCCTGCGGAGCTCTTCGGCGAGCGGTACCACTTCCTCCCCCGCGCCGAGCTGCTGACCTACGAGGAGATCGCCCGGCTCGCCGCCATCTTCGTTGGTTTCGGCGTCTCGAAGGTGCGCGTGACCGGCGGCGAGCCGCTCGTGCGCAAGGATGTCGATACGCTGGTGGGCATGCTGCACCGGACGGCCGGCGTGGAGGACCTGACGCTCACGACCAACGGCGTGCTGCTGCCGGAGCAGGCGGACCGGCTGAAGGCAGCGGGCCTCGACCGCGTCACGGTGAGCCTCGACAGCCTCGACCCAGAGGTCTTCGGGAAGATGAACGGCAAGGGGGTCGGCCCGGACGCCGTGCTGGCGGGTATCGACGCGGCGGAACGCGCCGGGCTGCGCCCCATCAAGGTCAACACGGTGGTCGAGCGCGGCGTGAACGACCACACGGTGGTGGACATCGCCCGGCACTTCAAGGGCACGGGCCACATCGTGCGGTTCATCGAATACATGGACGTCGGCAACGTGAACGGCTGGAAGCGCGAGCGGGTCGTGCCGTCGGCCGAGCTCGCCTCGGCCATCGACGCCGTGTTCCCCATCGAGCCGCTGGAGCCGAGCTACCGCGGCGAGGTGGCGGAGCGGTGGCGCTACCGAGACGGCGACGGCGAGATCGGGTTCATCTCCTCGGTCACGCAGCCCTTCTGCGGCGACTGCACGCGCGTCCGGCTCTCGCCGGAGGGCAGCGTGTACACCTGCCTCTTCGCGAGCGCCGGCCACGACCTGAGGGCGCCGCTGCGGGCGGGCGCCACGGACGCCGAGCTGCGCGAGAGGGTCGCCAAGATCTGGCGCGTCCGCGACGACCGCTACTCCGAGCAGCGCTCCGCCCTCGATGCGGCGGGCGACGCGCGCCACAAGATCGAGATGTTTCAGATCGGCGGCTAACGGCGCCAGGTGTACGTCAGGACATGCCATGACCATCGACATCTACACGGACGGCTCGTGCCTCGGCAACCCCGGCCCCGGCGGCTGGGGGGCGGTCGTCGTGACCGACGGCGCGGAGCGCGAGCTCGCGGGCGGCGAGCGCGCCACGACGAACCAGCGCATGGAGGTGACGGCCGCCATCAAGGGACTCGCGTCCGTTCCCGCTGGGAGTGCGGTGACGGTGCACAGCGACAGCCTGTACGTCATCAACACGATGACCAAGGGCTGGAAGCGCAAGGCCAACACGGACCTCTGGCCGGCCCTGGACGCCGTGGTGGGCGAGCGGACCGTCACCTGGCAGTGGGTGAAGGGCCATGCAGGCCACCCCATGAACGAGCGCGCCGACCGCCTCGCCGTCGCGGCTGCGAACGCCGCCGCGGGCCGCGCGCCGGCGCGCATCGCAGGCGGGGCCACGGACGTTCCAGACGCTGCGGGCGGCCCTGATGCTGCGGGAGCCCTGGGCGCCGGGGGCGCGGGGGGCCTCACGCACCTCGATGCGAAGGGTCGTGCGCAGATGGTGGACGTGGGCGAGAAGGCGGACACGGAACGTGTGGCTGTGGCCCGCGGGGCCGTGGTGATGAAGCCGGAGACGCTGCGGCTGATTCGGCAGGTCGAAGCAATCGACGACTCGCGCTATCCCAGCCGGTGGCAGCTCTCGACGCGCGTTCGCTCGCTACTTGGCTTGCAAATGATCCACGACACGAAGATAGCGCAACTGCGTCAACAAACGGCCGCACGCGCACGGGAATGCATTATCCAGACGATTGCAGACGAGTCGCTGGACGACGCTGGACGACGCCTGCACCAAATGCAGATTGCGTCGATTGTCAGCGGATTGCTTCAAAAGAATGAACTGCAGCAACTGGGAGTCGCCTTGGAACGCAATCAACCGGGAGACAAATGGCTCAATTGCATGGCGTTGGCTGATTTGCACCGACGGATTGGCTGGATCGCGCGCGGAAATGGGTTGGCCGGAACTGTCAACCAGCCAGGGTGGCAGTCGTTCAATTCCCACATGCGTCGCGCACGCGCATTACTGCTGCAAGCGTGGGATATCAACCCGTCGTTGCCTGAGTCATCGATGTCAATGATGGAAATGACGATGACGGTCAAGGGCATTGTCAACGAAAAATCGCAGTTCTGGTTCGAGCAGGCAGTGAAAGCTGACTACGAGGAACTCAGAACGTACAAGCTCTACCGATGGTCGCTCCAACCGCGCTGGGGCGGCAGCGTCGCCAGGATGCTCGCTCTCGGACGGGATTGCCTCAACGGAAAACAGTTTGATACCAATGTGCCGTGGCAGTTTCACCTCTCGGTGGCGTCCGCAATCGCCAACTCCAGAGATTCCAGGATGATCTTGCAATCGCCGCGAGTCTTCGAGGATTACAAGAAACTGTTTGAGGGATACATCGAGAACGAGGGACCCGAGCTGCCCTCGTTTCGTAAATCGCAACTTGCCG